>CANRMW010000099.1 GCA_947631835.1 uncultured Clostridia bacterium | reverse complement strand
GACGATGCACTTCGTCTCCATGGCGATGATGCCCGCGATGGCGACGCGCTGCTTCTGCCCACCGGAGAGCTTGTGCGGCGCGTGGGTGCGGTAGCGGTACATGCCGACGGCCTTCAGCGCGTCGTCCACCCTGCGGCGGATCTCTTCGCTCGGAACGCCCAGGTTCTCCGGCCCGAACGCCACGTCCTCCTCCACGATCCCCGCGACGAGCTGGTTGTCCGGGTTCTGCTGCACGAGGCCCACGCGCCTGCGGACCTCGAGCTGCGTCTCCTCCACGGCGGTGTCGATCCCGTCCACCAGCACCTTGCCGGAGGTGGGGAGCAGCATCCCGTTGAGCAGCTTTGCCACGGTGGATTTCCCGCAGCCGTTGTGGCCGAGCAGCGCGACAAACTCCCCCGCCGCGATGTCCAGCCGGATGTCGTGAAGCACCTCGCCGCTCTCCTCGTCATAGGAAAAGCAGAGGTCCTTCAGCCTGATAAATGGGTTGGCCCCAGCCATGCGCGAAAATGCCTTCCTTCCGTCAGCTCCGCCGCCACACCGCCGTGCTGCCCGAGGGCAGCACGAAGCCGGTATCCGTCACGGGGAGACCGATCTCCTCGGCCTCCACCGTCCCGCCGAATCTCGGCGGCAGCAGGACCGAGAGCATATATGCCATCACGGAGGGAGAAAGTCCCGCCGTGTACGAATTTAGGAGAAAAAAGAGCGGCCTGTCGCTGAGAAGCGGCAAAAGCTCCGTGAGAAACGGCCAGATCTGGTCCTCCAGCTTCCAGACCTCGCCGCCCGGCCCCCGCCCGTAGGAAGGCGGGTCCATGACGATGCCGTCATACCGGCTCCCCCGCCGGGCCTCCCGGCGGATGAATTTCACGCAGTCGTCCACGAGCCAGCGGACCGGGCGGTCCTGAAGGCCCGAGGCGGCCGCGTTTTCCTTCGCCCACTGCACCATTCCCTTCGCGGCGTCCACATGGGTCACATGCGCGCCGGCGCGCAGGCAGGCGAGCGTCGCCGCTCCGGTATACCCGAAAAGGTTCAGCACCCGGACCTCCCGTTCCGGCTCCGCGGCCTTCTCCGCCCGGATGCTCTCCGCCATCAAGTCCCAGTTCACGGCCTGCTCCGGGAACACGCCCGTGTGCTTGAAGCCCATCGGCTTTAAGCGAAAGACGAGATCCTTATAGCCGATCTTCCAGACGTCCGGCATCTTCCGGTACGTCTCCCAGTGTCCGCCGCCGGTATTGGAGCGGTGATAGCGCGCGTGCGCGCTTTTCCAGCGCGGATCGCTGCGCGGCGCGTCCCAGAGGATCTGCGGGTCCGGCCGGATCAGCAGGATCTCTCCCCAGCGCTCCAGCCGTTCCCCGCGCGAGGTATCCAACAGCTCGTAATCGAGCCATCCGTCTGCGGCGCGCATCAGGTCAGCTCTTCCCGGATCACGGCGGCGATCGCGTCGCAATGCTCCTTCGTCGCTTCCACGGTCGGGCCTTCCACCATCACGCGCAGCAGCGGCTCGGTCCCGGAGGGACGCACCACCACGCGGCCCTCGTCTCCGAGCGCCTTCTGAACGTCTTCGATCGCCTTTTTGACCTTTACGCTCGTGTAAAACGCCAGCTTGCCTTCCGGCGAGACGCGGATGTTCTCCAACGTCTGCGGGTAGCGCGTCATCGCCGTCCGGAGAGAGGAGAGCTTCGCGCCGCGCCGCCGCAGGATGCTGAGGAGCTGCGCGGCCGTCATCTGGCCGTCGCCGGTCGTCGCAAAGTCGCGGAAGATCACATGGCCGCTCTGTTCGCCGCCGAAGCAGTAATTTTCCAGCAGCATCTCCTCGAGCACATACCGGTCTCCGACCTTCGTCGCGACGAAATGGATGCCGTTCGCCTCGCAGAACTTCACAAAGCCGAGGTTCGTCATGATCGTCCCGACGATGCAGTCCCGCCGCAGCTTGCCCCGGCTCTTCATGTCGAGGCCGCAGATCGCCATGATGAAGTCCCCGTCCACCTCTTCGCCGTTTTCGTCCACGGCAAGGCAGCGGTCGGCGTCGCCGTCAAACGCGACGCCCACTTCCACGTTTTCGTGCGACCGCACATACTCGACGAGCTGCTCCATGTGCGTGGAGCCGCACCTGTCGTTGATGTTCAGCCCGTTCGGCTGATCGGAAAGCATGTGTACCTTCGCGCCCAGCTCCGTAAAGAGTGTCTGCGCGGTCATCGAAGCGGACCCGTTCGCGCAGTCCAGCGCGATCTCGAGACCGTCCAGCGAGAAGTGCACCGTCGCCTTCACATGCTCGATGTAGTCGCGCAGCGCGTTCGGCGCGGTGCGCACCGTGCCGATGTCGCGGTCCGCCGGCGGCTCCGGCAGCGGGACCTCCCCGAGGATGATCGATTCGATCCGCTCCTCCAGTTCGTCCGGCAGCTTGAAGCCGTCGCCGGAGAAGATCTTGATGCCGTTGTATTCGTAGGAGTTGTGCGAGGCCGAGATCATCACGCCCGCGTCCGCCTTGTATTTTTCCACGAGGTACGCCACCGCCGGCGTCGGCACCACGCCGAGCAGGATCACCGACGCGCCGACGCTGCAAAGCCCGGCGGCCATAGCGTTTTCCAGCATATCGCTCGAAAGGCGCGTGTCCTTTCCGATGATGACCCGGGGATGCCGGGTGTCCTTGCTCGTGAGGACCGTAGCCGCCGCCCTGCCCAGCTTCGTCGCAAGCTCGCAGGAGAGGTCCTTGTTCGCGACGCCGCGAATGCCGTCTGTTCCGAATAGTCTGCCCATGATCGAATACTCCTTCCAAGTGCTCTTAAACTTCAAAGTGCGGATTCTCGTCCGCGAGGTTCCCCGGCGGCGTGATGCCAAGGTGCAGATACGCCGCCTTTGTCGCGCAGCGGCCTCTCGGCGTGCGCTGCAAAAAGCCGATCTGCATCAGGTAAGGCTCCACCACGTCTTCGATGGTGACCGCCTCTTCGCCGATGGCGGCGGCGAGCGTTTCCACGCCGACCGGTCCGCCGTTGTAATATTTGATGATCGCGGAGAGCGCGCGGCGGTCTCCGGAATCGAGACCGAGCTCGTCGATCTCCAGCCGGTCCAGCGCGAGCTTCGCGGCGGAATACGTCACCACGCCCCCGGAAACGATCTCCGCGAAATCGCGGACGCGCTTTAAGAGGCGGTTCGCGATGCGCGGCGTCCCGCGGGAACGGGAAGCGATCTCCAGCGCGCCGTCCGCCTCGACCTCGATGCCGAGGATCCCGGCGCTCCGCTCCACGATGCGGGCAAGCTCCGCCGGCTCGTAAAGCTCGAGCCGCAGGACCACGCCGAAGCGGTCGCGAAGCGGCGCGGTGAGCTGCCCGGCGCGCGTCGTCGCGCCGACGAGCGTAAAGCGCGGCAGCGGGAGATGGTAAGAAGCCGCCATCTGCCCCTTGCCCGTGATGATGTCGATCGCAAAGTCCTCCATCGCGGGATACAGGATCTCCTCCACGGCGCGCGGCAGCCGGTGGATCTCATCGATAAACAGCACGTCGCCGTGGTTCAGGTTCGTCAAAAGCGCCGCGAGGTCTCCCGGCTTTTCGATCGCCGGCCCGGATGTGATCCGGATCCCGACGCCCAGTTCGTTTGCGATGATCCCCGCGAGCGTCGTCTTGCCGAGTCCCGGAGGGCCGTAGAGCAGAACATGGTCGAGGCTCTCCTTCCGGCGCTTCGCCGCTTCGATGAACACCTCGAGGTTTTCCTTCGCCTTTTCCTGCCCCACATAATCCGCGAAGGTCCTCGGGCGCAGCGGATTTTCCACTGCGGAATCTTCCGGGGCGTATTCCGGCGCGACTACGCGGTTCTCAAAATCAAAATCGTCGCTGCGGTCCAGATCCATCGTTTCCCCTCCTCATCAAAAGCGCGGCGCAAGGTCTTTGAGCGCAAGGCGGATCAGCTCTTCGGTGGCGAGCGACGCGTCCAGGCGCGCGACGGCCTGCGCCGCTTCGGACTGCGTGTAGCCGAGGACGATCAGCGCCTCCGCCGCCTGCTCCGCGTTTTGGGACGCGGAGACGATCCCCGCGCTCCCGCCGCCGGCATTCGGGTCGAAGCCCTCCGCCGGGTCGAAGCCCATGCGCTTCACCTTGTCTTTCAGCTCCAAAACGATCCTCTGCGCCAGCTTCGGGCCGACGCCCGCAGCCTTTGTGAAGCTCTTGCTGTCCCCGCCGGCGGCGCACGCCGCAACCTTTTCCGGCGCCATCTCCGAGAGGATGGACAGCGCGGCCTTCGGCCCGACGCCGCTGATCGCCGTCAGCATCTTAAAGCAGTTCAGCTCTCCCTTTGTGGAAAAGCCGAAAAGCTCCAGCGCGTCCTCCCGCACATCGAGCTCGGTATAAAGCGTCGCCGTCTCCCCGATCCTCGGCAGGTTCCGCTGGGTGTACATGGAGGTGCGGCATTTGAACGCTACGCCGCCGCACTCCACCGCCGCGATGCCCGGCTCCAAATGGACGAGACGTCCCGTTAAACTGTAAAACATCGGATCCACTCTTTTCTTTCGTTATCTCAGAAGGCTTCTGTACGGCGACCCGGCCGTGTGGCAGTGGCAGATGGCGATCGCCAGCGCGTCCGCCGTGTCGTCCGGCCTCGGGATCTCCTTCAGGTTCAGCAGCCGCCGCGTCATCTCCATGACCTGGGGCTTGAGCGCCTTGCCGTACCCGGTCACGGCGAGCTTCACCTGCATGGGCGTGTATTCGAACACGGGTATGCCCTCCAGCTCCGCCGCGAGCAGGATCACGCCCCTCGCCTCCGCCACGCCGATGCCCGTGGTCTTATTGTTCGTAAAATACAGCTTCTCCACTGCCACGGCGTCCGGCTTCCAGTGCGCGAGCACCGCCCGCGTCCCGTTGAAGATGGCGGAGAGCCTCCGGGGAAAATCCGTGCCGGCCTTTGTCGTCACCGCGCCGTGCTCCAGCGTCCGGTAGCGCAGACCCGCGTATTCCAGCACGCCGTAACCGACGATGGCATATCCCGGGTCGATGCCCACCACGATCACCGCAGTTTCCCCTTTCCGAAAAATCGCAAACTTCTCATTTCATCATTCTACCATATTTTCTCCCGTTTGAACAGATGCAAAATCCTAAAAAATGTGTGAACGAAGGAAAAGCGCTTCCCCCGCCTTCGCGCGCGGTCTGCCGCCCTGCCCCACAGCATAAAGGGACACTCGCGTATTTTAAAGCAAAATGTCCTATAAAGGCCAATAAATCTAAAGATTTTTCTAAATTTTATCGGTATTTCAGAGCGCAAAATAGTTGCATTCGGGAACATATCGTGCTATAATACATATAGTCCCAATCGGGGAGGAGGATTGAAAATGGCACACGAAAGCACGAAGAAAGTTCCTCTGGAGCTCCTCTGCATGGAGCTTCTGCAGGAACGCGAGATGTACGGCTACGAGATGGTGCAGGAGATCGAAAAACGCAGCGGCGGCCTGCTCCGCATGAGTCTCGCATCGCTGTACGTCGCCCTTCGCCGTCTTGAGGAGGCCGGCTACGTCACGACCCGCAGCACATTCTGCAACGATCGGCGCGGCCGCGTTCGTGTCTACTACACTCTGCAGGATTCTTCCCAGGAGTACCATCGGGCTGCTCTGAAGGAACATCTTGACACGGCGGAGGGCATGAAGCGTTTTCTGGAATCGACCAGAAAGCCGGAGAAAAAGGCCGCGAAGAAAAAGGAAGACTGACCGCCGCCCCCACAAGGGAGCCGCGGCAGCCAGCCGCAAGCAAAGAGCCAGCGCCTCGCCGCGCTGGCCCTTTTGTTTTGCCGTTTTCAGGAGGAGACCGCCAGGGCGCACACGGAAACGCGCACCGCTCCGGCAAGGAGCAGCGCGCCCGCCGCGGAGCGCACCGTCGCTCCGGTGGTCACGATGTCGTCCACTAGCAGGACACGCAAGCCCTGCGCCGCCGGATCCGCCCGGTACACGCCGCGCACGTTCGCCTCCCGCTCCTTTCGCGGGAGCTCGTGCTGCGTGGCGTTGTGGCGCGTTTTCAAAAGGAGCTCCCGGCAGGGGATCCCCAGCTCACGGGAAAGGGCCTCGGCGAGCAGCAGGGATTGATCGTACCCGCGTTCCAAAAGCCGCTCCGCGCTGATCGGCACCGGCACGACGGCGTCCGCCGGGAGCAGGGGCCGCGCCGCCGCGCACATCTGCTTGGCGAACACCGGGGCGAGGCTGTGTTCCCCGTGGAATTTAAACCGGTAGATCGCCCCTCGGATCGGTCCCCGGTACTGCCACGGCGCGCGGCACTCAAGAATGCGTTCGATCTTCCCCGCGCGCACCGCAAAGTTCCGCACGGCCGTTCCCGCCGCGGCGTCCCCGCACTGCGCGCACACACCATCTTCGTTCAGCGCCGCGGTCTTCCCGCAGATCAGGCAGCGGCGCGGGTACAGCAGGTCGAGCAGTTTTTTCCCGATCATCTCTCTTCCGCCTCTCCTCATTTGAGTTTGCGCGCAGCGAGCACCAGTCCGCCTCCCACGCACACGCCAAGGAGCGTCGCGCCCGCCGTACACGCGGCGAGCGCCGTGTCCTCCCTGCCGCTTTCCCTCGTGATATAAACGGTCTCCTGCCGCACCTGTTCTTCCCCCGCCGCAGCGCTCGGCGTCTGGGTCGGCACGGCCGTCCGGTCCGGTGAAGCGTCCGCCTTCGGCGCGGTCTCCTTCTCTCCGCCCGAACCGCCGCTTTCCGAAGACGCGGTCCCGGCGGGCTTTTCCGTCGCCGCCGCTTTCGGGGTAGCCGTCGGCTTCGGCGTCTCCGTGGGGTCCGATCCCCTCTCCTGCCGCGTGACCGAGACCCTGTATTCCGCTTTCGTCTTCCCGTCCTCGGCGGTCACGGTAAACACGAAATCCACGGTGCTCCCGCCCGCGCCGAGGTTCTTCCGGTTCACGCGCACGGTCGCGCCGGCGCTCGTCTCCGTGTCAAACTCGAGCGCCGAAACGGAAAACGGGACCTCCAGCGCGTAGTCAAAAACATCCGGGGAAAACGGCGGGTCCAGCTCCCCGCTCTCCGGGTCCAGCCGAAGCAGCGCGCACTCTGCGGACGGGCCGGGTGCAAACGCGGCCCGCGCCGTGTAGCTCTCCCCCTCCGTCAGGCGGCGCGCGTCTTCGTCGGCGGCGTCCAAAAGCTCGAACGCCGCCGAAACGCTCTCCTCCTCCGTCTCCTTTTCGGTCAGGAAGCGGAAGCACACCGCGCTGTTCCCGTCAAAAGGCCCGTCCTTCGCCGTGCAGATCACGGAAAGCAGGCCCTCTTCTTCCACCGTATAGGTATACGCGTCTTTCATTTTGCCCTCAAACGTCACGGAGACATCCCGGATCTCCCCGGGATCGTACTCCACGCGCAAAAGAAACGACGCGAGCCCCTCCGTGTCCGGGCAAAGGCGGACCTCCATGCGCTCGCCCTGCCGGAGTTCGGGCTCGGTCTCCACGCGAAAGACCTTCCCGCTTCCCGCCCCAGAGACGCAAAACGTCCCCAAAAACAAACACGCGGCCGCGACCGCGCAGAAGATCCTTTCGAGGGGCGTTCGGATCCGAACCCCCAAGCTCTTTTTCCCCGTCATGACGCTCCCATCCCGGCGTTTTGTTCAAGCCGCTGTTCCCTTTTATTGTTCTAAAAGAATCATATCTCTCCCCGTTGTCTTTGTCAACCTAACCGGCCCTGTTCCCGCCCGTTTTGT
>CANRMW010000098.1 GCA_947631835.1 uncultured Clostridia bacterium | reverse complement strand
AGCAGGATCGAGCGGAGCCCGTAGAGCAGATGGAGCTTTTCCTTCTTTTTGCTCAGATCGAAATAGGTTCTGCGCCGGACGCATTCCACGCGAAACGCGGTCCACTCCTCGAGCAGCTCCCGGATCCCAAGCACGCGCGGCACACCGGCGATCAGGATGTTGAAATTGCAGGAAAAGCTGTCTTCCAGCGTCGTCAGCTTGTAGAGACGCTGCATGAGCTTATCCGGGTCCACGCCGCGCTTCAGATCGATGGTGATCTTAAGGCCGTCCAGCCCTGTCTCGTCGCGGATGTCCGTGATCTCCTTGATCTTGCCCTGCTTGACGAGATCGATCACCTTCTCCACGATCACCTCAATGGTGGTCGTCGGAGGAATCTGGCGAATGTCGATGCAGTTTTCTGATTTGTCGTATGTCCAGCGGCAGCGGACCCGAAGGCTCCCCCGGCCCGTTTCATAGATCTGCCGCATCGCCTCCGCGTCATACACGATCTGCCCGCCGCCCGGGAAATCGGGCGCCTGAAGCGTGGAGAAAATATCGTGCTTAGGGTTGCGGATGAGCGCAGCGGTCGTCTCGCAGACCTCCGCGAGGTTGAACGGACAGACGGAGGACGCCATGCCGACCGCAATGCCCGTGTTCGCGTTGACGAGCACGGAAGGAAACGCAGCAGGCAGGAGACTCGGCTCCTTCATCGTGTTGTCATAGTTATCGACAAAGTCCACGGTGTCCTTGTCGATGTCACGGAACAGCTCCCTGCAAATGTCGTCGAGCCGCGCCTCCGTGTAGCGGGCCGCCGCCCACGCCATGTCTCTCGAATAGAACTTTCCGAAATTGCCCTTGGAATCCACATACGGGTGCAGGAGCGCTTCGTATCCCCTCGAAAGCCGCACCATCGCGTCGTAGATCGCCGCGTCGCCGTGCGGGTTCAGCTTCATGGTCTGCCCGACAATGTTTGCGCTCTTTGTCCGCGCGGAACCGAGCAGGTTCATCTTGTACATCGTATAGAGGATCTTTCTCTGGGAAGGCTTGAATCCGTCAATCTCCGGGATGGCGCGCGAAAGAATAACGCTCATCGCGTAGGGCATGAAGTTTTGCCGGAGGGTATCCTGGATATCCTGGCGGACGATCTCTCCTGCGCCGGAAATATATCCCTGCATCTTCGGTGCGGCCGCGTCCCGATTGGATCTCGGCTGCTGCTTTTTTCTTGGCATCGCTGCCATACCTCTCTTTCTATCGTTCAGGAAACGTCGAGATCATCCAGATACTCGCTGCCGTGTTCCGCGATATAGTCCTTTCGTCCGTTGAGATTGTCCCCGAGAAGGATATCGAACATCTCTTCCGCAAGCGCCGCGTCTCCCGGGCGGACGGAAATGAGACGGCGCGTTTTGGGATTCATCGTCGTCAGGTTCAGCATCTCCGGGTCGTTCTCGCCAAGACCCTTCGAACGCTGAACGGTGTAGCGCTGTCCCTTAAGCTCTTTCTCAAACTGATCCTTTTCCCGCTCGTTATACGCGAAGAAGGTCTTGTCTTTGGAGGAGATCTCATAGAGAGGCGACTCCGCGATGAAAACCTTGTTCTGCCGTATGAGCTCTGGCGTCAGCCGATAGAGCATGGTGAGCAGCATCGTGCGGATGTGGTACCCATCGACATCCGCGTCGGTGCAGAGGATGATCTTGCTCCAGCGCAGCGCGTCGATATCAAAATCCCCGATGCTCTTGTTTGCGCGGGATCTCACCTGCACGCCGCACCCGAGGACCTTGATGAGTTCCGTGATGATCTCGCTCTTGAAGATCTTGTCGTAATCGGCCTTGAGGCAGTTCAGGATCTTGCCCCGGATCGGCATCAGCGCCTGAAAATCGGGATCCCGCGCCTGCTTCACTGCCCCGAGCGCCGAATCGCCCTCCACGATGAAGATCTCCCGCTCGCTGACGTCCTTGCTGCGGCAGTCCACGAATTTCGCGACCTTGCCGGTGATGTCCATCTTCGCGGTGAGCTTGCCCTTGAGGTTGAGGCGGGTCTTCTCGGCGTCCTCGCGCGAACGCTTGTTGATGAGCACCTGCGCGCCGATTTTTTCCGCCTCAAGCGGATTTTCCAGAAAATAGACTTCGAGGTTGTGGCGGAGCATCTCCACCATGGCGTCCTGGATCCCCCGGTTGTTGATGGCCTTCTTGGTCTGGTTCTCATACGAGGTCATCGTCGAAAAGGAGGAGATCACGAGGACGAGACAGTCCTCCACATCCTGGAACTTGATCTTGCTCTCATTCTTGTTGTATTTTCCGTTTTGCTTTAAATATGCGTCGATCTGGTAGACAAAGGCGTTCTGCACGGCCTTGTCCGGCGCGCCTCCGTGTTCCAGCCAACTGGAATTGTGGTAATACTCCGTGAGATGCAGCTGATTCGAAAACGCGAAAGAGACGTTGATCTTGACGCTGTACAGCGGAAGGTCGTCGCGGTCCCGCACCTTTTTTTCACTCTGCCACGTCTGGACCGAGGTCAGGGCGCCGTCGCCGAGCAGCTCCCGAACATGGTCCTCGATGCCGTTCTCGTAGCAAAAAACCGTCTCTTCAAACTTCTTCGGCGCGGTCTCGTTTTTGAAAACGAAGCGCACGCCCGCGTTGACGATCGCCTGCCGGCGGATCGTGTCGAGGTAGTATTCGGCGGGGACGTCGATCTCGGTGAACACCTGAAGATCGGGCTTCCAGCGGATGACCGAGCCCGTTCCTCTGCCCTTATAAGGTTCCTTCTGCAGGCCGCCGACGTTTTCTCCGTGTTCAAAGTGCAGCGTGTAGCGGAACCCGTCGTAGCGGATGTCCGCATCCATATATTCCGAGGCGTACTGTGTGGCGCAAAGGCCGAGGCCGTTCAATCCAAGGGAAAAGTCGTAGTTGCCGCCGTTATTGTTTTCATACTTGCCTCCCGCATACATCTCGCAGAAGACCAGTTCCCAGTTGTACCGTTCCTCGCGTTTGTTGTAATCGACCGGGATGCCGCGCCCGTGGTCTTCGACCTCCACGGAATGATCGAGGAACCGGGTCACGGTGATCTCCTTGCCGTAGCCCTGCCTTGCTTCGTCGATCGCGTTGGAGAGGATCTCGAAGATCGCGTGCTCGCATCCGTCGAGCCCATCGGAACCGAAGATCACCGCCGGCCGCAGGCGGACACGGTCCGCCCCTTTCAGACTTGTGATGCTTTCATCGCCGTAGTTTTTTTTCTTTGCCATTTCGTACTCCTGTAATCTGCATATAAACAAGCGGAAAGGGAATGCAGCGCATTCCCTGATCGCCGAAATATTGTCTTTTATTCTGCGGGAGCATCCTCGCCCGTCAGCACGGGAGACGGCGCGGCTCCTGCAGAGGCCGGAAGAAGACGGCCTTCCACAACGTCGATAAACTCCGCAGCGTCGAGCTTTTCGCGCTCGAACAGGACGCCCGCAAGGCGGTGGAGAATGTCCATGTGATCTTTGAGGATCGCTTCGGTCCTGGCATAAGCCTCGTTCATCAGCCGCTTGATCTCCTCGTCGATCTCGCCGGCGGTCTCCTCGGAATAATTGCTGACATGGCCCATTTCCTTTCCGAGGAAAGGATTGCTCGTGTCCGTGCCGTAGGTGATCGGCCCGAGCCTGTCGCTCATGCCGAACTTCGTCACCATAGAACGCACGATCTTCGTGGCGCGTTCTATGTCGTTGGAAGCGCCGGTAGAGATGTCTCCGAGCACCAGCGCCTCCGCGACACGCCCGCCGAGCAGGACTACGAGTTCTTCCTTCATTTCGCTGCGGCTCTGGTATGATTTGTCCTCCGTCGGGAGGTGCATCGTGTAGCCGCCCGCCATGCCGCGCGGGATGATGGAGATCTGGTGCACCGGATCCTGCGTGGGGCAGTAATGCGTGGCGACCGCGTGTCCCGCCTCATGGTAAGCGGTGAGCTTCTTTTCCTTCTCGCTCATCACACGGCTCTTCTTTTCCGTGCCGACCACGACCTTGATGGTGGCTTCCTCGATCTCCTCCATTGTGATCGCACGGTGGTCCTTGCGCGCGGCGAGAAGCGCCGCCTCATTGAGAAGGTTTTCAAGGTCTGCGCCGGTAAAGCCGGCGGTGGATTTCGCGATCGTAGAGAGCTCCACATCCGGCGCGAGCGGCTTCCCCTTCGCGTGGACCCGGAGAATATCTTCTCTTCCCCGAATATCCGGATACCCCACCGTGACCTGGCGGTCGAAACGGCCGGGACGCATCAGGGCGGGATCGAGGATGTCGGGGCGGTTCGTCGCCGCGATCTTGATCACGCCTTCGTTCGCGCCGAAGCCGTCCATTTCCACGAGGAGCTGGTTCAGCGTCTGCTCGCGCTCGTCATGCCCGCCGCCGAGTCCGGCGCCGCGCTGACGGCCTACCGCGTCGATCTCATCGATAAAGATAATGCACGGATGGTTCTTTTTCGCTTTTTCGAAAAGGTCACGCACACGGGACGCGCCGACACCGACGAACATCTCCACGAAATCGGAACCGGAAATGGAGAAGAACGGAACGCCCGCCTCCCCCGCGACCGCGCGGGCAAGAAGCGTTTTGCCGGTGCCGGGAGGGCCGACCAGCAGCACACCCTTCGGGATGCGCGCACCGAGTTCATTGTATTTGCCCGGACGCTTCAGAAATTCCACGATCTCCCGCAGCTCTTCTTTTTCCTCGTCCGCGCCGGCCACATCCGCAAAGGTCGTGCGCCGCTTTTCGTCTCCGATCTGCTTGACCTTGGCTTTGCCGAAGTTCATCTGGTTTCCGGCGCCGCCTCCGCCCATACGGCGGAGCATGAACACCCAGAACACCACCAGCAGGCCGACCATCAGAAGCGTCGGCAGAAGACTGACGAGCCAGCTCGTCTCCGCGGGACGAAGCACATCCTGCACCATTTTTGTGGAATGCGCGTCGTTGTACGCGTCGATGTCGTCCGTCACATTGTTGTAGAAAAGATTGACATTGGGGACCGTATACCGCACGACGGTCTCGTGCCCGGCGTCGTCCACGACGCGCATCTCCATCGCGCCGGTGCCAAGGTCCAGCTTATACGCGGAGACCTGCTGCTCCTCAAAATAGGAAAGCACGTCGGAATAGCGAATGCTGGGCGTCTGTTCCGCGCCCTGACTGAAAACGAAAAACAGCACGAAAAAGAGAAGGATCGGGATCCCGAGATATATCGCAAGGTTGCGAATGATTTTCTTATTGTTCAAGTTCTGACCTCCCGGAAATAAATATGCGGTCTTGTGCCTTTGGAGACCGTTACGCCCCGTAGACCTCAGGCTTCAAAATGCCGACATAGGGCAGGTTCCTGTATTTCTCATCGTAATCCAATCCGTAGCCGACGATAAACGCGTCGGGGATCTCGCAGCCCTTGTATTTCGCATAAACATCGACTTCGCGGCGCTCCGGCTTATCGAACAGCGTGCAGATCTCCACGCTGGCGGGGTTCCTGCTCCGCAGGAGATCGATCAGATAGCGGAGCGTTTTGCCGCTGTCCAGAATATCCTCCACGATCACGATATCGTAACCCGCGAGATTGATGTCCAGGTCCTTGATGATTTTGACCACGCCGGATGTTTTCGTCCCGGAACCGTAGCTGGAGACGGCCATAAAATCGATGCGCGCCGGGATGCGGATGGCCCGCATCAAGTCCGCCATAAACGCGACGGATCCCTTCAGAACGCTCACCAGAAGCAGATTCTTGCCGGCATAGTCTCTGGTAATCTCCGCACCCACGCGATCGACCATTTTTTGGATCTGCGCTTCGCTGTACAGGACCTCCTGAATATCCTTCTCCATTGGATTCACGAAAGTATTTTCCACGGTTTTGTCCTCCTCAAACCTCATTTCCCTCATTTTCGGAAAGGATCTCCACGGTGAACACCCATTCCGTCCGTTCGGTCACGGCGAACCCCTCCGCCGCGCCGATCCCTTCGACCCAAACGATCTCCCCGTCCGCTTCGAGGAGCAACAGGCGGTCCCGAACCGCAGCGGGAATGCCCAGCTCGCTCATCAGACGGCGCAGCGGTTTGCGTAAGCCGCGCCCTGCGGGAGAGAATCGGTCCCCTTCTTTTCGCGTTCTAAGAACGGGAACACATGATATTGTATCACAATCTAAAGCGTTGTCAAAAAACAAACTATGAACATTTTGCTTTTTTTTGAAAAAAAAACTTCTTTCGCGCCGGAAAACGACTTCTCTTCCGTCCTCCAACACGGTCTTCCCCTCCAACAGCGGGACATAGACCGGCCGGAGAACACACGGCGTCACCGTCAGTGTGCCCCGTTTTGCCTCAAAGCGCACCCGATCGGAAAAAGTCGCGCAGCTTTCGGTGCGCACACATTTTTCCGCCTCTTCCGTTTCCCCGTAGCCCAAGGGCTTATACGGCGCCGCGAGCTTTCGAAGCGCTTCCCTGAGGACCGCGCTGTGCGCCTCGCAAAGCACAGGCAGGGACCAGCCCCATCGGGTCCGCGCGCTGCGCAGGAGCGCGTCCGCCGAAGAGGAAAGGAAATCATACGCCGCCGCCATCAAATCGGAATAACGGGTGATCGCTTCGACCGCCCGGGGGTTGATCGTCTTCAGCGCCGGAAGGATCTCGAGCCGAAACCGGTTCCTCGTGTAGGCGGGATCAAGGTTTGTGGAATCCGTGACGAAAGAGAGCCCGAAATGTTCGCACAGAAACTCCACTTCGCTCCTCGTGATATGCAGCAAAGGGCGGAATATCTTTCCACGGTGTTCCGGGATCCCCGAAGCGCCCGCGATGCCGCTTCCCCGCGTCAGGTTCATCAGAACGGTCTCCGCGTTGTCATCGGCGGTATGCGCCGTGACGATCACATCCGCCAGGCCGTCCGCCGCCTTGGAAAAACAGTCGTAGCGAACGCGCCGCGCACACGCTTCCAACCCTTCGCCCGCCTCTTTCGCGAGCCTTGGCACGTCGAAACGGCATAGGGTGAACCGAATGTTGCGCGCAAGGCAGAAAGATTCTGAAAACGCGGCGTCCCTGTCCGCCTCTGCCCCGCGGATCCCGTGGTGCACATGGACCGCGCGGAGCCGTTCCGAGCCGAACCGAAGATACAAAAGATGCGTCAGCAAGACGGAATCCGCTCCTCCGGAAAGGCCCGCCACGATCTTCCCGTTTTCTGGGAAGTCAAACCGCACCCGGTTCAGGATCTCATCCGCTTTCACGGCGCACGACCTCCTGCGAAGTGAACCGCATAAACTCGCCCTGCCAGTGGACCGGGACCGTCCTCAGGTCACCGTGCCGGTTCTTTGCGACGATGATCTCCCCGCTGTTGCGGTCGATCTCCTCCGGGTTCTGAGCTTCATTGGCGTAGTAAGCCTCTCTGTACAGGAAAAGGACGATATCCGCGTCCTGCTCGATGGAGCCGGAGTCGCGCAGATCGGAAAGGACTGGCCGATGGTCCTGCCGCTTTTCGCTGGCGCGGGCAAGCTGTGCAAGCGTCAAAACGGGGATATTCAGTTCTTTTGCCATGATCTTCAGATTCCGGGTAATTTCCGAGATCTCCTGCACACGGTTGTCGATCCTTTTTGCGCTGCTCATGAGCTGCAGATAGTCGATGATCACGAGGTCCACATCCCGAAGCCGGCGCAGTTTTGCCTTGATCTCCGGCACGGTCACACCGGGCGTGTCGTCAAAGTACAGTTCTGCCTTCGAAAG
>CANRMW010000097.1 GCA_947631835.1 uncultured Clostridia bacterium | reverse complement strand
TGTCCGGCCGGGGGAGCATATCCCGGTGGACGGCGTGGTGCTCTCCGGCACGAGCGCGGTGAACGAATCCGCGCTGACCGGCGAGAGCATCCCGGTCGATAAGGCCGAGGGGGACGGGGTCTCCGCCGCGACGCTGAACGAATCCGGGTTCCTCCGGTGCGAGGCGACGCGCGTCGGCGAGGACACGACGCTCTCCCAGATCATCAAAATGGTCTCCGACGCGGCGGCGACGAAAGCGCCGATCGCGAAGGTCGCGGACAAAGTCTCGGGCGTGTTCGTCCCGGCGGTCATCACCGTCGCGGCGATCACGACGGCGGTCTGGCTGCTCTGCGGGCAGACCGTCGGCTATGCGCTCGCGCGGGGCATCTCGGTGCTCGTGATCTCCTGCCCGTGCGCGCTCGGCCTCGCGACGCCCGTTGCGATCATGGTCGGCAGCGGCGTCGGCGCGAAGAACGGCATCCTCTTTAAGACCGCCGTCTCGCTCGAGGAGACGGGCCGCGCCGAGATCGCCGTGCTCGACAAGACCGGCACGATCACCTCCGGCGCGCCGAAAGTCACGGACATTCTCCCCGCCGAGGGGGAGACGGAGAGCTCCCTGCTGCGCCTCGCGGCCTCGCTCGAGAGCCGCAGCGAGCACCCGCTCGCAAAGGCCGTGCTCGAAAAGGGCCGGGAGGAAAACATCCCGCTCGAGGAGGTCGCGGATTTCGCGGCGATGCCCGGGAACGGACTGACCGCCGTCTTCGAAAGCGAACCGGCGGCGGGCGGGAACCTCGCGTTCCTCGAGGGCTTCGCCGCGATCCCGGAAAGCGCGCGCCGAAAGGCGGAGGCGCTCTCCGAAAGCGGGAAGACGCCGCTCTTTTTCGCGCGGGGCGGGCGGTTCGCCGGGATCCTCGCGGTTGCCGACACCCTCAAACCCGAGAGCGCCGGAGCCATCCGGGAGCTCAAGGGCATGGGCCTGAAGGTCGTGATGCTCACCGGCGACAACGCGCGGACCGCCGCCGCCGTGGGACGCGAGGCGGGCGTCGATCAGGTGATCGCCGGGGTGCTGCCGAGCGGCAAGGAGCTGGCGGTCCGGCGGCTGAAGGAGCAGGGCCGCGTGCTGATGGTCGGCGACGGCATCAACGACGCGCCGGCGCTCACGCGCGCGGACATCGGCATGGCGATCGGCGCGGGCGCGGACGTCGCGGTGGACGCGGCGGACGTCGTGCTCGTGAAGTCCCGGCTCTCGGACGTTCCGGCGGCGGTGCGGCTGAGCCGCGCGGTGCTTAGGAACATCCACGAGAACCTGTTCTGGGCGTTTATCTACAACGTGATCGGCATCCCGCTCGCGGCGGGGATGTGGATCCCGATCTTCGGCTGGACGCTGAACCCGATGTTCGGCGCGGCCGCGATGAGCCTTTCGAGCTTCTGCGTCGTGACGAACGCGCTCAGGCTCAACCTCAAGGATATTCACAGCGCGAAGCACGACAGGGCGCGCAGGAATAAAACAAAACCGATTCCCGAAAAGGAGGAAAAGATCATGGAGAAAACATTGAAGATCGAAGGCATGATGTGCCCGCACTGCGAGGCGCGCGTCAAGAAGGCGCTCGAGGCCGTGCCCGGCGTCGCGAACGCCGTCACCAGCCACACGGCCGGCACCGCCGTACTGACGCTCTCCGGCGACGTGGACGAGGCGGCGCTCAAGAAGGCCGTCGAGGACGCGGGCTACGAGGTCGTGGCGTAAGAAAAGAACAGAACGACGCAGAAAGGCGGCCCCAAACGGGCCGCCTTTTGTGTTACTGATTATTTAGATCGAATGAGCTTTTCAAAAGTGATTTTTGCCTTTATGTGTCGCAAAAGAGCAATCAAGATTCGGGAATCGTTTCGTGGTTACTTTGATTTTCATCGTTATCAATTTCGATCGGTTCATTTTCCGCCGCAGCGGGCTCTATATTATCAACGCCTATTATATCTTCATCATCTGGAGAGACGGAAAAATCTCCCTCCATAAACCATTTATACGCACGTTTTGCTATAATTTTTGTCTCTACTAAATCTGCCAATCCCCCAACAATCGCCCCAGCTGCGGGAACCATCTTCCCGAGGTTGACAATGCCTTTCTCTCCGAATTTCGTGATGAACCGAAATCCAACCTTCTGGTTAATTTTAGTCAGAACAGTTCCGGGAATTTTCTTTATAAGGTTATTTGCAACTTTGACGCCAACTTTAATACTTGCATTTTTTATCACAGTGTTAATGGAAACACCGGCCAAACAAGCGTATACGAATGTCTGTGTTTGATCGCAGATTAATTCGAAGCCCGCCATATATGCAACACACGCAATCATGCGCATTTGCACATACAGTACACTGCTAACATTTGCGGGGATGGAGACTGGCAGAGAAAATACCCCGCCAAATCCGGTCAATGCACCCGAAGTTGTGCACTTCGTAATTTGATTCCGTAGCATAGCCTTGCAAGCGTCCTCAGCAGATTTGTGTTTTGCCAAGTAATCATTGGCCATCTCTTCGACACTGGGACTGACTACTGGTATACCGTTTGTGACCTTCTCATAGCAAGTCGAAAGAAGGTTCATTATGTCTTCTTGTTTGAATAAATGTTTCTTCATCGTTTGAACTCTCCGAATCACTTTTCACTGAGTCAATTCTACCATTATATTAAAGATACGTCAATGTTTTTTTGCTCGGGAGAGTACTTTCCAAATGCTCTGGCGAAGCGGCGGTTTACGCCACGACCAACGCGACGAAACGGCCTCTGGCCGCTTTTCTTTCAAGAAAAGTAGGGGAACTAACTCTCTTCGATGCCGCGGCGGGCGAGGGCGTTGAGGGACATGTCGGCGGTGTGGCCGGCGAGGTACTCGTAGTACGCCTGCGCGCCGATCATCGCGGCGTTGTCGCCGCAGAGCGGGAGCGGCGGGACGAAGAGCGCGCGGCCCGTCTTTTTGCAGACGGATTCCATCCGGCGGCGGAGCAGGCGGTTCGCCGAGACGCCGCCCGCAAGGACGAGCGTTTCGCTTTGGGTCTCGTCTGCGGCGGCGAGAAAGTTCTTCACAAGGCAGTCCACGACGGCCTTGCGGTACGACGCGGCGAGGTCGGGGATCGAGACTTCCTCGCCCTTCTGCGCGGCGTTGTGCAGGATGTTGATGACCGCCGTCTTGAGGCCGGAAAAGCTGAAATCGAGCGGGGAACCCTCGACCGCCGGGTGCGGGAGGGTATAGCTGTGGTCGTTCCCGGATTCGGCGAGTTTGTCGAGCGCAATGCCGCCGGGATAGGGCATGCCCATCGCGCGGGCGGCCTTGTCGAACGCCTCGCCTGCGGCGTCGTCGCGCGTGCGGCCGAGAACGCGGAGGGTCGTGTAGTCCGTGACCTCCACGATGTGCGAATGCCCGCCGGAGACAACGAGGCAGAGGAACGGCGGGGCAAGCTCCGGGTGCGCGACGTAATTCGCAGCGATGTGTCCGCGCAGATGGTGGACCGGGATGAGCGGCAGACCCGCCGAGAGCGCGAGGCCCTTCGCGAAATTCACGCCGACGAGCAGCGCGCCGATGAGCCCCGGCGCGTAGGTGACGGCCACGGCGTCCAGACCTTCGAGCGGCGTGTCCGCCGATTCCAGCGCCTCGCGCACGACGCCAGAAATGGCCTCGCTGTGGCGGCGGGAGGCGATCTCCGGGACGACGCCGCCGTAGAGCCGGTGTTCCTCCACCTGCGACGCGACGATGCTCGAGAGCACGCGCCTTCCGTCCTCGACGACGGCGGCGGCGGTCTCGTCGCAGGAGCTTTCGATTGCAAGGATCTTCATCCGTTCCACCTCTTTCTCTGCCATTATAAAGGGCTGGGGCGGGGATTGTCAAGAAAATCTCTGAACCAACCGAACGGGCGGGCGCCTCATCTTTTGGCGGCGCGGCGCATACGCTTTCGGAAAGGGGCTTCCTTTTACAGCAAAAGGGGGAATGAAGATGGAACGAAACGGCGCGCCTCCCGTTTTGACGGTCGAGCGGCGGGACGCGGGCGACCGCGTGGTGGCGCTCGCGGGGAACCCGAACGTCGGGAAGAGCACGGTCTTCAACGCGCTGACGGGCCTCAGGCAGCACACCGGGAACTGGGCAGGGAAAACGGTGCAGAACGCGGCGGGGTACGCGCGGCACAACGGGCGGGGGTATGTGCTGGTCGATCTGCCGGGCTGCTACTCGCTGCTCGCGCGCTCCGCCGAGGAGGCCGCCGCGCGGGACTTTCTCTGCTTCGGGGAGGCGGAGGCGGCGGTCGTCGTCTGCGACGCGGCGTGCCTCGAGCGGAACCTGATCCTCGCGCTGCAGACCGCCGAGCTCGTCCCACGGACGGTGCTCTGCGTGAATTTGCTCGACGAGGCGAAGCGTCGCGGCATCGCGGTGGACCTTGCGGCGCTTTCGGGAGAGACGGGGCTTACGGCGGTCGGGACGAGCGCGCGGAAAAAGCGCGGGCTCTCGGAACTGATGGAGGCGGTCGGGCGCGTGCTCGACGGCCCCGCGCCCATGCCCGTTTTGCCCGAATACCCGAAGGAGGTGGAGGAGAGCGTGGCGCGGCTTCTGCCCCTGATCGGGCGGCACGCACCCGAGTTTCCCGCGCCGCGCTGGCTCGCGCTCCGGCTCATCGACGGGGACGCGGCGTTTCGGGAGGCGCTTGCGGAGCGCTTTGGCGAAGCGCTCCTTACGGAGGCGGAGAGCGTACTTTTCGGGCAGAACCGCGCATCGCTTTCCGACGGGATCGTCGCGGCGGCGGTGCGCCGGGCGGAGGAGATCGCCGGGCGATGCGTGCAGACAAAGGGCGCGGACCCCGCGCAGCGGGACCGGCGGATCGACCGCGTGCTCACGGGGAGATTCACCGCGTTCCCGTTCATGCTGCTGCTGTTGCTCGCGGTGTTCTGGCTGACGCTCGTCGGGGCGAACTATCCCTCCGCGTGGCTCTCGGCGGGGTTTGCGGCGCTCGGCGAACAGCTCTCGGCATGGCTTCGGCCCGCGCTGCCGGGGTGGGCCGCGTCGCTCCTGCTCGACGGCGCGTACAAAACGCTTTCGAGCGTCGTCGCGGTGATGCTGCCGCCGATGGCGATCTTTTTTCCGCTCTTCACGCTGCTCGAGGACCTCGGCTATCTGCCGCGCGTGGCGTTCAACCTCGACCGGTGTTTCCGGCGTTGCGCGGCGTGCGGCAAGCAGGCGCTCACGATGATGATGGGCTTTGGCTGCAACGCGGCGGGCGTCGTCGGCTGTCGGATCATCGATTCGCCGCGCGAGCGGCTGATTGCGATCCTCACGAACAATTTCGTCCCCTGCAACGGGCGCTTCCCGACGCTCGTCACACTGATCTCCCTGTTTTTTGTGGCGGGCGGGGGATTTGGCGGCTCGCTCGCTTCGGCGGCGATCCTGACGCTCTTCATCGCGCTCGGGGCCGCGCTGACGCTTCTCGCCTCGAAGCTGCTCTCCGTCACGCTGCTCAAAGGCGTGCCGTCGTCGTTCACGCTGGAGCTGCCGCCCTACCGCCGACCGGAGATCGTAAAAGTGCTCGTGCGCGCCATGCTGGACCGCACGGTCTTCGTGCTCGGGCGGGCGGCGTCGTTCGCGCTCCCGGCGGGGATGGCGATCTGGTGCCTCGCGAATTTCCGGGTGGGCGGCGTTTCGGTTTTACAGCGCTGCGCGGACTTTTTCGACCCCTTCGCGCGGCTCATGGGCCTGGACGGGATGATCCTGCTGGCGTTTATTCTCGGCCTGCCCGCGAACGAGATCGTCCTGCCCGTGATGCTGATGGGGTACCTAGCGACGGGTTCCCTCGCGGAGCTGGGCGACCTCGCCGGGCTTTCGGCGGTGCTCTCCGCAAACGGTTGGACGGCGGTGACGGCGCTTTGCACGGCGCTCTTTTCCCTCTGCCACTGGCCCTGCTCCACGACGCTGATGACCGTCAAAAAAGAGACGGGGAGCTTCGGCTGGACGGCCGTCGCCGCGCTGCTGCCCACGCTCGCCGGCGTTCTGCTCTGCATGGGCGTGCGCGGCGTTTCCACGCTGCTGGGGCTGCCCTGAGATATTTTTGCAGAAAAAGCGGGTACACTATCCCTGCCTAAGATCAGTGACAGGGATGTGAATGCTTTGGAGGAAAACAAAACGGCGCGGGAACGCTTTCTTTCCCGGCGGATGCCCGGGTGCGTCGTGACGGGGATTTATCTGCTCGCGGCGGCCGCGGTGTTTGCCGTGGCCGCGTCCGCCGGGCTTCTCCCGGCGCGGTACCTCGCGGCGGGCGGGGCCTCGCTCCTGCTTTTCGGACTCGCCGCCGCGCTGCTCACGCGCGACTTTTCCCGGCGCGGGCGCTTTGCGGCGGGCGCGGCGCTCGCCTCTCTCCTCACGACGGCGTTGATCGTGCTGGGCGTGTATTTCCACGCGGCGGTACGGAGTTTGCGGCAGTTTTCCGGTGCTTCGGGCCAGACCGCCGAGGTCGCGGTCTTTGTCCCGGCGGAAAGCGCCGCAAAGGACCTTTCGGACCTCGCAGAGGGGACGTTCGGCGTGCTGGAGACGATGGACCGCCCGAATACCGACCGGACCGTGGAAGCGCTCGCCAAGGACCTCGGCGGGGACGCGCCCGCGCTGCGGGAATACGGGAGCGTCCCGGCGCTCGTGGACGCGCTGCTTCGGGAGAAGGAGGTGGACGCGATCCTGCTCAACACGGCGTATCTCTCGCTGCTCGAAGAGACGGAGGGGTATGCCGGCGCAGGGCGGCTTCTGCGGCAGATCGACCGGAGACGCGTGGCGCGCGAACCGTCCGGCCCGGAGAGAACGCCGACCCCCGCCGCGCTCGAAGAGCCGCGCGCGTTCACGCTCTATATCAGCGGCAGCGACAGCCGCTCCGGCCTCGACGCCGTGAGCCGCAGCGACGTCAACATCCTCGCGGCGGTCCACACCGGCACGCGGCAGATCCTTCTCGTGACGACCCCGAGGGATTACTTCGTGCCGCTCTCGGTGAGCGGCGGGGTCCCGGACAAGCTGACCCACGCGGGCATCTACGGCGTCACGGTTTCCATGGAGACGCTGGAGATGCTCTATGGGATCCGGATCGACGACTATATCCGCGTCAATTTCAGCGGCTTTGAAACCATCGTGGACGCGCTCGGCGGGATCACGGTGGAGAACGACGAAGCGTTTTCCTCGGGCGGGTACACCTTCCCAGAGGGGAAAAACACGCTCGACGGGGCGGCGGCGCTCGTCTTTGCCCGGGAGCGGTACGCGTTCCTGCTCGGGGACGTGCAGCGCGGGCTGAACCAGACGCGGCTCCTCTCCGCGATGATCCAGAAAGCGCTCTCGCCCGAGATCCTGACGCGGTACGCCTCGATCCTGCAGAGCCTCGAGGGGAGCTTTGAGACGAGCCTGTCCTACGAAGAGATCGCCGCGCTCGTGCGCGGGCAGCTCGAGCGGGGCGGGGGCTGGGACGTGTTCCGGTATACCGTCACCGGTGCCGGGGACGAGGCGGTGCCGTATTCGATGGGCGTGCCGGTCTATGTGATGCGGCCCGACACGGACACCGTGGAACACGCGGCGGCCCTGATGGAAAAAGTGCTCGCCGGGGAGAAGATCTCCGAGGCGGACGTGAACGGCGCGGAATAATTCCCGAGATTTCCCCCGGAACGCTTGTGAAATGCACCCCAAAAGTTAGATAATGTGATATAATGTCTAACGAGGGGGTGCATTTTTATGCCAAAAGGAGTACT
>CANRMW010000096.1 GCA_947631835.1 uncultured Clostridia bacterium | reverse complement strand
CACAAAACCTTTCCGTTTGCCTGCTTGAGAATGCTTACGCATCGGTTCTGGACCGCCGCCCTGGAACGCCCCGTTTCCTGCGGGCGGCGTTGACTTTGGAGACTCGGCATAGTAGAATAAGGAGCACGACTGACGGAAGGGATTTACGGGAACAGGATGATCGAATACGGGTGAAATGGCACTGGAAAAAGCACGCTGAGAAGGATTCTTTCTGGTCGGCTGCTTTTTATAAAGAAAAGATGGTCGGGGAGGAATCATAGATGGAACTCATTATGCAGCCCACTTATTTAACATGCGGACAGGCGTGTATTGCCATGATCGCAGGGAAAAGCGTTGCGGAAGTCATAAAGGATATGAAAACAGACGGAGCGACCAGTATCGGCCAACTGATCGAGATACTGGATGTTTACGGCATTGGCCACGCGGAAAGAAACAAGCGGATCTCCAAGAAAAATCCTGTTCCCTACAAGTATTCGATCCTCACGGTTCATACAGATGCGGGATACACACATTGGGCGCTGCTGTATGAGAATCGATATTATGATCCGGAGTTCGGGCGGATCGAGGGCGAGTATACGCACGGGAAAATCACGTCGTTTTTGGAGATCTACGACGGGTAAGGACTTCCTGTTTGTCTGCTCGTTCCGCATGCCGCGTCGGTTCTAAAACGTCTTTTTGTTCACTGATTTGAACCGCTCGACCAGCAAGCGCTTCGGTAGAAAGAAACGGTGCGGGTTGCCTTTTTGGGCACACCCCGCACCGTGATTTTCTGTTTGGGCTGTGGAGTCTGCGCGGCCTCAGAGCAGCGCGGCCTTTTCCGCCGCGAGGTCCTTTTTGAACCGCGCGAGGAACAGATCGAAGCTCTCCTCCTCCTCGGGGACGGGCTGCACGGTCTCGACGTTCCCGGCTGAGAAGATCCGCTGCTCGAGGTAATCCTCGAGCGTCTGCGCGCCGGCGTCCACACGGTAGAGCGCGAGCAGCGCCATGCCCCACGGGCCGCCCTCGCCGGCGGTCTCCATCACGGAGATCGGGTAGCCGAGCGCCGCCGCCATCGCGCGCTGCCCCGGCAGCTTCGCCTTGAAGAACCCGCCATGCCCGAAAAGCGTATCGACCGCGACGTGCTCCTCCTCCCGAAGGATCTCGTTGCCGATGCGCAGCGTCGCGAGCGCGCTGTATAACAATGTCCGACCGAAATTTTCGAGCGTGAAGCTGCTGTCCGGCGCGCGCAGGAACATCGGCCGCCCCGCCTCAAGTCCCGCGACCGGCTCGCCGGAAAGGAAGCTCACCGCGGAGAGCCCGCCGAGATCCCGATCCGCCGACAGCGAGGCCGTAAAGAGGATGTCGAGCGCCTGCCCGAGCTTCATTTCGAACCCCGCCGCCTTCGCGAAGCGGCAGAGCAGCCCCGCCCACGCGTTCAGATCGGAGGTGCAGTTGTTGCAGTGCACCATCGCGACGTCCGCGCCCGAAGGCGTCGTCACCACGTCGATCTCGGTGTGGACCTTTTCGAGCGGCTTTTCGAGCACGATCATCGAAAACACCGAGGTCCCGGCGGAGATATTGCCCGTGCGCACGCGGACGCTGTTCGTCGCGGCCATGCCGGTCCCGGCGTCGCCCTCCGGCGGCGCGAGCGGGCAGCCAGGCTCAAGCGTGCCCGTCGGGTCGAGGAGCTTCGCGCCCTCCTCGGTGAGCGTGCCCGCGTCCTCCCCCGCGAGAAGCACCTGCGGGAGGATGTCGAGGATCTTCCACGGCAGCCTGTCCTTTTCGTGCCGCGCATCGAATTTCGCGACCATCTCCCTATTGTATGACTTTGTATGACTGTCGATCGGGAACATTCCGGAAGCGTCTCCCACGCCCAGCACGAAGCGCCCGGTCAGCTTCCAGTGCACATATCCCGCGAGCGTGGTGAGATAGCGGATGGCGCCGACGTGCGGCTCGCCGTTCAAAATCGCCTGTTCGAGGTGCGCGACGCTCCACCGCTGCGGGATATTGAAGCCGAAGAGTGCCGTGAGCGCGGCCGCTCCCTGCTCCGTCATCGTGTTGCGCCATGTACGGAACGGCACAAGAAGGTTTTCATTTTCGTCAAACGCGAGGTACCCGTGCATCATCGCGGAAAAGCCCATCGCGCGGACTTTGCGCAGTATTACATTGTATTGCGCCGCGACGTCTTCGCGAAGCGCTTTCCAGTTTTCCTGAACGCCCTGCCAGACCTCTTCGAGGCTGTAGGTCCACACGCCGTCCACGAGGCTGTTTTCCCAGTCGAAGCTGCCGGAGGCGAGCGGCGTGCCGTCCGCGCCGACCAGCACCGCCTTGATCCTCGTGGAGCCCAGCTCCAGGCCGACGACGCCCTCGCCGCGCTCGATGGCGCGCGCAATTTCCTGTTTTGTCATATTCCCGGATCCCCTTTGTTGCAAATTCGATTCGTACTTCCTTCATGATACTTGAAAACATCAAATTTTGCAAGAGGAAAATCGCCAAAAAAGCTGCCGGTCCTTTGTGAGAAGTGCAGAATCCACGAAAAAAATGATTTTGCTCTTGCTTTTTTCTCACACTGTTCTATAATGGAAGTATAATCTGCGGCAAATGGCCGCGAAAAGAAACGGAGGAATTTTTGTATGAGAGAACCCATGAAAGCCGGGCTCATCGGCTTCACGCCGAGGGGCTGCGATGTCTTTGCCACGCTGGAAAGCTACGCAAAAGCCGGATACAGCGCTTTTGAAGGCGCGGACGCGCTCTTCCAAGGCGACCCGAAAGAAAACCTCAAGCGCGTGGAAGCGTTCGGGATGAAGCCCCTCGCGGTGCACATCAACATCGGCGGGGAGTACGATCTCGACGAGATCATCCGCCGCGCGCACACCGTCGGCGTGAACCGCGCGGCCTGCTACTGCGGCGTCGCCGGCGCGTACCGGTTCGGCGGCCGTCCCACCCCGCCCACGCTCGACGACATTCTCCGCGAGTGCGAGGAGTTCGAGAGCGTCGCGAAGAAGCTCAAGGCGGAGGGCATCGTCCTTTCCTTCCACAACCACGACGCCGAATTTAAGCAGGTGCTCAACGGCGTTCCGGTCATTTACCACATGCTCGCGAACACCGAGACGCTCACCTTCGAGGTCGATTGCGGCTGGGTGCTCTACGGCGGCCACGATCCCGTCCAGTTCATGAAGGACGTCGGCCCGCGTCTCTCCGCCGTCCACATCAAGGACTTCGTCGAGGGCGAGGTCAAGAACGGAAACAACATCATGCCGCGCTTCACGACGCCCGGCACCGGCCTGCTCCCGCTGAAGGAGTGCTTGGAGACGGCATACGATCTCGGCATCGACTACGCGATCGTGGAGCAGGACTTCCAGTACAGAGTCACCCAGCTCCAGACCCTCACCGCCGCGTACATCAATATGCGCGAGACGGGCTATGTGGAATAAGAGACCGGGAAAACCCGGAACACGAAGGAGGACCTTACGATGCAAACGATGAGAAAAGGCGTACAGGTTTATACGGTCCGCCAGTATATCGGCACACAGGAAGACTACGAGGCGTCCATGCGGAAGATCCGCGAGATCGGCTACGAAAGCGTGCAGACCTTCGGCTGGAAGTGCTCGGATGAGGAGAACCGCGCTTTCCTCAACGACCTCGGCCTCAAGCAGGAGTCCGTCGGCGGCGACTACGAAAAGATGCTCAACGACCCCGAGGCGCTGAAAAAAGCCATTCACGACGCGCATTTCTACGATACGGACCTCATCTCGGTGGGCACGCTCCCGAAGCCCCTCCGCGAGAGCCGCGAGGGATACCTGACCTACGCCGAGGGCATCAACCGGATCGCCAAGGAGCTGCGTCCCGAGGGACTGCACCTCATCTATCACCCGCACGCGCTGGAATTTTTCTCCCTCGGCGGCGGGGAGACCGGCTATGACGTGCTGTTCAACGCCACAGATCCCGATGTTTTCTGGTACTGCCTCGATACCCACTGGCTCCAGTCCGGCGGAAAGAACCCCGCGGATTACCTCAAAAAGGCTGCGGGCCGTCTGCCGCTCGTCCACTTCAAGGATTACAAGATCATCGGCGGTGCGGATCCGATCGAGCAGGTCGTCAAGATGTTCGGCGAAGTCGGGGAAGGCAACCTCGACTGGCCGGGGATCATCGATGTCTGCCGTTCCCTGGAGACCCGCGCGGTTATCGTCGAGCAGGACATCTGCCCCGGCGATCCGTTCGAGAGCCTTGCGATCAGCTACAAGAACATGGTGAAGTTCGGTCTGTGAGCTTCCCATCCTTCCGACGCAAAAGAGCCGGGACGCTTACGCGCCCCGGCCTTTTCCTGTCCTGCGGCAGATCCGGAGCTTTTGCAGCGCCGCGCGCAGCAGCTCCCAGATCTGCGCCGCCCAGACGATCGGCTTTTCCGCGAAGATCTCGAGCAGCGCGAATCCCGCCGCCGAAACGAGCCCCCTGAGGGAGGCCGGCTTTCCCCGCGCGGCGGCGTTTTGCGAATACGCCGCGCAGGTCACGGCCGTGAACCCGAGCCCGCAGAGCAGCGCGGCGAGGCCCGACGTGCCGATGCGGAACGCCCGCACGGCTGCGAGAAGGCACGCGGCGAACCCGATCGCCCCCTCAAAGGGGAACAGCATGCCCCAGACCGCGCAGCAGAGGAACGGGAACACCGCGCCGATCCCCGCCGTCCCGAGCAGCGTCCGCCGGTACGTCCAGACCGTTCGGACAAGGTCCGCATACCGGCGGCCGCGCTGCGCGCAGAGCGCCGAAAGCGTCTGAGGGACCCGCACGCGGCAGACGGCCTTTGGCGCGTACCGCAGGATGCAGCGCTCTCCCCGCTCGCGCAGGACCGCGCGCATCCGCAGGATCAGCCCCAGATCCTCTCCCGAAGCATTCGCGTGAAAACCGCCCGCGAGAAGGACCGTTTCCCTCCGGAACAGCCCGAACGCCCGGGAGACGAAGATCGTCCCGCCGAAGCGCGCAAAGAACAGGCTCGGCGCGAGGAACGCGCGTTCATATTCCCCCGCCTGCATTTCGGCCAAGAAGCTGCCGCGTTCTTTTTGCACCGTCACCGCCCCGCCGACCGCAGCCGTCGTGGGATCCGCGAGCACCGGGCGGACGATCTCGGCAAGCGCGTCCTCCTCAAAGGCGGCGTCCGCGCCGCAGCAGAGAAAATAGGGGTTCCGCACCGCGTTGACGCCGACATTCAGCGCGTCCTCCGTGCCGCCGTGCGCCTTGCGGAGCAGCGTCAGGCGGACGCCCTGGATCTCCCCGCGAAAGGCGCCGGAGATCGGCGAAGCGGGCAGCGGCCCGGAAAATCGCCCCTTCCCCACGGAGGCGAGGGCGAAATGCTCCCAGACGCGCCGCACGGTGCCGTCCGTGGAGCCGTCGTCCACGACGACGATCTCAAAGTTCGGATACCGCAGCTTCAGGAGAGAGGAAAGCGTCTCGAGGATCGTCTCCTCTCCGTTAAACACCGGCACGATCACCGAGACCGCCGGCCATTCCTTCGGCTCCGGATCCCGTCTCCCGCGCGGCACACGGCTGCCGCGCGCGGCCCGCAGGAGAAGAAGCAGCGTATACCCAGCAAGATACCATACGAAAAAGAGCGCCGCACCGTCGAAGACCGCGCGCAGCACAGCCCGCGTGCCAGCGGTCACAGGGACCCGCTCATCCGCCGCAAAAGGGCGCGCAGCCGGTTTGCCGGCTTCGGGCCCCGCGCCGGGAAAACGCGGGTCCGCGCATCGGTCTGCTCGGCGGCGGAAAGGCTGTCGCCTTTCCATGCGGCGCGATTGCGTCTCACCAAAAACTCCATACCTTTCCCCTCCTTTTCATGGTCGGAAGGTAATTTCATTTGAACCGCGCCCGCGGCAAACCGCCCGGCGCGTCTGCTCCTCCTCCCGATTTCATTATAAGCAAATGAAACGGGAAAGGTTCCGCCTCACTCGATAGAAAAGGACAAGAAAAAGAAAGGCGGCCCCGTCCCCGAAGGAACGAAGCCGGCGTTCACATCAAAAGCTCGCTCTCGTAATACTGCTCCTGAAAATGCACCGCGTCCAGGATCTCCCCGGCGGTGTAAAGGCCGGGCGCCGCTGCCGCGACCCATTTGTCCTCCACGTCGTCAAAGCGGTGGATCACCGCGATCACCACGCCGTCAAAGGTCTCGAGCGGCTTAGTCGGGCCAAGGACATAGACGTCCTGCTCCGCGCCGTCCCCGGCGAGGAGACCCGGCACCGCGCCGTAGTTGACCGGGTAGACCATCTCCGGGTGGCGCGGGTGCGCCGAGCCGAGCGGCCGGTCCATCACGACGTGTACGGGCTTTCCGAGAACGTCCGCGTAGTCGGCGGACGTGCGGTGCAGCGCGCGGCGGCGGGCGGCCTCCGCCGCCTCAAAGTCCTCCCGAAGCAGCGTCTTTTCCCCGATCCGCGCGCGCTCAACCTCATAGGCGAGGAAGACCGCGCGCGCCGCGAATCGCTCCGCTTCCGCGCGCGTCTCCTCGCAGAAATCTTCCAAAAAGACTTCTGCCTCCTCCCCGCGAACGGCCACTCGAACCGTCCCGAGGAAGTGATTGAATTTCTTGTGCGCCGCCGTCCAGCCGAAATCCGTCCGCGTGAAGAGCATCGTCTCCGTTTTCACCTGCGTCTGCATCTCACGCCTCCAGTTCCAGCACGACCGGGCAGTGGTCGCTGCCCGTGACCTGAGAGAGGATCGCGCTCCCCGTGAGCTTTTCGAGCAGATCCTCCGTGACGAGAAAATAGTCGATGCGCCAGCCGACGTTGTTCTCCCGGGCGTTTCCCCGGTAGGACCACCAGCTGTACGCGTCGGTTTTGTCCGGGTAGAACCGGCGGAAGCTGTCCACAAAGCCGGAGGCCAGCAGCTCCGAGAATTTCCCGCGCTCCTCGTAGGAGAACCCGGCGTTCCCGATGTTCGTCTTCGCGTTTTTGATGTCGATGAATCGGTGCGCGACGTTCATGTCGCCGCAGACGATGACCGGCTTTTCCCGGTGCAGCGTCTCGAGGTATTCCCGAAACGCGTCATCAAAGGCCATCCGGAACTCAATGCGCTTCAGGCCGTCCTGCGCGTTCGGGACATAGACGCAGACAAGGAAGAAAGCGGGATATTCCGCCGTGAGGACGCGGCCCTCCGCGTCCGCTTCGGCGAGGCCGATCCCGTACCGAACGGAGAGCGGTTCCGTCTTTGTGAGGATCGCCGTCCCGGAATAGCCCTTCTTTTCGGCGGCGTTCCAGAAAACGCGGTAGCCCGGAAATTCGAAATCCGCCTGATCGGGCTGCATTTTCGTCTCCTGCAGGCAGAGCACGTCCGGCGAGGCGTCGTTCAAAAATTCCGAAAAGCCCTTGCCCATGCAGGCCCTCAGGCCGTTGACGTTCCACGAGATCAGTTTCATCTTCCCACTTCCCTTTTTCCTTTTTCTGTGCTATACTTGTCCTGATCGGTCCAAAATCTAAAAAAGGAGCATTTTCCATGCAGAATCCAGTCGTCACGTTCCAGACCAACCGCGGCACGATCCAGGCGGAGCTTTACCCGGACGTCGCGCCGAACACCGTTAAGAATTTCATCTCGCTCGTGCGCCGCGGCTTCTACGACGGCACCATCTTCCACCGCGTCATCCCCGGCTTCATGATCCAAGGGGGCGACCCCGAGGGCACCGGCATGGGCGGCCCGGGCTACTCCATCAAGGGCGAATTTGCGGCGAACGGCGTGAAGAATCCGCTGCGCCACACCACCGGCGTGCTCTCCATGGCGCGCAGCCAGCGCCCGAATAGCGCCGGGAGCCAGTTCTTCATCATGGTCGCGGACGCGCCG
>CANRMW010000095.1 GCA_947631835.1 uncultured Clostridia bacterium | reverse complement strand
ATCTCCCGGCCGAAGCGGTCCAGATGGACCTCTTCCGTCTCCGGCAGCGACCGGTAAACGCGCAGGGCGGGGTAAACGAGCAGCGCCGCGCCCGCCGCGAGGATGAGCTCCAGCGCGAGCGCAGGCAGCCCGCCGGCCTGATTCAGCCCGAAGAAGAACCCTGCGAGCAGACGGAACTCAAAGGCGATCGCGAGGAAAATGAACCGGTTCAGCCGAACGGAGGTGAAGACGAAAACGGACAGCTCCAACTGCAGCGTGAGCATCGCGACGCGCTCCAGACACGGGAGGAGCGCCGCGGCGATCCCGATGCCGTTCAGCGATTCCACCGCCTCGGCAAGGGCGGCCTGTTCCGTCGGGGCGTATTCCGCGACGAAAGCCTCCGCGCCCATGGAGTTCAGCGTCAGGGCGATGATGAGGTTCGTCAACATGGAGATGCCGAGCACCGTGATGCACTCCATCCCCCCGTAGCCGAGGCCGAAGGTGATCGCGGTCTCCCGTTCCGTCCGGCTTTTCAGGATGAGGCGGAACACGAGGAACTGCCCTCCCGCCCCGAGGATGCCCGTCACGAGGCCGCCGTAGATGGCGTAGGTGTAGGGGCTCGAGAGGAGAAAGGCCGCAAGCGGCGTCTCGGAGCCGATGCAGAAGGAATGGATCGCCTGCTCGAGGACGGAAAGGACGACCTGCGTCATCACGCCGGCGAAAGCCGGGAGCAGCTTTGCGCGGGTTTTGACAGCCCAGACGATCAGCAGAACGACGGGGAGGATCACGGAAAAGGCCAGCTCCGCCGCCAGCAGGACGATCGCGTATGTGGAGACGCTCAGGTCACTCTGCATGGCCTCCCGCCCCCTCCTCGAAATCGATCAGCAGCGGGCGGCACGGAGAGCCGTCGAGCCCGGCCATTTTGAGCGGCGCGGAGGAAAGGAAATATTTCCCGGCGGGGACCTCCCGCATCACGGCGGATTCCAGCAGCACGATCTCGGCGGAGAGCAGCGCGCGGTGGACGTCCGTGCCGGTCTTGGGCGTGCCGACCGTCATGTGCTCCACCCCAAGGAACCACAGCCCGCCCTTCGCGAGCGCCTCGGCGCCCTCCACGGTGAGCTCGATCTCTCCCTTGAGGAGCAGGCGCTTCACGCCGCCGGCGAGCGCCTTTTGCGCGTCCTCCGCGCCGAACTTGCCGCTGTGCTCCACGACGGCGCACGGCCCGACGCATTTTTCCAGCGAGACCTCGTCCATGCCCTTGCCGCCGGCGATGAAGTGCAGCGGCGCGTCCATGTGCGTGCCGTTGTGACTGCCGAGCGTGAGGACGGTCACGTTGCATGGCCTGTCCGGGCCGATGGTGTAGAACGGCGTTTTGCCGGGCGCGGGGTCCCCGGGGAAGACCGCCGCCGAGAACAGTTCCTTGGACAGATCGTAGATTTTCATGGGTTTCCTCCTTTTCGCCGCGTTTTCCGAAAAGAACGGCGAAAGCATTTTTGTTCCGCGCCGGGCGGCGCTGTTTGAGAAAAATCGGGGCGCTCCGTTTTGGGCGCGGGCGCGCGCCAAACGGGCGATCCCGCCTATCGGAAAAGCGTACACTGGCCCGATTCACGGTACCAGCGGATGCGCTTTTCGATCTCCTCCCGGGGGCAGCAGAAATGTTCCGCGAGGCAGCCGATGCAGAGAAATTCCTCCGCGCCCCGGAACACGAGCTTTCGGTAGATGGCGATGTCGTCCCCGGAAAGCGGCGCGCCGCACGATTTGCAGGTCTTGTAGTTTGCCATCAGAAGCGCGTCACCTTCGCGATGAAAACGGCGGAGTCATGCGGCTCGAGCACGGAGACGTACCGCTCGCGGAACGCGCCCTCGTTCTGCTTTGTGTAGACGTTGTAAAACTCCAGCCCGACGCCCTCCGCGTAGGAGACGCCGAGATCCCAGAACTGCAGCGACATCTCCGCGCGCACGTCGGAGAGATTCACGAAGCAGACGGCGAGCGTGCCGTCGGAGAGGGGCTTTACGAGCGCCATCACGTTTTCGGGGTTGTTCCACTGGCGGACGACATACGGCCCGCGGCATTCGATGTCCTGGTTGATGCGGATCAGGTCCTCGTTGCCGAGGAGCTCCAGCGTCGCGGGCGTCATGTTCCGCACGTCGCAGCCGATCATCAGCGGGGAGCCCATCACCGCCCAGAGCGCGAAATGCGTGCGGTATTCGAGATCCGTACACGGCGCGATCGCACCGATCCAGTCGTTGTTGGAGGAGCCGTGCATCCCCACGATGAGCATGTCGATGTCGTTGTGGCAGAACGGCCCGCCGTAGGCGGTCTTGTCGAGCTGCGAGATGAAGAGGTTCTTCACGGATTCCCAGTTGTCCTGAATGTCCCCCGTGGAGCGGAAAAGCTGCGCGCCCGAGGACCGGATCCAACTGTGGACGTTCTCATGGCCCCAGTTGCACGCCGAGAGCACGATGTCCCGGCCCGTGTTCCGAAGCGCGAGAGACATGCGCTTGTAGAGGATCTCGCCGTCGATGTGCAGGGGCTTGTAGCAGTTGTCGTATTTCAGATAGTCCACGCCCCACGAGGCGAAGGTCTCCGCGTCCACGAACTCATGCTCGAAGCTGCCCGGATAGCCCGCGCAGGTGTGCGTGCCGCAGCAGGAGTACATGCCGAACTTCAGGCCCTTCGAGTGGACGTAGTCCGCGACGAACTTCATCCCGTGCGGGAATTTTTCCGGGTCCGGGACGAGCCGGCCGTCCTCCCCGCGCGCCCTCAGGCTCCAGCAGTCGTCGATCACGACGTAAGTGTAGCCCTTGTCCTTCAGACCGCTCTCCACGAGCGCGTCGGCCGCGCTGCAGATCAGGGATTCGTTGATGTTCCAGGTGAACGTGTTCCATGAGTTCCACCCCATCGGCGGCGTCATGGCGAGAAATTTGTCGTGCATAGAAGCACCTCCCAAAAGAAATATGCAAACGGCGTCAAAGCGCCGTGCGTTCCAGATCGGGCAGCGCGGCGACGAGCAGCGCCGTCACCTTTTCGGCGGAAGACCGGGCGAAGGTCAGGAAATCCACCTTTCCGCTGTCGTTCGCGTTGTCCGAGATCGCCCGGATCCCCGCGAACCTTGTCCCTGCCGCGCAGCAGACCTGCGCGATGGCGCCGGTCTCCATCTCGCAGGAGATGGCGCCAAATTCCTTTTTGAGCGATTCGCATTTTGCGGGATCGGCGACGAACACGTCGCCCGTCGCGATGACGCCCCGGTGTACCCCGCCGTAGATCGCCCCGGCGTGGCGCGCGAGCACGGCGCTCGCCGGTTCGTCCACCGGCAGATACAGGATATGCCTGTCCCAAACCTGCACGGCGGCCTTTTCCTCGCCGAGCGCGGTTGTGTCGTAGTCGTGCTGGACGCAGCCTGTCGCCACGACGAGATCCCCGATGCGGACCCCTTCTCCGATGCCGCCGGAGACGCCCGTGGAGATCACGAGCTCGGGGTGGTACCGCTCAAGCAGCACGCCCGCGCAAAAGCCCGCGTTCACCTTTCCCGGGGAGCACTGCACGACCGCGCACGGCGCGCCGCCGAGCTTCCCCAGCGTGAACGTGAACCCCAGCGAGCGTTCCTCCCGCTTTTCCGTCATGGCGGAGAGAAAGCCCTCCACCTCCATGCGCATGGCCCCGATGATCCCGATCACGCCCCGGCGCTCCTTCCCGCGCCGCCGCGCACTTTGGCCTTTTTCCCGAGCTTGTCCTTCATGAACGCGCGGAACGCGTCGGCCTCCCCGAGGGAGAACGCGTCCTTTCGGATGTAATAGGCGTTGTCGATCCCGAGATAGAGGTAGAAATAGTCGCCGTTCTCCACGAACTGCGTGATCTGGAAATACGGGTGCAGGCTGGAGGACTGCATCCCGGTGATGCGGAAGTCGCCCTCATAGAAATAGAACGTGACGTTCCGGTTCTTGAACTTGGAGTTGACCCGGATCAGCGTTTTCGACATGGCGGTCGGCGCATAGCACACACGGTATGTGAAGTAGACGGCGATCGCAATGAGCAGGATCGACATCCACCAACTGTCGTCGGAACCGATGCAGTAGAGCAGCACGATGGAGACGACCGCGAGCGCGATCGTGAAGATCGGCATCACCATCCCGTGGCGGAACGCGTGGAACTTCGAAAACGCCTTGATGGCGTCGTCCGAACACTCGCTCATGTTCTGGAACCGCAGCGCGCCGTCCCCCTGCTCCTCATGCCCTTCCTTCGAGCGGCGGTATTCGATCAGCCGGTTCCCGAGCTCGGCCTTGTCGCGCTTTTCCTTTTTCCGCGCGAACAGCCAGTAGATGAGCGTGCCGATCAAAAACAGCAGGACCGCAAGGACGATGCACACGACCACGAGCGTCTGCGTGGTCATCTCCGAAGAGGGCATCGGCAGGAACTCCGAGACCTCCGAAGAGGCGACGAGCTCCCGCAGGACGGCGTCCAGCTCGTCGGAGACGCGGTCCTGCGTGGGGAAGAGGTCAAACGCGATGAGGGAACCGTTCACGATTGTGCCGTACAGCCGCTCGTAAACGATCTCCATCTCTTCCTCCGTCCCGAACGCGTTCAGGGGGGAGAAGAGGTCCAGGCAGAAGAACGGGGTCTGCGGGTGATCCACCCAGGAGAACGTCCCGCCGGAGTTTTCCATCTCGCCCGAGGGCGTGAGCCGGTCGCGGATCTGGCCGCGCATTTCCTCGTCCGCCTCGCGCAGATTATAGACGATCTCGGAAAAATTCGAAGACCGCTTCGTCGTCACGCCGATGATCCGGCCGTTGGGAAGATGGATCTCCCCGGCGACGCTGTCCTTCAGCATTTCCGTCTGCTTGTCCGTAATATCCAGAATATTGGCAGCCGCCCACGCGGGGTCCGAGGCCGGGAGATCCGGATGGATGAACGATGCCCCCTCCGGGACGACGAAGCTGAACGTCGTGTCCGGGACGGTGAACCGTTCCCCGGCGGTCTCTGCTCCGGCCGGCATCGCCAGCAGCACGGCGAAGACCAGCGCCGCGAGGAGGGCAAATAACTTTTTTCTCATCGTCAGGTTCCTTTCCAAAGCCCGTTTCCGGGATTTTTCCATCATTTCTTTTATTGTACCACATTCCGAGTTGTTTTTGAACCACATCTTTACATTTTTTACAAATTCGCCACACCCGCGGGACGTTTCGCCGCGCGCCGCCAAAGGAGGACCTGCGCGAGGAAAAACGCGCCGGCGAGCAGCGCCTCCGCGAGGACGAGCGGCACGCCGGAAAGCGCCGCCCCGGCGAGGCACCGGCGGGCGAGAAGGCTGGACGCGAACGCCGAAAGCGCCGGGAGGAGCACGGCGCGCACCGCGTCGATCCGCACCCGCGAGACGTGGAGCAGGCGGCGCACGGAGAGCATGGCGTTCAAAATGGACGAGAAAAAGAGGATCGCAAGGTAGCCTTTCATGCCGGTGAAGCGCATGAAGAGCAGGATCAGCATCACGCGGCAGAACGAATCGGTGAAGTTGTATTTCATCGAGTTGAGCTGCTCGTCGAGGCCCTTGAGCAGGGAATCCACGACCACGTCGAGATAGAGCAGCGGGACGATGGGCGAAAGGATGCGCAGATACACCCCGGCTTCGCGGCTTTTGTAGAACGCCGCGCCCCAGTCCTCTCCGAAAACGAAAAAGACCGCCGCGGAAAACACGCCGAATACGAGCGCCGCCGAGACCGCGCGGTTCGTGATGTGGGAGACGGCCCGGCTGCGGCCCTGCTCAAATTCGAGCGCGACCTTCGGGATGAGGAGCGACGCGAACGACGAGAGGAACGAGGAGGGGAAGAAGAGCATCGGCATCGCCATGCCCTGCAGAACGCCGTAGGAGGCCATGGCGGCGGCGCCGGACGCGCCGAAGCGCCGGAGCTCCCGGGGGATCAAAAGGTTTTCCCCGGTGTTGAGCAGGCTCCGCGCCGCGCTCGAAAGCGTGCAGGGCAGCGCGATGTGGAACATCCCGTGGAGGACGCCGGCGGCGGGGGCCTTCTCCTTCGGCGTGTTGCGCCGAAGACTGCGGCGCAGCACGGCCCAGCCCGTGAGGAACGAGACGCATTCCCCGAACGTGGAGGCGAGCATTGCCGCGAGGCACGCGGCCTCGATGCTCTGCGGCGCGAAGTGCCAGAAGAGGCCCGCCGCCGCGAGCACCGTGAAGAGCGTTTCCACCGCGTCGGAAAAGGAGGTGGAGACCGATTCCTCCACCGCGAGGAAATAGCCCTTCATGCAGGTGGAGAGCGACATGAACGGCAGCCCGAGCGCGAGGATGCGCAGGCTCGCCGCCGCGCCGGGCCGCCCAAGGATGTGCGCGGCGGCCGGCCCGGAGAGGGAGAACATGAGGAGGGCGATCAGCGAGGAGAGCGTCAGGCAGAAGAGCAGGCAGCGGAGCACGGCAGAGCGCACCGTCTCGCCGCGCCCGGCGGCGCGCGCGGCCGTCACCATGCGGGTGACGGCGAGGGAGATCCCGGAGGTGGAGAGCGTGACGGAGAGCATGAACACGGAGAAGATGAGCTGATACAGGCCCATGCCCTCGGCGCCGATCTCCCCGGAGAGCCAACCGCGGTAGCCGATGTTCGCGACCCTGAGCAGCAGGGAAAACGCGGTGAGCACCGCGCCCTGCACGAAAAATTTCCGTTTTGACATGGACACGCTCCTTCCATGGCGCGAAGCGCGGGGATTTTCTTTGGATCCTCCCTTGCATCTTTCCGGGCGCCGTTGTATACTGAAAGGGCAGAATCTCGAAAGGGGCGGAAGTATGGAAGAATCAAAAAGCTGGGTGGAAGTGATCGTCACGGTCCCGGCAAAGGAGATCGACCGCGCGGGAGACATCGCGCAGATGGTCGTGCCCTACGGCATCTATATGGAGGATTATTCCCATTTAGAAGAAGAGGCCATGGAGATCGCGCACATCGACCTCATCGATGAGGCGCTGCTCCAAAAGGACCGCACAAAGGGGATCATTCACGTCTATCTCTCGCCCGAGGACAATCCGGCGGAGGCCGTTTCCTTCCTGACGGAACGGTACACCGCCGCCGGGATCCCCTTCACGGTCGAGACGGAAAACGTCCGCGAGGAGGACTGGATCAACAACTGGAAGAAGTATTTCAAGCCGATCCCCGTCGGGGAAAAGCTGCTGATCCGCCCCGTCTGGGAGGAGCGGTTCGACCCGGCCGGCCGCGTCGTGCTGGATCTCGAACCGGGCCTCGCGTTCGGCACCGGCACGCACGAGACGACGCGCCTTTGCATGGAGCTGATGGAAAAGTGCGTGAAGCCGGGCGTCCGGTTCCTCGACGTCGGCTGCGGCAGCGGGATCCTCTCCGTCGCGGCGCTGCTGCTCGGCGCGGAAAGCGCCGTCGGCGTGGACATCGACCCGCTCGCCGTCAAGACCGCCGAGCAGAACGCCGCGCAGAACCGCGTCGCGGACCGGTTCACCGGGATCTGCGGCGACCTCGCCCAGAAGGTCACCGGGAAATACGACGTCGTCGCGGCGAACATCGTCGCGGACGTCATCCTCCGCCTCGCCGACGACTGCCCGCGCTTTATGGCCGACAACGCCGTCCTCATCGTCAGCGGCATCATCGACACCCGCGAGGCCGAAGTCCGCGCCCGCCTCGAACAGGACTTCACCCTCCTCGAGCGCCGCGAGGAGCGCGGATGGGTCGCGTTACTTTTCTCCCACTTTTCTTGAAAGAAAAGTGGGCAAAAGAACTTTTACGTCGCGCGGCCGGAGGCCGATTCGTCGCGTTGGTCGCAGCCAAAGGCTGTTTCGTCGCGTTGGTCGCGGCGGTAAACCGCCGCTTCGTTAGTGATTCCGGGAGGCTTTCCCCCGCGCCGGAGGCAAAGCCTCTTTCGTCGCGTTGCTCGTTCGCTTCGCGAACTTCGTTTGTGAGTTC
>CANRMW010000094.1 GCA_947631835.1 uncultured Clostridia bacterium | reverse complement strand
GCACATCGCCTTCCGCGACGTCACCTTCCGCTATGACCGCGGCTCCTTTGCCGTGCGCCATCTGAACTTCGAGCTGAAGCGCGGCGAGACGCTCGGCGTCATCGGCGCGACGGGCGCGGGCAAGTCCACGGTCATCCGCGCGCTCATGCGCTACTACGACGTCTCCGAGGGAAAGATCGAGATCGACGGCGTGGACATCCGCGACTACGCGACGACCGATCTGCGCGGCAAATTCGGCGTCGTCTTCCAGAACGACACGCTCTTCAAGGACACCATCCGCGAGAACATCCGCCTCGGCCGCCCGCTCACCGACGAACAGATCCTCGAAGCCGCCCGCCGCGCGCAGGCGCTTGAGTTCATCGAGGCCGCCGGCGGGCTCGACGCGCCGGTCGCCATCAAGGGCGCGAACCTCTCCGGCGGCCAGAAGCAGCGGCTCCTCATCGCCCGCGCGCTCGCCGGGGAACCGGAGATCCTCATCCTCGACGACTCCTCCTCCGCGCTCGACTACAAGACCGATTCGAAGCTCCGCGAGGAGATCCGCATGCACGCCGCGAACGCCACGAAGATCATCGTCGCGCAGCGCGTCAGCTCCATCATGCACGCGGAAAAGATCCTCGTCATGGAAAACGGGAACGTCATCGGCATGGGCACGCACGACGAGCTCATGGCGTCCTGCCCGCTCTACCGGGAGATCGGAGAATCGCAGATCGGCGAAGGCATGGCCCCCGGCGCTCTGCCGGCGGCAAACGGAAAGGCGGTGCTCGCATGAGAGGCGGACCTATGGGCGGCGGCCCGCGCCGCTACGACGAACCCCAAAAGCTCAAGATGAAAAAGACCGCGATCCTTTCGCGGCTGTTCCCCTACCTGCTCCAGCATAAATTCCTGTTCCTGCTCTGCATCCTCTTCACGATCGGCGGGAACCTTCTCGGCCTCGTCGGGCCGTATCTCTCCGGCGTCGCGATCGACGCCATCGAGCTCGGGCAGGGCCATGTGGATTTCTCTGCGGTGTGGTATTACGCCGTCATCATGCTTATCCTCTACGCCGCGTCCTCGGTGCTCGGCTATGCGCTCACCCGGCTCATGATCGTCATCAGCCGGAAGGTCGTCAACACGATGCGGCGGGACGTCTTCAACAAGCTCTCCGAGCTTCCCGTCGGCTATTTCGACACGAACCAGACCGGCGACATCCTCAGCCGCATCTCCTACGACATCGACACGATCAACACCTCCCTTTCGAACGACATGGTGCAGGTCTTCGCCAGCGTCGTGACGGTCGTCGGCGCGCTCGCGATGATGATCTCCATCTCGCCGCTGCTCGTTCTCGTGTTCGTCTTCACGGTGCCGCTCTCCATGTTCATGACGAAGAAGATCACCGGCTTCACGCGCCCGCTCTTCCGCAAGCGCTCCCAGAAGCTCGGCGAGCTCAACGGCTTTGTCGAGGAGATGATCTCCGGCCAGAAGACGCTGCGCGCGTACAGCCAGGAGGAAAACACCATCGCAAAGCTCGACGCCCAGAACGAGGAGACGGTCCAGGCGTACTACAAGGCCGATTACTACGGCGCGATGGTCGGCCCCTCCGTCAACTTCGTCAACAACCTCTCGATGTCGCTCGTCAGCTTCCTCGGCGCGGCGCTCTATCTCGTCGGTTCGATCTCCATCGGCAACATCTCGAGCTTCGTGCTCTATTCCCGCCGGTTCTCCGGCCCGATCAACGAGATCGCAAACATCATCGGCGAGCTCCAGTCCGCGTTCTCCGCGGCGGAGCGCGTGTTCCGCCTGCTCGACGAGGACCCCGAGCCCGAGGACGCCCCCGACGCGCTCGACCTCAAGGAGGCCGAGGGCAACGTCGCGCTCGAGCACGTCTTCTTCGGCTACGGCGACGGCCCCGAGGTCATCCACGACCTCTCGCTCGACGTGAAAAAGGGCGCGCTGATCGCCATCGTCGGGCCGACGGGCGCCGGCAAGACCACCATCGTGAACCTGCTCATGCGCTTCTACGACGCGAAGGCCGGCAAGGTGAAGCTCGACGGCCACGCCGTGCAGGACCTCACGAGAAAGAGCCTGCGCCTCAACTACTCCATGGTCCTGCAGGATACCTGGCTCTTCTCCGGCACCGTCTTTGAAAACATCTCCTACGGCAGCGAGACCGCCACCCGCGAGGATGTCGAGCGCGTTTGCCGTGCCTGCGGCATCCACGAGTACATCATGACGCTGCCCGAGGGCTACGACACCGTCCTCGAGGACGACGGCTCCAACATCTCGAAGGGCCAGAAGCAGCTCATGACGATCGCCCGCGCCATGCTGCTCCGAAGCTCCCTGCTCATCCTGGACGAGGCCACCTCCAATGTCGATACCCGTACCGAGCTGCAGATCCAGCGCGCGATGCGCCAGCTCATGCAGGATAAGACCTGCTTCGTCATTGCACACCGCCTCTCCACCATCCGCAACGCCGACCTGATCCTCGTCGTGCGCGACGGCGAGATCGTGGAGCGCGGCACGCACGATTCCCTGATGCGCGCCGACACCTTCTACAAGCAGCTCTACAACGCGCAGTTCGCCTGAACCTGAAACTTTTCTGACAATTCTCAAAAACCGCTTGCAATTTACGCCTTTCCGCTCTATAATCAATGCGAATTGTTTTTCTGGGGGAATGTGTTTTGCAGCGGTTTTTGCGCGCTCTGCGGGAGGCGCTCCGCAACAACCGGGTCCTTCTCGCGTGTCTCGCGCTGGGCTTCGCGGTGAGCTTCACCGTGGAGTGCATGGGGCGGGGCGGGATCGTCCCGTATTTCTCCGCGCTTCTCTCCCGGCCGGGCGCCGCGCTGGAAAGCGCGCTGATCGTCTCGGTCTGCCTCATCCCGTGTCTGTTCCTCAAGCGCAAGATCTTCTTCTGCGCCATCGTCTGCGTCCTGTGGCTGGGCCTCGGCGTCGCGAACGTCTTTGTCCTCGGCTACCGCGTGACCCCGCTCTCCTTCATCGACTTCGCCATCCTCCAGCTCGACTGGTCCTTCATCGGGATCTACATGAGCCTTCCGGCCTTCATCCTGCTGGTGGTCGCCGTCCTGCTCCTGATCGCCGGGCTGATCCAGCTTTTTCGGAAAAGCCCGCGCTCCCCGCGCGCGGCAAAGCGCGGCGTGCTCACCGCCTCGGCGCTCCTGCTCGCCGTGGCCTTTGTGCCGGAGCTTCCGCTGCCGCGCGCCTTTGATCTCTCCCCCGCCGGCGACGTGCTCTCCATGAACGAGGAGTTCGGCTTCATCTACACCTTCTCGCGCAGCCTCATCGACCGCGGCATCGACCGCCCGGAGGATTACTCCGCGCGGCGCGTGCATGCGATTCTCCGGGAGCTCGACGCGAAATCCTCCGACGGGAACACGGTCCCGGACGAGGAGATTCCGAACGTCATCTTCCTCCAGCTCGAGAGCTTTTTTGACGTGAACCATCTGAAGGGCGTCACCTTTGCCGAGGACCCGCTCCCGTATTTCGGGAAGCTGAAGGACGAATGGCCAAGCGGGTTTTTCGTCGCGTCGTCGGTCGGCGCGGGCACGGCGAACACCGAGTTCGAGGTGCTGACGCAGATGAACGTCCACGACTTCGGCACCGGCGAATACCCGTATGTGACGGTCCTGCAGGAAGAGACGTGCGAGTCCCTCGCGTATCTGTTCCACAGGTGCGGGCTGCAGGCCCACGCGCTCCACAACAACACCGCCACTTTTTACGACCGCAACACGGTCTTCCCGATGCTCGGCTTCGACTCGTTCACGTCGGTCGAATACATGAACGGCGTGGAGCTGAACGAGGTCGGCTGGGCAAAGGACGCGATCCTCACCGGCGAGATCGAAAAGCTCCTCGATTCCACGCCCGGCCGCGACTTCATCTACACGATCTCCGTCCAGCCGCACGGCGCGTACCCCGAGGAGAGCGAGAGCCGCATCCCGATCGTTTCCGGCGTCTCGGACCCGGCGCTCAAGGGCCAGCTCGAATACTACGCCTCCCAGATCCGCGAGGTGGACGATTTTCTCCGGGACCTGACGGCCGCGCTCAAAAAGCGGCCGGAGCCCGTCGTCCTCGTCCTGTACGGCGACCACATGCCCAGCCTCGATCTTGACCCGGAGGATCTGGACGACGGCAGCCGCTACACGACGGAATATGTGATCTGGGCGAACGACCGGCAATTCGCGCCGGAAAAGAAGGACGTCCACGCGTACCAGCTCGCCTCCCTCGTGATGGAGCGCATCGGCAGGTGCGACGGCACGCTGACGAAGTTCCACCAGACCACCCCGTGGACCGGCGCTTATGAGACGGAGCTGCTCTCCCTGCAGTACGATATGCTCTACGGCGACCGCGTCGTCTACGGCGGCGAGAACCCCTTCGCGCCCTCCAAGATGCGCATGGGCACCGAGGACGTGTACCTCTCCCGCGCGGTGCTCTCCGGCGGCACGCTGACCGTCACCGGCGAGAACTTCACGCCGTACAGCGTCGTCGTTGTCGATGGCGAACCGCGCGAGACCGCGTTCGTCTCGCCGGAAGAGCTCACCGCCTCCGCCGAAGACGTCCCGGAGGGAACGCCCGTCTCCGTGCGGCAGATCGCCGAGGACGGCACGGTCCTCTCCTCCGCCCGCCTCGCGTCAAAGCCGGGCGCGTGAACTAATTTGCATTTCATACCCGGGCCATGGAAAGCCGCCCGGCACAGAAGGGATAAAACAGTATGGATCTGAATCGAATCGAAAACGCCGTCCGGGAGATCCTGCTCGCCGTCGGCGAGGACCCCGCGCGCGAGGGCCTGCTCGAGACCCCCGCCCGCGTTGCGCGGATGTACGCGGAGATCTTCTCCGGCCTGCACAGCGACCCCACGGAATATCTGAAGATCTTCGAAGAAGAGGGCCATCACGACGAGCTGGTCCTCGTCCGGGACATCCCGATGTATTCGGTGTGCGAGCATCACCTGCTGCCGTTCATCGGAAAGTGCCACATCGCGTACATCCCGAACGACGGGCGGATCATCGGCCTCTCGAAATTCGCCCGCATCGTGGACTGCTTCGCGCGCCGCCCGCAGGTGCAGGAGCGCCTGACGGCCCAGATCGCGGATTTCCTCGAGGAACAGCTCCAGCCGAAGGGCGTCGCGGTGCTGATCGAGGCCGAGCACCTCTGCATGACGATGCGCGGCGCGCGGGCCGCCGGCGCGAAGACCGAGACCTCCGCGCTGCGCGGCTGCATGCGCACCCAGCTCAAGACCCGCAACGAGGTCATGCTGCTGCTCGCGAACCGGTAAGGAGGACAGTATGGCGCAGTTTTTCGCCCGGGACCGCGTCCTCGCGGCGGGCAGAACGCATATCATGGCGATCGTCAACGTGACGCCGGATTCCTTCTCCGACGGCGGGCAGTTCCTCGACCCCGCCACCGCGCTTTCCCGCGCGAAGGAGGCGGAATCGCTCGGCGCGTCCGTCCTCGATCTCGGCGCGCAGAGCACGCGCCCCGGCGCGGTCCCCGTCTCCGCGAAAGAGGAGTGGGCGCGGCTCGAGCCGGTCCTTGCCGCCGTCCTCCGGGAGACGTCCCTGCCGGTCTCCGTCGATACGTTTTATCCCGAGGTCGCGGAAAAAGCCGCCGCCCTCGGCGCGCAGATCTTAAACGACGTCTCCGGCTTTTCGCCCGAAATGTGGCGCGTCGCCGCGAAATACGGCTGCGGCTGCATCGTGATGCACCCCGGCGACCCGGAAAACACCGCGGGCGGCGGGGAAGACATTCTCCTCCGTGTGCGCCGCTTTTTTGAAGAGAAACAAAAAGAGGCCGCGTCTTTCGGCATCGACCCCGCGCGCCTCTGTTTCGATCCCGGCATCGGCTTTGGCAAATCGCAGGCGGAAAACCTCCGCCTGCTCGCGAATCCCGAAGCCCTCTGCGTCCCCGGCACGTCGCTGCTCTTCGGCGCGTCGAGAAAGCGCGTCGCGGCGTTCGCCGCCGGCCGTCCCGAAGCCCCGCCCATGGAGCGCCTCGCCGGGACGCTCGCGCTGCACACCGGCGCGGCGCTGTTCGGCGCGGACATCCTCCGCGCCCACGACGTCCGCGAGGCCGTCGAAGCCGCCCGCGCCGCCGATGCGCTCCGCGCCGCGCGGGAGACGGCCCCCGCGCTCGACACCGTCCGCATCCACGGGCTCGAGATCTTCGCGTATCACGGCGTAAACCCCGAAGAAAAGCGGGACGGCCAGCCCTTCCTGCTCGACATCGCCATGCGCGCCGATCTGCGCCGTGCGGGCGAAACGGACGACCTGAAGGAAACGGTCAACTACGCCGCCGTGCGCAAGGCGGTCCAAAAGGCGTTCACCGCCGAAAAATTCGACCTCATCGAGCGGGCCGCGTCCGCCGTCTGCGATGCGGTGCTCGAAAACTTCCCCGCCGTGCGCGAGGTCACCGTGGAGGTCAAAAAGCCCTTTGCGCCGATGAACGCGAAGTTTGATTTCGTCTCCGTCGAAATGACGCGGAGGCGCACATGAGCCGGGCGGTGCTCGGCCTCGGGGCGAACCTCGGCGACGCCGCCGGGACGCTCCGCGCGGCCATAGACGCGCTTGCGCGCCTGCCGGGAACGCGGGTGGAAAACGTCTCCTCCCTTTGGCAGACCGCCCCCTTTGACGTCCCCGACGCGCAGCCCGATTACAAAAACTGCTGCGTGCTGCTCGAGACCTCGCTCTCCCCGCGCGCGCTGCTCGGCGCGTGCCTCGGGATCGAAGCGGCGCTCGGCCGCGTGCGGCGCGTCCGCCACGGCGCGCGCGCCGCGGATCTCGACCTCCTCCTCTACGAAGGCGAGACCTCTGCAGACCCGGAGCTGACGCTCCCGCACCCCGGCATTTTGGCGCGCGCGTTCGTGCTTCTCCCCCTTTCGGAGCTGTTCCCGGAAGGCTTCGCGCTCGGCTTCGATTTTCGGAACGCGCCCGGCTTTGCCGACGCGTCCGGCTGCAAAAAGCTCTGAACCTGTCCGGTCCCGGCCGCCGCGCCGGGGCCGTTTTCCGAAAAAACCTCCTTCGTCCCGCCCGTGAAGAAATTGTTAAACTTCACGGGATTTCTTGTTTTCTCCGACCGTTCATGTTATACTGAATGTGTATTGGCCTTTCAGAGAAAAGGAAAGGAGAATTGCTCCATGAGCATATTGAAGAAGCTCTTTGGCGATTACAGCTCCCGGGAGCTGAAGCGCATCGAGCCGCTGAAAAACGCGGTGCTCTCCCTCGAACCCACTTACGAAAAAATGTCTGATACCGAGTTGCGCCAGCAGACCGTGCTCCTTCGGGAGCGGCTCGCCGGCGGCGCGACGCTCGACGATCTCCTGCCGGACGCGTTCGCCGTCTGCCGCGAAGCCATGTGGCGCGTGCTCTCGATCAAGCCCTTCCCGGTGCAGGTCGTCGGCGGCATCGTGCTGCATCAGGGCCGCATCGCCGAAATGAAGACCGGCGAAGGAAAGACCTTCACCGCCGCCCTTCCCGCGTACCTCAACGCGCTCGCGGGAGAGGGCGTGCACATCGTCACGGTCAACGACTACCTCGCGAAATACCAGGGCGAGATGATGGCCCGCGTCTTCAACTTCCTCGGCATGACCGTCGGCCTCGCGATCCCCGGGATGCCCTCGGAGGAGAAAAAGAAGTCCTACGCCTGCGACGTCACCTACGCGACGAACAACGAGCTCGGCTTCGATTACCTGCGCGACAACATGGTCACCTACAAGGAGCGCAAGGTCCAGCGCGGCCACGCGTTCGCCATCGTGGACGAGGTGGACTCCATCCTCATCGACGAGGCGAGGACCCCGCTCATCATCTCCGGGCAGGGCGAAAACTCCACGGAGCTCTATTCCGTCGCGGACCGCTTCGCCCGCACGCTGCGCCCCGTGCGCGTCACGGAGCTCGACGAGAAGGAGGACAACGACGCGCTCTACGAGGAGTACGATTACATCGTCAACGAGAAGCAGCGCACCTGCACGCTC
>CANRMW010000093.1 GCA_947631835.1 uncultured Clostridia bacterium | reverse complement strand
ACAAATATTCTCCCGTCAACTGACATTTCCTACCCTCTTTCGGAAAGCACGGCAAAAAGAAAAAGGCCCGCCGTTTTCGGCGAGCCTCCGTCCTTTTCCGTTTTTCGCTTTGCCGCAGCCGGAAGGCCGTCCTCACGCTTCTTCGGCCTCCACCGGGATGAACCGGAACTGCGTCACGTCGAACAGGCCCATGTCCGTCAGCTTGAGCTCCGGGATCACCGCAAGCGACATGAAGCACAGCGTCATCACCGGCTCCACCTCGCGGTGTACGCCGAGCGCCTCATAGGCCGCCGTGTGGATCGCGTCCAGCCGCGCATCCACCCATTCGCCGCTTTGGTCGCTCATCAGCCCGGCGATGGGCATCGGCATGGATTCGACCGTCTTCCCGTCCCTCACGACCACGATCCCGCCGTTCTGCGCCGCGAGCGCGTTCACCGCGGCCTCGATCTCCGCGTCGCTCACACCGACGGCGATGATGTTGTGGGAGTCGTGCGCGACGGAGAGCGCCACCGCGCCCCGCCGGATGCCGTACCCTGAGAGGAACCCGCACGCCACGTTCCCGGTCCCCTGGTGCCGCTCGACCACGGCCACCTTCACGACGTCCTTTTCCGGCTCGAAGACGAACTCCCCGTCCCCGTCGAGCTTCACCTCCACGGTCTTTTTCTCCGTGACGACGCCGCCCGGCAGGATGCCGATCGCGTGGACACGGCTGTTTTTCAGGTGCATCCTGAGCTTCTCGCGGGAGAAGTCCTTCAGCACGACGCTCCCCCGCACGGCGGAATCGTCCGCGCGGACGACCGGCAGCAGGTACCGTCCCTCCTCCGCCGCAAGCACGCCCGCGCACCAGACCTTGTGCACGCGGAAATCCTTCAGATCGTCGAAGAGCACGATGTCCGCGCGGCGGCCCGGGGCGATCGCGCCTCGGTCGTAGAGCCTAAAGCATTCGGCGGCGTTCAGCGTCGCCATGCGCACGGCGGTCACGGGGTCGATCCCCATCTCCACGCAGACGCGCAGATGGTTGTCGATGTGCCCCTCGTGCAGGATCGTCTTCGGCTGGCGGTCGTCGGAGCAGAGCAGGCACCGCCGGCTGTTTTCCTTTGTCACGCCCGGCAGCAGGTTTCTCAGATCGTGGCAGGCCGAGCCCTCCCGCAGCAGGACATACATCCCGCGCGCGATGCGGTCGCGCATGGCGTCCACGGTCGAGCACTCGTGGTCCGCGAGGATGCCCGCCGAGACGTAGGCGTTGAGATCCTTTCCGGTGACGCCCGGGCTGTGCCCGTCGATGAGCTTTCCCGCGTCCTTCGCGGTCATGAGCTTGTCGAGCACGCCGTCCCCCGCCGAGATCACGCCCGGGAAATCCATAAACTCCCCGAGGCCGAGGATATTCTCCCTTTGGATCGGCTCCGCCATCTCCGCCGCGCCGATCACCGCGCCCGCGTGCTCGAACGGCGTCGCCGGCACGCAGGACGGCAGCATGAAGCGGATGTCGAGCGCGGTCCCCTTTGCGGCCTCCATCATGTAGTCGAGGCCGCGGATCCCGCAGACGTTCACGATCTCGTGCGGGTCCGCGATGATTGTCGTCCCGCCGTGCGGTACGAGCAGCCGCCCGAGCTCCTCGGGGCAGAGGTACGATGACTCGATGTGGATGTGCCCGTCGATGAGCCCCGGCGCGGCGAAGCGCCCGCCGCCGTCCGTCTCCGTCTTCCCCCGGTATTCCCCGACGCCCGCGATCACCCCGCCTGTGACGGCGATGTCTCCCGGGACGATCTCCCCGGAGAACACGTCGATGACGCGGACGTTGCGGATCACGAGATCCGCCTCCTCACGGCCCGCCGCCGTGTCGATCAGCCTTCGCAGAAACTCTCTGTCCATAAAACGCCTCCCCAAACTTAATTTTTCTTATTTTACCATACCCGCGAAAAAAAGTCCATCCGTTTTCGCGCTTTTCAAACGGCTCCCCCCGCCGTCACCGCTCCGAGACGATCTCATACATCATCCCGGCGTCTTCCTTCCGCACGGTCTCCGTGACGGCCGTCACCTTCGCCTGCACGGTGCGCGCGCCGAGCTGCAGCTCGAGCACGTCGCCCGTCTTCACCTCGTAAGACGCGCGGGCGATCTTCCCGTTGACGAGCACGCGCCCCGCGTCGCAGGCTTCGTTCGCGACGGTGCGCCGCTTGATGAGCCGCGAGACCTTGAGGTATTTGTCCAGCCGCATCCCTGCCCCTCCTTTCCCGGTTTTCCTCCCGAAATAAAGCATGAGGGGACGGGCAATGCCCGTCCCCGCTCTGCGCCTTATGGGATCGAACTTACTTGTTGACGGATTCCTTCAGCGCCTTGCCGGCTTTGAACGCCGGGGCCTTGGACGCCGGGATCGCAATGTCCTTGCCGGTACGGGGGTCACGGCCGACGCGGGCCGCGCGGGAACGAACCTCAAACGTGCCGAAACCGGCGATCTGCACCTTTTCTTCCTTGGCGAGCGCTTCCGTGATGGTCTCGATGACGGCGGAAACAGCCGCGTCCGCGTCCTTCTTGGTAAGATCGGCGGCAGCCGCCACCGCGCTGATGAGATCGGTCTTATTCATAACGAATAACCTCCAAAAATAATGATCTATTCAAACCCTAAAATCAAGGTATCTGAATCCCAATTCACTTCCCGGGGAACGAATCGATGTACGCGCGGCACGCGTCGAAGAGCGCCCGCTCCGCGTCCACGCCGAGCCTTCTGGAAAGCTCCACGGCGGCAAGCAGCAGCGCGCCGACGTCTTCCGCCGTCTGCGCCGTCTGCGCGCTTTCCGAGAGCCTGTCCCGGATCTCGGCGGTCTCCCCCGCGTCCCTTCCGAAGCCCGCCCCCTTTTTCAGGAGCTTTTGCGCGCGCATCAGCGCGGGCATCGCGGCGGAAACGCTTTGGAGCACCTGGCGCTCCGTCTCCTGCGCCTTCGTCTCGCGCTTGATGGCGTCCCAGTTCCGCAGCACGTCCTCGGAGGTGTTCGCCTCCGCCGTGCCGAAAACGTGCGGGTGCCGCACGACCATCTTCCGTGCGACGCCGTCCACCACGTCGGAAAAATCGAACCGCCCCGCCTCGCGCTCCAGCTCGCTGTGGAACACCACCTGCAGGAGCACGTCGCCGAGCTCCTCGCAGAGCAGCTCCGGGTTATCGGTGTCGATGGCCTCGATCGCCTCGTAGCACTCCTCGAGCAGGTCTCTCCGAATGCTCTTGTGGTCCTGCTCCCTGTCCCACGGGCAGCCGTCCGGCGCGCGCAGGAGCGTCATGATCTCGAGCAGGTCTTCCATGGAATATCGGTCTTTTCCGGCAAGTGCCGCAGTGTCTTTCATATTCTACCCCATCTCTGTGTGAATTTCAAGTGTTTTTGAAAGATTTCTGCAATTTTTTCTCCTCCGGGCATCTGAAGGAGGTCTTCTTTCCGGACCGCGCCGAACAGGAAAAGCAATACGGCGTATACGAACGCCGCGCAAAGGACGGCGCACACCGCCGCGGCCGGCCCCAGCGGGGCGTATCCGGAAAAGAAAAGGTAGGATCCTTTCGCCGCGGCGCCGCACCCGACGGCCGCGAAAAGGGGCTTTGCGAAATTCTCCCGCAGCCCGAGCGGAACGCCCAGCGTCCGGCGCACCGCGAAAAGCTCGGCCGCCGTCACCGCCCCGTAAGCGAGGAGCGTGCTGATCCCGCCGCCGAGGATGTTGATCTGCGGGATCCCCGCCAGCGCGTAATTCAGCGCGACCTTCAAAAGCAGGCCGGAAAGCACGAGAAGAACGGGCAGATCCGTTTTCCCGGCGGCCTGCAGCAGGCTGCCCAGCGGCGTCGTGACCGCCGCGAAGATGGAAGCCGCGCCCATCACGACGAGGCACTTCTCCACGATCCCGGCGCTCGGGCGGTCGCCGTACAGCAGCCGGGCGATTGGCCCGGCGAGGACGGAAAGCCCGATCCCGGCGGGCAGCGCGAAAAGATTCGTCACGCGCAGCACCGTCCCCACGGCCTTTTCCAGCCGCCGTCCGTCCCGGCGCGCCCACGCCCCCGTCACGCTCGGCAGCGCGCTCGTGCCGAACGCCTGCGTCACGCTGGGGACGAGCATGAACACCGCGAGCGCCATGTTGTAGCACCCAAACAGATAATTCGGCAAATTCTGCGGCGCTTCCAGATGCTCCGGGGGGATCTGCCCCGCGTACATCGCGAAGATCGGCGCGGGATCCCGAAGGAGCGCCGCCGCGACGCGCGTCTGCAGGAACGACGCGTCGATCAGCCCCGAAACGCTCATCGCGACCGACCCGACGGCGATCGGCACCGCGTCCTTGAGGAGCCGTTTCATGATCTCCCGCCGCTGCAGACGGCCGGTGACCTTTCCCTCATACCGCCGGCTCCTCCGCCCGCGCGCGGCGAGATACGCCCAGCCGAGCGCCGCGCCAAGCGTCACACCCGCGACGGCTCCCGCCGCCCCGAGCGCCGACACCGTGAGCCGCCCCGCGCTCTCGGTCTGTGGCACGGCGCCGAGCACGGTGCCGGCCGTTTCCAGTTCCGCCGAAAAATGCCGCACCGCAAGGTACGCCCCCGTCAGCCCGAAAACGAGCTTGCCCGCCGCCTCGATGAGCTGCGAGACCGCCGTCGGGACCATATCGGAGAGGCCCTCGAAGTACCCCCGATGGGCGGACATCATGCTGCAGAACAGGATGCAGGGCGAGAGCGTGAGCATCGCCGGGAGCGCGCCCGGGCTGCCCACGGCGCGCACATAGATCGGCGCGGTGAGCGCCATCAAGAGCGTGCCGAGCACGCCGGTCACGGCAAAGAGCCGCTTCGCCGCGCTCCGGACGGCCTCGGTCCCGAGCAGGTTCCCCTTCGCCTCCCGCAGCGAGACGGCGCGCGCCACCGCGACGGGAAAGCCCGCCGTCGCGAGGCTGAAGATCACGTTGTAAAAGCTGTACGCCGTGCTGAAGCATCCCATCCCGTCCTCCGAGATCACGGTGGAAAGCGGGATCTTGAAAAGCGCGCCGAGCACCTTCACGCCGAGCACGCCCGCGGTGAGCAGCATCGCGCCGTGCAGGAAGCTCTGGCGGCGCGGACGGTTCTGCCGGTCCATAAAACGACTCCCTTCGGATCACTTCACAGAAAGGAGGAGGAAAGGAAGCGTTCCTTTCCTCCCCGTTTTACGTCCGGCGGGCACGCCCGCTGTTTTTCACTTGTGCTTTCAGCGGTCTAGGAGATCATTCCTCCGGCTTTTCCGCCTCGGGCTTCTCCGCTTCGGCCGCTTCTTCCTCACAGCAGCACGCCGCTTCCTCGGCTTTCGCCGGTTCCTCGCCGGTGAGCTTCGCGCCGCACGCGCTGCAGAAGGCCGCGTCCTGCGGGACCTTCTTGCCGCACACCGGGCAGACGGCCTTGTTCTGGAGCACGTTGAGCTGCTCCGTCAACTGCGCGAGCTCCGCGTAGAGATCGTCGATCCCGGCGAGCTTTTCCGCGAGGACCGCGTCGTCCACGACGCCCGTCTTTTTCGCCTCATAGACGAACTCGCCGAGCTCCGTAAAGCGGCGGCCGAGCTCGCCGTTCACCTCGGAAACGGAAATGCGCAGTTTTGACATATCGACAAGCTGCCCCGCCATCTTCCCCACGCTCTGCGCGGCGTTTTTCGCGTTCAGGACCACATCGTCAAAAAGTCCCATGATTCTTCTCTCCTTCTTTTTTCGATCTGACAAAATACGGAAACGGGTCTCCCCGCGATGTCTATCATACCACAAACGCCGGGAAAAAGCAAACCGAAAAGGTTCCCGTTTGTAACCAAACTCTAAATTTTTTCTGACCAATCTCCGAATTTCCTGCCAGTTCCGCCCAAAAACTCCCGGAGCATCGAGTTTTCCGGCACGAGCGCGGGGTCCACCGGCTCAAAGCGCATGAGCCGCGCCTCGAGGTCGCGCGCCTTGCGGTAGAGCGGGCTCTCCTCCCGGATCTCCCGCAGCAGCGGGATCACCCGCCCGCGCAGCACACATGGCTCGTAGATGTGGATGGAATTGACGGTGTAGTCCGCCGCGAGACGGTACGGCCGGATGTACCGGTCCTCCCCCTCGACCACGTTCGGCCAGAGCTCGAGCGTGCGCTCCGCGCCGGTGCCGCGGAACAGCACATCCCGCGCGACGCGCCGCACGAGGCGCAGGTCCATCGGCGAGATCACCTCGCCGTTCACGTCCCGGATGTTCTGCTTCACGCTGACGTAGAGCCGGATCGCGCTCCCCTCGGGCAGGTCCTTCGTGAAGACCGGGTTCAGCGCGTGGATCCCCTCGAAGATCACGAAGCCCTTCCCGCCGACGTCGAGTTCCGCCGTCTCCGCCAAACGGCGGCTCGTCGCGAAATCGTAGCGCGGCAGCGTGCACCTGCCCGCGGCGATCACCTCGCGCAGGCAGGACGTGATGCGCGGAATGTCGAGCGCGCGGACCGATTCGTAGTCCTTCTCCCCGCTCGGGAGCTTCGGGGTCTCCTCGCCGCCGAGATAAAAATCGTCGAGCGAGACGATCGCCGCCGTCACGCCGAGCGCGGAAAGGCGGTCACGCAGGATCTTCGCCGTCGTGGTCTTGCCGCTCGCGGAGGGTCCCGCGAGCATACAGACCTTCGCCCCGCCGTAGTGCGAGACGATGCTTCTTGCGATGCTCTCGATGTGCTCGGTATACGCGTCCTCCACCTCGCCGATCATCCTCGGCGGGTCCGAGAGGGCGCAGTCGTTGATCTGTTCGAGATGATTGATGTATTTAACGTACCCGCTCCCGAAGTTGCTCATACCACGCCCCGATGCCTTTCTTCCGCTCCAGCACTTCCGCGAAGCGGCTGATATATTCGTATGAAAACTTGAAATTGAAAATGCGTCGGACGTCCCCCGAAGCCGCGTCGCAGAGCTTCGTCACGCCGCCGCCCCCGCAGGCGAGCACGGTCTCCGTCTCGTCCATCGTGACGACGTTGTACGCGGACGCGAAGCCCGGCTTCGCCCAGCCCACGTTTTCGAGGTTCCCCGCCATGCGCGTCTGCCGGTAGAGGTAATACGGCGCGTAGCCCGCCGCCGTCAGGCGCTCCCCCGCCTCGCGCATCATGGCCTCGGCGAGCGCGGCGTTCCGGTGCGCCTCGTTCACCTCGCCGCTCTGCGTGATGTCCGAGGACCGCTTGAGCGCGAGGCTGTGCACCGTGACGCACTCGGGCTGGAGCGCGAGCACGCCGTCGAGCGTCCTCGAAAAGCCCGCAGCCGTGTCGCCCGGGAGCCCGACGATGAGGTCCATGTTGATGTCCGCAAAGCCCATCTTCCGCGCGAGGCCGAACGCCTCCACGGTCTGCGCCGCCGTGTGCCGCCGCCCGATGCGTTCGAGCACGCTGTCCTCGAGCGTCTGCGGGTTGACGCTGATGCGCGTCACGCCGCCGGAACGAAGCGCCGCGAGCTTTTCCGCGTCCACGGTGTCGGGTCGGCCCGCCTCCACGGTGAACTCGGTGCAGCCGGAAAGGTCGAACGCGCCGCGCACGGCCGCGAGCAGCGCGGAAAGCTGCGGCGCGGAGAGCGTCGTCGGCGTGCCGCCGCCCACATAGACCGAGGTCAGCCGCAGGCCGAGTTCCCGCGCGATCCGCCCGGTCTCTTCCAGTTCCCGCAACAGCAGCTCCACGAACTGCGGGATCTGCTTCGCGGCCTTTTCCACCGCCTGCGAGACGAACGAGCAGTACGCGCAGCGCGTCGGGCAGAACGGGATGCCGATGTAGAGCGCGAAATCGTTTTTGGAGAGCCCGGCGGTGATCTTTTCCTGTTCGCGCAGCACGCGCGACGCAAACGCCGCCTTTTCTTCCGTCACAAAGTATTTTTCCCGGAAGACCCCGCCCGCGCTGTCCCCGTATTTTTCCGTGAGCTGCCTCAGGAGCTTCACCGGGTGGATACCCGTCAGCATCCCCCACGGCGGCTGCACGCCGGTGTGCCGGCGCAGCACGCGAAACAGCAGCGCGGTCACGTCGTA
>CANRMW010000092.1 GCA_947631835.1 uncultured Clostridia bacterium | reverse complement strand
TTCTTTTTTGTACGGTTGTCAACATTCCCCGGACCGATGCCTGCCGCTCCAAAGCGGATTCCCGCAGTATCTAGGGGTTGTCTCTCCGAACATACCGAATCCCATCCCTCCCCCATCGGATTGCCGCGCCTTGACTTTTCGATCCCTTTCTTCTATAATGGAGCTTGATCCGACACGTCCCGGCCGCGTTTTTCGCCTTGCAGAAAAAGCGCGCCGAGGCGGTCCAAACCGGGCGGGCGGCCTTCGCTTTTCCTCCTGCAAGGCGCCCGCGTGAAAGGAAAAAACTATGGCATCTCTTCTGATCGCAGTCATCTATCTCGCTTTCGTCAGCCTCGGCCTGCCCGACTCGCTGCTCGGCTCCGCGTGGCCGACCATGCAGCTCACGTTCGGCGTGCCCTCGTCCTACGCGGGTTACGTCTCCATGACCATCGCCGCCATGACCGTTCTCTCGGCGCTTTTGAGCCCCGCGCTGATCCGCAGGTTCGAGACGCGCTGGATCGTCGTCGTCTCCATCGCGCTCACCGTGGCGGGCATGCTCGGGTTCTCCTTCTGCACCGAATACTGGATGCTGTTCCTGTTTGCGGTCCCCTACGGGCTCGGCGCGGGCAGCGTGGACGCCTCCCTCAACAATTATGTGGCGGTCCACTACTCCTCCTCGGTGATGAATTTCCTCCACTGCTTCTACGGGCTCGGCGCGGTCATCAGTCCGAACATCATGGCGCTTGCGCTGCGGCACGCGCACTGGAACGAGGGCTACCGCTGGACGGCCTGTGTGCAGACGGCGATCCTGCTCGTGTGCATCCTCTCCCTGCCGCTCTGGAAGCAGGGGAAGGCGGCGCAGTCCGCCGAGGAGACGAAAGAGAGCGCGGGGATCCTCAAAACGCTCGGCGTCGCCGGCGTCGTGCCGACGCTGGTCGCCTTCTTCGCCTACTGCGCGGGCGAAAACACCTGCTTTTTGTGGACGTCCAGCTATTTTGCCGGGACGAGAGAGGGCATGAGCGACGAGCTCGTCGCCGCTTTCGGCTCGCTGATCTTCGGCGGGCTGATGCTCGGGCGGCTGATCTCCGGCTTCATCTCCAACCGCCTGGGCGACCGGCGGCTCATCCGCATCGGCATCCTGCTTGAATTTGTGGGGATCCTGCTCATTGCGCTGCCCCTGAAAAGCTACCCGGTGGCGGCGGTCGGGTTCCTCATCGCCGGGACGGGCATGGGGCCGGTCTATCCGGCCATCCAGCACATGGCCCCGGCAAACTTCGGGACGAAATACAGCGCGGCGGCGATCGGGCTGCAAATGGCCTCCGCGTATGTGGGCAGCACCTTCATGCCCATGATCTTCGGCGTGATCCAGCAGGCGTTGGGCATTTGGATCCTGCCGGTTTACCTCGCGTTTTTCGCCTTTTTGAACATCGCCCTGCTGGAGATCGCGTACCGCCAGATCGCAAAAAGAGAAAGGGACCGCGCCTGACCGTGCCGGGCTGACGCTTGGATCGAGCCGCCGGGGACCAAAGGCGTTCCCGGCTTTCCAAAAAACAGCAGCGCCGCCTTTTGCAGGGCGGCCTTCAAAGGAGGAGCACCGTGTTCAAGATCGGTTTTGCGGATTACTATCTCAACAACTGGCACGCCGACCACTACCCCGGCTTTCTGCGGGACGTGATCGCGCAAAACGGCCTCGACGCGGAGGTCTCCTCGGCGTTCGGCATCCACCGCGTTCCCCCGGAGGGCGGGCTCTCCACGGAGGAATGGTGCCGCGAGCGGGACATCCGCCCCGCAAAAAGCATGGAGGAGCTGGTCGAATCCTCCGACGCCATCATGGTCATCGCGGCGGATAACGCCCTCTGGCACGAAGAAGTCTGCGCGCTGCCGCTGCGCAGCGGGAAGCCGGTGTTTGTGGACAAGACCTTCGCGCCGAGCCTCGCCGCGGCGCGCCGTATGTTCGCGCTTGCGGATGCGCACCGCACTCCCGTGTTTTCGTCCTCCGCGCAGCGCTTCTGCCAAGACATTCTGGACTATCAGGCGGCGCACCCGGAGCGGCCGCGCTTCGTCTCCACCGTGGGGCCGCATTCTCTGGACCGGTACGCCGTGCACCAGTTGGAGCCGATCGTCGCGCTGATGGGCGTGGGCGTGCGGCGAGTCAAGGCGTTCAGCGTGGGCAGCCAGGTGACCCAGCTCATCCTCGACTACGGCGACGGCCGCCTCGCGAGCTTCATGCAGACGCCGCAGCCATTCGCGGAATTTAACTTTATGGTGTCGGACGGCGAGACCGGCCGGCGTCTTGTCAGCGACGACCGGAATTTCTACCACAACCTTGCGAAAGCGATCCTGGATTTCTTCCTGCATGGGATCTGCCCGGTGGACCGCGCGGAGACGCTCGAGATCATGGCCCTGATCGACGCGGCCCGGGTCGCGCGCCTCCATCCGGACACATGGTTCGAGCTGGAATAAGTGGACCGGAGGGCGAAGCGGCTCTGGATGCGGCGGATCCCCCATCGGCGGCGGGCACAGCGGCGCGTACAGAGCGCCTGCGGAAAGCCCGCCGCCGGTTTTTTTGCGCGGGGTATTGCCTTGCGCGCGGCAAAGGAGTAAGATAAAGGCAGGCACAGTCTAGGTGCAAAAGATGGGAGGAAAGGCAATGAAAATACCGGAGGATTACTTTGAACGCGTCTATTCGGGCTGGCTCGGCAAGGTGATCGGCATACGGCTCGGCGCGCCGATCGAGGGCTGGACCTATGAGACGATCCGAAACGTGTTCGGTGAGCTCGACGGCTATCCGGCGAGCTACAGAAATTTCGCCGCAGACGACGACAGCAACGGCCCGCTCTTTTTCGTGCGCGCGCTGGAGGACTGCGCGGACCTCGCAAAGTTCGACGCGAGCGACGTGGCGAACGCGCTCTTGAACTACGCCCCCTTCGAGCACGGCTTTTTCTGGTGGGGCGGGTACGGTGTCTCCACGGAGCACACCGCTTACCTCAACCTGCGCAGCGGCATCCCCGCCCCGCGCAGCGGCAGCGTGGAGCAGAACGGCGCTGCGGTGGCGGAACAGATCGGCGGGCAGATTTTCATCGATCCCTGGGGCCTCGTCGCGCCGGGCGATCCGGAGCTTGCGGCAAAGCTCGCGGCGAAGGCGGCCAGCGTGACGCATGGCGGCAACGGGGTCTACGGCGGCGTGTTCATCGCGTGCTGCATCAGCCTCGCCTTTGTGGAGCGCGACATCCGGACGGTCGTGGAAAAGGCGCTCGCCTTCATCCCCGCCGACTGCGAATACGCCAGAGTTGCCCGCGCGGTGATGGATTTCCACGACCGCCGCCCCGAGAACTGGCGCGACTGCTTCCAATTCGTGCACGACCATTTCGGCTATGACAAATACCCCGGCAACTGCCACATCATCCCGAACGCCGGCGTGATCATCCTCTCGCTCCTCTACGGCGGCGGCGATTTCAGCCGCACGCTCAACATCTGCAATATGTGCGGCTGGGACACGGACTGCAACGTCGGGAACACGGGGTGCATCCTCGGCGTGTTCGTCGGGCCGGAGGGGATCGACTACAACAAATACCGGGCGCCGATCAACGATTTCCTCGCGGCCTCGAGCGTCGTCGGCTCGCTGAACATCACAGACCTCCCCTTCGGCGCGAGCTATTTTGCGAAAATGGCGTACCGTCTCGCGGGAGAAGAGATCCCGCAGCCGTGGCGGGAGATCCTCGAAAACCGGATCGATTCCTGCCACTTCGAGTATCCCGGCAGCACGCACGCCATCCGCGGCAGAGCGCCGGGCGGCTTTCAGATCCGCAATACCGACGAGCAGGCCCGCAGCGGCACACGGTCCTTAAAGATCACAGTCCTGCACGGCGCGCCGGGCGCGGAGAGCTACTTCTACCGCCAGACCTATTACGGCCCGGAGGATTTCGACGATTCGAGATACGACCCGTTCTTTTCTCCTCTCGTCTACCCCGGGCAGACCGTACACATGAGCGTGCTGCTCGATCCCGAGAAGAACGGCGAAGGCGTCTGCGCCCAGCCGTATGTGAAGCTGGGCATCAGTGGGGAGATCCTGCGCGGAGAGAAAACGCACGCAGCCGGCGGCTGGCAGGAGCTTTCCTTCACGGTCCCGGCCGGCCTTTCGGACCGCGTGCAGGAGACCGGGTTCATCCTCTCGACCGACGGGAAGGGCTTTTCGGGCGGGCCGCTCACCGTGTATCTCGACGATCTGTACACCGACGGCGCGCCGGATTACCGCGTGGATTTCTCGAAGGAAACGATGGCGTTCTGGCACAACCTGCACCAGGACGTGCATCAATTCGCGCGGCTCAAGGGCCTCACCTACCTTGCGGACGGCTGGCTGCACCTTTCGTGCGGGGATTTCGGCGAGATGTACACCGGCCGGCACGACTGGACCGATTACGCCTTCACGGGAACGCTTTGTCCCGCGACCGGCGAGGATTGCTTCCTGAACATCCGCGTGCAGGGCGCGATGCGTTCCTACGCCGCCGGCTTCTCGGGCGGGAAGCTGGTGCTGGAGAAAAACCTCTACGGGTATCGGACGCTCTGCGCCGTTGACTTTGCGCGCGAGCCCGGCCGCGCGTACACGCTCACGGTCGCCGCGCACGGGAGCGAGCTCACCGTCTCCGTGGACGGCAAAACGCTGCTGACCTGGAACGACGCCGAAGCGCCGATCCGCACCGGCGCGATGGGCGTTTCCGTCCGCGCGGGCACCCACTGTCTCTATCGGGATCTCTCCGTCGTGGGCGAAACCCCCGCGAAATGACGGCCGGCGCGCTTCTTCCACCTTCCGGACGAGCGGGGCGGGACCTCGAAGGAACGCCGCTTCCGTGACGCAAAGGAAGGCACGGCCCCGTTGAGATCAACCCGACCCATGCGCCGGACATGAAATCCAGCGCAAGCGGACGGCTTCACGCCTGCACCCTTTTCTCGGAATGGGTGCGGGCGTTTTCGCTTTCGCGCGGGATTTGCAATTTTCGCCCGTTTGTGTTAAACTGTTTGTACCGTTTTCCATCGGAGGAGACCCGGCCGTGCCGCAGGCGAAAGGAGAAGCGTCTATGGAGATCCGCGTACTGAAATACTTCCTCGCGGTCGTTCGCGAGGAGAGCATCACCAGGGCCGCCGAGGTCCTGCACATCACCCAGCCGACGCTTTCGAGACAGCTCGCGCTGTTGGAGGAAGAAGTCGGCGTGAAGCTCTTTGACCGGGGCGCGCGGAAGATCGCCCTCACCGAGGCGGGGATGCTGCTTCGCCGCCGCGCGGAGGAGATCATCGATCTTTCGGACAAGACGGTGCAGGAGCTCCTCACGCAGGAAGAGCGAGTGGAGGGCGTCATCCGCATCGGCGCCGGGGAGTTCGGCGCGATGGAGCAGGTCGCCGCGCTCTGCGGGACCTTCCGCGAAAAATACCCGCGTGTGCGCTTCGATTTCTACACAGCGAACGCCGACGTGGTCAAAGAGCAGATCGAGCGCGGGAGCATGGACATCGGCGTCTTATTGGAACCGGTCAGCATGGAAAAATTCGAATACATCCGCTTTGCCGAAAAAGAACGGTGGGTCGTGCTGATGCCGAAAGACGACCCGCTCGCGCAAAACCGGGAGATCCGCGCGGCACAGTTGGAAACCCTGCCCCTCGTGCTCCCGAGGCGGCTCAATGTGCAGGGAGAGCTTGCCAACTGGTTCGGGGAGCGGTTCAGCCGCCTGCAGATCGTCTGCACGGGGAACTTGACGACAAACACCGCGCTGCTCGTCCGCAAGGGGGTCGGCTATGCGATCGTCGTGGAAGGCGCGATGCCCTTCCGGGACGGGACGGAGATCGTCTCCCGCCCGCTCGCCCCGCCGCTCACCGCGTCCGTCGCCTTCGCGTGGAAACGGGAGACGCATATAAACACGGCGATGAAAAAGTTCATCGAGCACGCAAAATGCTTTTTGAGCATGGAGCAGTCACAAGAACAAAGTATTTGATATCTTTCGTTCGTTGGCGTATAATGGAAGCGTAGAGAAAAAGCGCACGGCGCGCCTCTGCGCTTCCGTTTTTTGAGAGTACGATCCCTGAGGAGGAACAACAATGAAGTACACGAAATTAGGAAAATCCGATCTGAACGTTTCCCGCATCTGCATGGGGTGCATGGGCTTCGGCAACGCGGCCGCCGGGCAGCACAGTTGGACGCTGGACGAGGCCCAGACCCGCGAGATCATCAAGCACGGGCTCGATCTCGGCATCAACTTCTACGACACCGCCATCGCCTATCAAAACGGCACCAGCGAGCAGTTCGTCGGCCGGGCGCTGCGCGACTTCGCGAAGCGCGACGACTTCGTGATCGCCACGAAGTTCACGCCCCGCACGCAGGCAGAGATCGATGCGGGCGTCAGCGGACAGAAGCACATCGAAAATTATCTCGATCAGAGCCTCCGCAATCTGGGCATGGACTATGTGGACCTCTACATCTATCACATGTGGGATTACCACACGCCGATGGAGGAAGTCATAGAGGGCCTGCACAACGCGGTGAAGGCGGGCAAGGCGCGGTACATCGGCATCTCGAACTGCTTCGCGTGGCAGCTCGCAAAGGCGAATTTCTACGCGCGCGAACACGGCCTCACGGAGTTCGTGTCCATCCAGGGGCATTACAACCTGATCGCCCGCGAGGAGGAGCGCGAGATGGCGCCCTTCTGCAGGGATCAGAACATCGCCATGACGCCGTACAGCGCGCTCGCGGGCGGGCGGCTTTCGAAGCGCCCCGGCGAGACCTCGAAGCGCCTCGAGCAGGACGCCTACGCGAAATTCAAGTACGACGCGACCGCCGAGGCGGACGGGAAGATCATCGCGCGCGTCGCGGAGCTCGCCGACAGGCGCGGCGTCTCCATGACGGAGATCTCCCTTGCGTGGCTGCTGACGAAGGTGACTTCGCCGGTCGTCGGCGCGACGAAGTTCTCCCATGTGGACGGCGCGGCGCACGCCGTGGAGCTCGAACTGACCGAGGACGAGATCGACTATCTTGAGGAACTGTATGTGCCGCACGCGCTCGTCGGCGTGATGGCGCAAAACGGCAAACAGCGTGCCGGGAACGTAGTCTGACGCGAAAAAGGGGTCATTCGATTTCAAAAAACACAGAACAGGAAGGGAAACAAAATGGCAGTTGTCCAGGTTGAATTTCGGTCCAAAACGTTAAAGCGGCAGGTCTCGTTCCGGGCGATCCTGCCGACGGAAAACTTCGAGCTGCCGTACCCGACGCTCTATCTGCTCCATGGGCTGACGGACGACAGCAGCGCGTGGCTGTACAATACCCGCATCCGTATGTGGGCGGAACAGATGGGCCTTGCCGTGATCCTGCCCTCCGGGGAAAACTCCTTTTATCTGGACGTTCCGGTCAAGGACGGATGCTACGGCGATTTTGGAGAGTACATCGGGCGCGAACTGGTGGCGGTGACGCGCAAAATGTTCCCGCTTTCCCATAAGCGGGAGGACACCTTTATCGGCGGCCTTTCCATGGGCGGCTACGGCGCCTGCCGGAACGGGCTGAAATACTGCGATACGTTCGGGAAAGTGGCGATGCTTTCCGCGGCGGTGCATTTCTTTGAGAACTCGCGGGAATGGGTCCATGCGGAAGGGAACACCATCGGGGAACTGCAGTGCATCGGCGATCTGGACACAATGGAACATACCGACCGCAACCCGCGCTTCCTGATGGAACAGATCCAAGCGCAGAACGCCGCAGACGGGCAGAACCGCTTCCCGGATTTCTACGTCGCCTGCGGCACCGAGGATCACCTGATCGGGGCGAACCGCTCCATCTCGGCCGCCCTGAAAGAAGCCGGAGCCCGTGTGACCTACGAGGACGGCCCCGGCATCCATGACTGGTATTTTTGGGACACCTACATCCAGCACGTTTTGAAGTGGCTGGAGATCAGCGCGTCCCCGTCCTGCTGAAAAAAACGGAGGAACCTCATGCAAACAATATCCGAAAAGCTGAAAATGAGCGC
>CANRMW010000091.1 GCA_947631835.1 uncultured Clostridia bacterium | reverse complement strand
GGGCTGCCTTCTCCTCCAGCGTCATCTGCGAAACGATCTGCTTTGCATTCATGCGCATCAACTCCCAAAAAGGTATTTTCCATATTATAGCACAAAAATTTCCGCATTTCTACACTTTTATTGAGAAAAATGGAGCGCGCATACAAAAAAGGCCCGCCGGAGCGGGCCTTATAAAACGTCAAGCAGGCCGTTTTATTCTTCGAGTCCGAACAGCCGCGCGAAATTCCCGTAGAGCATCGCGCGGTTCTCGGCTTCCCCGTAGCCGAGGTGAAAGAACCGCTCCAGCTCCTCCTTCGGCTCCCACATGGGGAAATCCGTGCCGAACATCGTCTTCTCGATCCCGAAATGCGCGATGCTCCGCCGCGCGTCTTCGGGCGAAACGGCGAACAGAGACGAGCTCGTGTCGATATACACATTCGTCCCGAAAAGGACCGCCCGCGCGTCGTCCCACTCGGTATACCCGCCGAGATGCGCGGCGATGCACCGGAAATCCGGCTGCTTTTCCAGCACATGCGCGAGCCTGCGCGGAGAGGAATAGTCCATCCGCTTGTCGCCGGTATGGAAGAGAACGATCAGCCCGCGCCGCGTGCACGCTTCGTAGACCGGGAGCATCTTCTCGTCGTCGATCTGAAATTCCTGAAAATCCGGGTGGAGCTTGATCCCCCTGAGACCCAGGGCTTCGATCTCGTCGAGCGTCCCTTCAATGTCCTCGACATCCTGATGCCATGCGCCGAGTCCGAGAAACGCTGGGTATTTCTCGCATTTTTCAGCGATAAATTTATTGATGGAGCTCACCTGCTCCACCTTCGTCGCGACGGAGCAGACGAGGAAGCGGTCGATGCCCGCTCCTCCGCCGACCTCGTTCAGCACATGCGGCAGACCGACCTCGTCCATCGGGATGCCGTAGAAATGCCCGACGTTCGCGGTCGCCTTTTCCGCGATCTTTCCCGGATAAATATGCGCATGGGCGTCCGCGACGCGGTACGCTTTCCCCTGATGTTCAACCATTCCGTTTCGTCTCTCTTTCCCTTTTTGAATACACACAGCCGCAAAAATCCTGCCGATAGAGCCCGTAAAGCGCGGAAAGCTCGATGGACCGCTTGTAACCGTCCTTCTTTTTGAAGTCGGACGGCAAATGCCGGACCCCGTGCTTTTCGCCCATCGCCTCGCCGATCCGGTTGAGCAGCGCCGCGTTTTTCAGCGGGCTGATCGAAAGCGTCGTCGTGAAATACTCGAACCCGTTTTCGGCGGCGTACCGCGCGGCGCGTTCCAGCCGCAGCCCAAAGCACGCGGCGCAGCGCGCGCCCCCTTCCGGCACGTCCTCCATGCCCTTCGCGGCGGAGAAAAACGGTTCCGGGTCGTATTCGGGCGCGACAATCTTCACCCCAGCCGCTTCGGGCAGGAGCGTCACGAGGCGTTCCAGCTCCGCGAGGCGTTTTTGAAATTCCGCCTCGGGAGAAATATTCGGGTTGTAAAAAAACAGGGTCACGTCGAAGCGCGGGCAGAGCCGCTCCAGCACGGCGCTGGAACAGGGCGCGCAGCAGGCGTGCAGCAAAAGCCTCGGCCTCTCCCCGCTCTTTTCGAGCGCGGCGAGGACCGCTTCCTGCTCTTTCTGAAAATTGCGCTGTTTTTCCATGGCTCTATTGTATCACACCGTTTTTTTCTTCGCAAGAGAAAACTGCAAAAGGTTGACAAGGCCATGCTTTTTCGATAAAATAGAAACGCACCGGCTTGAAAGTTTTGCGCATATCTTTTTTGGGGGACACTATGGCACTTCAAATCGATCTCCGGTTCCTGATCTCCAACCCGCTCATCAACGTTGGGGTCGTCTCATGGGCCGTGGCTCAGGCATTGAAAACCGTCATTCACGGCATCACGGAAAAAGAATTTAGCAGAGAGCGTCTCTCCGGCGCGGGCGGGATGCCCAGCTCGCACTCCGCGGTCACCTGCTCGGTCCTTCTCACTTCCTACTTTCTCTACGGGTTCTCCTCCCCGATCTTCGCCCTCGCATTTATCCTCGCGCTGATCGTGATGTACGACGCGACCGGCGTGCGCTGGCACGCTGGCCTGCACGCGAAGGCGATCAACTACCTCGTCGAGTATCTGGAAAACGAGACGGAGCACGACACGGAAGCGCTCAAGGGCATGATCCCGAAGCTGAACGAATCCCTCGGCCACCGGATGATCGAGGTCATCTGCGGGGCGCTTTTGGGGTTTGCCATCGCGCTCATCGGGCATTTCTGCTTCTGAATCCGCGCTGCAAAGCAGCCGGTCCGCGAAAAACGGGCCGGCTGCTTTTGGCGTGCGCTTATTCCTCTCCGTTCCTGCCGGACATCCTCCTGTGGACCGCCACGACAAGATACGCCCCGAAGACCGCGAGCGCGATCCAGACGCAGACAAAAAAGAGGAGCCTCAGCCGGTCCGTCTCCCCGGGATCCTCCGCCGGGACCTTGGTGACGGAGAGCGTCCCGCCGCCTTCCCCCTCCGTCACGCCGGCAAAGAGGCGCGCGGAACCGTCCGGATCGAGCGTGCAGAGCAGCACGCGGGAACGCGAGAGCGCGTCGGCGCTCCCCTCAAAGACCGTCGCCGTCCGCCCCGCCTGTCGGATCTGAAGACGCAGAACGCCGCCGCTTTCCTCCGGCGCCGTCACATAGACGCAGACCGGGTACAGCGCGTCGTTGCGGATCTCCATCTCGACCCTTTCGCCTTTCTCCGGAAGGGCCAGCGCGCCGGCCTCAGCCGCATAAACCTTTGGCTGCCCGACGCCGAGCGCGCACGCAAAGACGAGCGCGAGCAGAAGCGGGATAAGCCTTCGCATATCCATCCCCCCATTCATCGGCTCTCCCGCCAGTTTATGACGCGCGGCGCTATCGGTTCCACCGTCCCACGTCCGCGTCTTTCGGAAACAGCCGTTCAAAAAACCGGGAGACCGTTCGGGCAAAGCGTGTCGGGAAGCGCTCCGTTTTCCGGTAGTGCCTGCCGCGCGGGGCAAAAAGATGCAGCATTCGTCATTCTCCTGTTCCTTTGTAGGTTTCCGCCGCATTTTGCGGCAAGAAAACGATACCATATTCCCGGAAAGGATTTTGCCGAAGCGCGCGGGGGAAAACTTGCACTTTTCTCCCATTTGTGGTAAAATAGATCGGTTTACTGATTCTACTTGAAAATGGAGGGCATTTTCTTGGATCTCAGGCACGAAATCGAACGCCGGCGGACGTTCGCGATCATCTCCCATCCGGACGCCGGCAAGACCACGCTCACCGAAAAGCTGCTGCTCTACGGCGGGGCGATCCAGCTCGCCGGGATGGTCAAGGGCAAAAAGAACGCGCGGCACGCCGTCTCCGACTGGATGGAGATCGAAAAGCAGCGCGGCATTTCGGTGACCTCCTCCGTCATGCAGTTCCCGTACAACGGCTGCTGCATCAATATCCTTGACACCCCCGGGCATCAGGACTTCTCCGAGGACACCTACCGCACGCTGATGGCGGCCGATTCCGCCGTCATGGTGATCGACGCGGCGAAGGGCGTCGAGGCGCAGACGCGCAAGCTCTTCAAGGTCTGCGTCATGCGGGACATCCCGATCTTCACGTTCATCAATAAAATGGACCGCGAGGCGCTGAGCCCCTACGACCTGCTCGACGAGATCGAAAAGGAGCTCGGCATCGGCACGTATCCGATCAACTGGCCGATCGGCTCCGGCAAGAATTTCAAGGGCGTTTACGACCGCGAGAAAAACGAGATCCTCGCGTTCGAGGGCGAGGAGGAGCTGCGCGGCCAGCACGAGGTCAAGGCGAAGCACCTGACGCTCGACGACCCGGCGCTCCCCGCCGCGCTCGGCGAGGAACTCTATCAGACGCTCCGCGACGACGTGGAGCTGCTGGACGGCGCGGGCTACGATTTTGATCTCGAAAAGGTCCGCCACGGGAAGCTCTCCCCCGTCTTCTTCGGCTCGGCGCTGACCAACTTCGGCGTGGAGCCGTTCCTCGAACGCTTCCTCACGCTCACGACCCCTCCCCTCCCGCGCGAGACCTCCGAGGGCACGGTCGATCCGTACAGCGAGGATTTCTCGGCGTTCGTCTTTAAGATCCAGGCAAACATGAACAAGGCCCACCGTGACCGCGTCGCGTTCATGCGGGTCTGCTCGGGCAGGTTCGAAAAGGGCATGGACGTGCTGCATGTGCAGAGCGGCCGGCACCTCAAGCTCTCGCAGCCGCAGCAGATGATGGCGCAGAACCGCGAGATCGTCGAGGAGGCGTATGCGGGCGACATCCTCGGCATCTTCGACCCGGGCGTGTTCTCCATCGGCGACACGATCTGCACGGGCAAAAAGGTCCAGTTCGAGGGCATCCCCACCTTCGCGCCGGAGCTCTTCTGCCGCGTGGAGCAGAAGGACACGATGAAGCGCAAGCAGTTCGTCAAGGGCACGACGCAGATCGCGCAGGAGGGCGCGATCCAGATCTTCCAGGAGATCGCCTCGGGTATGGAGGCGGTGATCGTCGGCGTCGTCGGCTCGCTGCAGTTCGAAGTGTTCAAGTACCGCATGGAAAACGAATACAATGTCGAGCTGCGCATGGAGAATCTCCCCTACTCGCTGATCCGCTGGATCGACAACACGGATGTCGATCTCAAAAAGCTGAACCTCACCTCCGACACGAAAAAGGTGCAGGACATCCGCGGCCGGTACCTGCTGCTCTTTGCGAACGAGTGGAGCATCCGCTGGGCGCTCGAGCACAATGCCGGCCTCCAGCTCTCGGAGTTCAGCCGGTAATATAGCAAGGCCGCAGGCGGCCCCGTTCTTCGGGAAACGCCTGCGGCCGTTTTTTTGTTTTACCGTTCCTCCGAGATCCTTTGCACGATCTCCTCGGTGTGCATCCCGCGCGAGCCCTTCACGAGCACCGCGTCGCCCGCGCGCAGGACTTCGAGCAGACAGTCCGCCGCCTCTTCGTTCGTCGGGAACCAGCGGCCCCCCGCGCCGAAGCCCTCGACCGTGTGTTTCGAGAGCGGCCCGACGCCGAAAAGCGCGTCCGCGCCGAGCGCTCTCGCGGCCTTTCCGGTCTCGAAGTGGCCCCTTTCGGCAAACGCGCCGAGCTCCAGCATGTCGGCCAGCACAGCGTACTTTTTCCCGGTGACCTTGAGGCTCCCGAGGATGGAAAGCGCCGCCCGCGCGGAATCCGGGCTCGCGTTGTAGGTGTCGTCGATCACGGTCACGCCGTCCGACTCGAACACGCGCTGCCGCATCTCGGGCGGCTCATAGCGGGAGATCGCGTCCGCCGCGTCCGCGAGGTCCACCCCGAGGGCGTCCGCCGCCGCGAGCGCCGCAAGCGCGTTGCGCACCATGTGCTCGCCCGGCGCGGGAACATCCACCGCGAGCCTCCCGCCCGGATGGACGCAGAGGAACCGCGTCCCGCAGGCGTCCCCCGAGAGATCCTCCGCGCGCCAGTCGCAGTACGGGGAAAGCCCGAAGCGAACGACGCGCCGCCGCCCGCTTTCCAGCGTGGAGAGGAGGTCGTCGTCCCCGTTCACAAGGAGCAGCCCGTTTTCCGGAAGATAGTCTGCGATGTGCAGCTTTTCCGCAAGGATGTTTTCCCGCGTTTTCAGGTATTCGATGTGGGAGACCCCGATGTTCGTCATGATCGCCAAGGTCGGCCGCGCGACGGCGGCGATCCGCGCCATCTCGCCCGGCATGCTCATGCCGAGCTCGAGCACCGCCGCCTCGTGCGTTTCGTCCACGCGCAGAACCGTCAGCGGAAGGCCGATCTGGCTGTTCGCGTTCCCGGCGGTCTTCAGCACGCGCTTTCCGGCGGAAAGCGCCAGCGCGACCATCTCCTTCGTGGTGGTCTTCCCGACGCTGCCCGTGATCCCGACGAACGGGATCGAAAAGCGGTCCCGATACCGCGCCGCGACGTCCTGCAACGCCTTTTTCGGCTCCGGCACCACGACGACGGGCCCCGCCGCGTCGGGGATCGGAAACTCGGAAAAGGTCGCCGCCGCGCCGGCGGCAAAAACGTTCGGGATGAACCGGTGCGCGTCCGTCCTTTCGCCCCGGATCGGCACGAACATCTTTCCCGGCCCGGCCTCGCGGCTGTCCGTGCAGAACGCGGAGACGGCGACATCGCCGTCTCCAAAAAGCGTTCCGCCCGTGTACTCTGCAATTTCCTTCAGTGTGAACACCAAGCGGCCTCCGTTCTAAAGTTTGTTTTACTCGGCGCAGGCGAGGGAGCCCATCGGGTCCCACGGCGCGAGCTTGATCGGCGCCTGCTCGTAGGCGGCGCGCTGCTCCTCGGTGAGGTACTTCTTATTCACGACGATCTGGTACATATACTCGTCGAACCAAGCGTCGCTCATGATGTAATACCCGTTGACGCCGGCGTCCTTGCCCCAGGAGTTTTCGACTCTCCAGCGGTCCGGCTTGCCGTCCTCGCTGAGGTTCACGCCCTGGAACACCATCGCGTGGGTCATCTGGCTCTGGCCGTAATCGAGGCGCTCCGCCTTCGTCATCCCGAACTTCGTGTTGAACAGCGATTCGAGGTCCGCCACGCCGAGGTCCATGACGCCGCCGTCGCGGGAGCTGCGCTTGCCCACGTCGCAGCCGAACCACACGGGTTCGCCGTCGCGCATCTGGGCGATCGCGGCCTTCTTGAGCTCCTCGATGGGCAGGTTCAGGTATTTCACCTGCCGGCCTTCCAGCACGTTCCCGAGGTACTCCACCGTGTAGGTCTTGCCGTAGGGCTTGTCGTCGGTCGGCGCGTTGATGAGGCTGACATACTGGTCGAGATCCATCCCGACATATTCCGCGAAGAACTGCTGCGGGGTGATGTTCTCGGCGCGGGTGAAGTTCCCGTCGTCGTCGCGGACCTCAAACGTGAAGGTCTTCGGCGGCACGCCGAGGCAGATGCAGAGCATGTTGTAGATCGTCCGCATCATGTCGTCCTTCATCGCGCGCAGCTCCGCTTCCCCTTTGCCCGCCTTGTGGGCGGTGCGCAGCGCGCAGGCGAACTCGCGCAGCTTTTCGGTGAGGTAGCCCACCATCTCGCGGGAGGAGGAAGAGCAGTTCGTCTCCGGCATGACGTCCTTCGGCACCACGCCGTATTTCTGCACGAGGCTGACGAACATATCCCACTGCCCGCCGTCGTTCAGCGGCATCATCAGCAGATAGGAGATCAGGCGGCCGTTCGTCGGCTCGTCGAGCGTAGCGAGAATGCTCTCGAGGAAGTAGTTCGCCTTCTCGAGCTTGTCGTAGAAGAAGAGATAGCTCTGCGAAAGCTCGAAGCTTTTGAGGTTCAGCTTCTTCATGAGCTGGAACCGCAGCGTGTTGAGCGCCGCGAACATCCAGCAGCGGCCGCTGGTCTTCTGGTTCGTGATCTCGCCCTGCTTGATAAAGACGTTGAAGGTGTGGCGCATTTTCGCGGCGTTCTCCGGCGGGAGGATCGCGGCTGCGATGCCGCTCTTCGTCACCGCGTTCATCGCGACGCGGTTGGCGCGGTCGGCGGCAAATTCCTTCTCAAATGCCGCCATTTTTTCCATGGTGATGGCCTGTTCCATACTGTTCCCATTCCTTTCCTATTTTCTTTTTTATTCGGTCAAAGGGTGTCCAGGATCTCCCGGATGACGACGCGTTCGTCAAAGGGATACTTCCTGCCCTCGATCTCCTGATAGTCCTCGTGGCCCTTTCCGGCGAGGACCACGATGTCGCCCGGCTGCGCGTGCGTGAGGCACCAGCGGATCGCCTCGCGGCGGTCGGGGATCTCGATGAACCTCCTGTTCGTCTTCGCGAGGCCGACCTTGATGTCCGCGAGGATGTCGAGCACGTTTTCAAAGCGGGAATTGTCCGCCGTGATGACGGAGAGATCGGCCAGCCGCCCGCTGACCTCGCCCATCTCGAACCGGCGCACCTTCGGCCGGTTGCCGCCCGCGCCGAACATACAGATGAGCCTTTTGGGATGGTACGCCCGCAGGAACTTTTGCCGGACACGGCAAAAGTTTCGACCGGAGACGAAGCGGACCCAAAAGGTCGTAAAACCTTTTGGGG
>CANRMW010000090.1 GCA_947631835.1 uncultured Clostridia bacterium | reverse complement strand
CCACGAGCCGCGTCCATTCGTTTTCGGAGAGTTCCCCGGTGCGGAGCTTTGTGCCGCCCACCAGCGCTTCCGTGGAAAGAATACGGGAAGCAAGCTGCTCCTTCGACATTTCGAGGGAGAAAAAGGCCACCCGACGTCCTTTCGTCACCGCTGCGTGCCGCGCGATGTTCAGGGCGAAGCTTGTTTTGCCGACGCCCGGCCGGGCGCCGAGGATGATGAGGTCGGAGCGGTTCAGCCCGGTGATGGTGCTGTCCAGTTCCCGGATCCCGGTTGGAATGCCCCGATACTGGTCGCGGTCGGCCGAGTTGAGCTTGTCGAGACGGTCGAAGGTATCCAGAAGGATCTCGTTCAGGCGTTGAAGCCCCATCACATCTTTGCCGCGCCGGATGTCGAAAATACGCTGTTCCGCCGAATCCAGCAAAAAAGAGGTTTCCGACGTGCCTTCCGTCGCCTCGTCGAGTATGGAGCGCGCCGCCTGCATCAGCATCCGAACGTCGAACTTGTCCCGCACGATATTGCAGTACGCTTCCACGTTGGAAACGCTCGGCACCATCTGGGCGAGCTGCATCAGGTAGACTTTCCCGGAAGTCTCCTCAAAATTCGGTTCTTCCTGCAATTTATCGAGGAGCGTCACGAGGTCCACCGGCTTGCCTGCCGTGAACATCTCCAGCATCGCCCCGTAGATCAGCCGGTTATTGACCTGATAGAAATAATCCGCCCGGGGCAGGATCTCCGCGACCGCAGAAAGGCACGACGGCTCCAGAAGGATCGCTCCCAGGACCGACTGCTCCGCCTCGGCGCTGAAAGGAAGCGCCATGCCCGGCACTGCCTCGGTATTGAGTTCAAAACGATCCGTTTCGGACAAAGCTGCTCCCTCCTTTTCTCCGTGTAATTAATCGGTCCCGCTCAGATCTCGGAGACGGTGACGAACAGCTTCGCGGAAAGTCCGCCGTACAGCCGGATCTCAAACGGAAATGTCCCAAAGGATTTGATGTCGCTGTCGAGGACGATCTTCCTTTTGTCCACATCGACCCCGTATTGGGCCTTGATCTCCTGTGAAAGCTCCTTTGCGGTCACCGAGCCGAACAGCTTTCCTCCCTGCCCTGCCTTTGCGCCGATCAGGACCGTCTTTCCGGAAAGCATGTCCGCCGTGCGTCTCGCTTCTTCGGTCTCGGACTGCACCTTAAAGGCTTTCGCAGCCTCCGCGTTTTTCAGCTCGACCATCGCCTGCGCGTTGGCTTCTTTTGCCAGCTTCCTCGGCAAGAGAAAATTCCGCGCGTAGCCGTCCGCCGCATTGATCAGCTCTCCTTTTTTCCCGACGCCTTTGACATCGGTCAGCAGTACGACCTTCATTGAGAAAACCCCTTTCTGGATCCGTCATGAACGGTATTATTTTTCTGTATTTGTCGCTTGCGAAAGCAAATTGTCCAGCACGCGGATCAGCGAGCGCCGAACGTCTGTCGGCGTGCTGTTTTTGACCTGTGCACCGGCCATGTTCAGATGTCCGCCGCCGCCAAACTCTTCCATGAGGATCTGGACGTTCACGTCGCCCAAGCTCCGCGCCGAGACGTTGACCTCATTCCCTGCCCGGAAAATGACGAAGGAGGCCCGCACGCCCTGGATCGAGAGCAGCTCATCCGCCGCCTGTGCAGCGGCAACGCGGATGTTCGGAAATTCCCAGTTGGAGGAGGCGATCGCGCAGCCCTTGTAAACCTCCGCTCCCGCGACGAGCTGAGAGCGCTCCTTGTAGGTATCCAGAGAGTCGGCAAAGAGCTTCTTTACCCCCACCGAATCCGCGCCGCACCGTTTCAGGAACGCGGAGGCTTCAAACGTCCGGACGCCAGTCTTCAGGACAAAGTTTTTCGTGTCCAGCATGATCCCGGAGAGCAGCGCCGAAGCCTCCCGCTTATTCAGACATTCCGGATGGATATACGGGATCAGCTCGCTGACCATTTCGGAAGCCGAGCTCGCATACGGCTCGTGGTAAAAAATGATGGCGTTGCGGATGTAGGAGACCACCATGCGGTGGTGATCGACCACGACGACGCGCGGGATCGCACGGAGGACGTCCGCGCTCTCCACGAGATTGGACGCGTGCGTGTCCACCACGATCAGGAGAGATCGTTCCGTGCATCGGTTCAGCGCGTCCTGCGGTGTGATGCACATATCCTCGTATTCTTCCAGATGGTCGAACATATTGAGAAGCGGGACTGCGAGGGAATGGCTCCGATCGACCACCACGTTTGCGGGGCAGCCCAAGCCCTTCTTCACCGCCGCCCACATGCCGATAGCGGCGCCGACGCTGTCGAAATCCGAGTTGACATGTCCCATGATGAAAACGCGGTCGCTCGACTTGATATGGTCGGAGAGCGTCGCCGCGATCACGCGCGTCCGGACCGTGTCGCGTTTTTCCACGCCTTTGGACAGACCTCCGAAAAACTCGTATGTGCCGTCCTGCCGCCGCATAGCGACCTGGTCTCCGCCTCGGCCAAGCGCCATATCCAGCGCCTGCCGCGCATGGCGTTCGCTTTCCGCAGGCGTTGCGGAGCCGCGGCCGATGCCGATCGAGATCGTCGCGGCCATATTGTTCTCGCCTTTGATCTCCCGGACCTGGTCCAGAACATGGAACCGTCCCGCTTTCGCGGCCTCGATATGCTGATCGTCCGTGACGAGCAGATACCTTCCGTTCGTCATGCGCCGCAGGAAGCCCGCCATCTCGTCCACGGACCAGCGGCGGAGGACGCCTTCCACTTCCGACGTGATGCGGGAATCCTCGCCGCCGGTGGAATCCCTTGCCATTTCCTCCCGGTTGTCGAACGAGAGGATCGCAATGACCGTGCGCTTTTCCCGGTACTCCCGCTGGATCTGCTTGTAGTAGGTATCATCGACAAAGTAGAGGACGCTTCCGTGTTCCGTGCGCAGACCGTAGGCGGTGAACTCGTTTTCACCGTGCGAGATCGCGGTCCCGCTCTCCGAAAGGATCTGGCGGAGCGTTTTCGGGTAGATATAAACGGAAATGTTGTCCCCGAGCGCGCCGCTGTCATCGGCAAAGAGCGAAAGAAACTGTTCATTTGTCCAGACGATGTCTCCCTCGTCGCCGAGCACGGCGACGGGCAGGACGAAGCTGTCGAGGTCCTGCTGCGTCTCCGCCGTGAGGACCTTTCGCGCCGCCCGCAGCGCGGTGAAAACATGAAAGCGGTAATGCAGGTCCGTCAGAAGGACAGCGGTACACGCGAGGATGGCGACCGTCGCTTCGATCATGCCGGCGACCGCGTTCTGCGACCACGCAAACGCGGCCATGGCGAGCATCAAGAGCGCCATCCCATAAAACACGGGAGAAGTCACCCAGATCCGCCGTTTTCTCATTCGCTGTCCCTCCTTTCCAGAACCTTCGAGGCTGTCCCGTTTACACTTCCATGATGATCGGAAGGATCATCGGGCTGCGCTTCGTTTTATTGTAGAGCAGACGGGACAGATTGTCCCGGATCCGCGTTTTGATCGCGCCCCAATCCCTGACGCCTTCGCCGACGCATTGCTGGACGGTCTTTGCCACGAGCTGGCGCGCTTCTTCCATCAGTTCCTCGGACTCCCGGACATACACGAAGCCGCGGGAAACGATGTCCGGGCCGGAGACCAGCTTCCCCGTACCCTCGTCTATGGTGCAGACGGCGACGATCAGGCCGTCCTCGGAAAGATGCTTTCTGTCGCGCAGCACGATGCTGCCCACGTCTCCGACGCCGAGGCCGTCTACCATCACATATCCGGCCGGCACGTCCGGGAGCTGCCGAAGCGCTTCCTCGCTGACCTCCACGGCGCTGCCGATATCGCCGATGAAGATGTTCTCTTTCGGCATGCCCATGCTGATCGCCAGCCCCGCGTGCTTGCGCAGGTGCTTCTGTTCGCCGTGGACCGGGATAAAGAATTTCGGCTTTGTCAACGCCTGGATCATTTTCAGCTCTTCCTGACACGCGTGGCCGGAAACGTGGACTTCGTACATGGATTCATACACCACGTCACATCCGCGCTTGAGCAGCTCGTCAACGACCGTGCCCACAGTCTTTTCGTTTCCGGGGATCGGCCGCGCCGAGATGATGATCATATCGTCCTCGCCCACGACGACCTGCCGGTGATCGGCAAACGCCATGCGGGTCAGCGCGGACATCGGCTCCCCCTGGCTGCCGGTCGTGATGAGCACGATGTCTTCGTAGGCGTATTTCGAAACGTCGTTGATATCGATGAGAAGACCGTCCGGAACGGAAAGATACCCCAGATCGCTGGCGATCGTCATGACGTTCACCATGCTGCGGCCGGAAAGGGCAACTTTGCGGTCATGCTTTTCCGCACAGTCTATGATCTGCTGCACGCGGCTGATGTTGGAGGCGAAGGTCGCGATGATGATGCGCTTCCTATGCGCGTCCGCGCGGGCAAAGAGAGATTCGAACGTCGCGTTGACGGTCTGTTCCGTCGCCGTGTATCCGGGACGTTCCGCATTTGTGGAATCCGCGAGGAGGAGGAGGACGCCCTCCTGCCCCAGCTGCGCGAACCGTGCGAGATCGATCATCCCGCCCTGCGTCGGCGTGAAATCGATCTTGAAATCGCCGGTGTGGACGATCGTTCCGGCGGGCGTGTGCAGCGCGAGCGCCACGGCGTCGGAAATGGAGTGATTGACATGGATAAGCTCGATGTCAAAACAGCCGAGCTGTATATGGCTTCCGGCGGACACCACGTTCAGTCTCGGGCGGTTGAGATTGTATTCCGCCAGCTTGTTTTCGATCAGCCCGATGGTGAGCGCGGTCCCGAAAACAGGGATGTTGAACTGCTTTAACAGATACGGAAGCGAACCGATATGGTCCTCGTGTCCGTGTGTGATCACCGCGCCACGGATCCGGTCACTGTTTTTCTCCAGAAAAGTGAAATCCGGGATCACCGCGTCGATACCGGGCATCTCTTCATCGGGGAACGCAAGGCCGCAGTCCACGATGACCATGTCCTCCTGACATTCAAAAACCGTGAAATTCTTTCCGATCTCATTGAGGCCGCCCAAAAAATACACGCGGACGGGCGGCTTCTCCTCGCTGCCCCGGTGCTGCCTCCCCTTCGACCGTGCGGGCTTTGCGGCGGGCTTCGTCTCCGCGCCGAGCCGCCTGTACGGTTCCGCGGCATCCGCGGTCTTTACGGAACGCCTTACCCGGCTTTCCTTTGGCGATTCCCCTGAGGCAGCGGTTCGCTTTGCCTTCTTCCCCGTCTCCGTGCGCTGCGCCTGTTTCCGCTTTGCAGGGCGGGGTCCCGGCCCCGCCTGCGGCTCTTCCAGGGGCTCGCTGCCCCGAAGGAGCTGGTCCTGCCACTTTGCGGGGGCATCGCCGAGCGATGCGGGCTTCACCAATCTGTTCACTTTTTTTGCTGACAAACAAACAACCTTCCTTTCTGTGATCCGGCACCCGGACAGAGCCTTGCGGCCTCCCCTGTCGGGCAGCCGGTTACGGTGATTCGGTATCCGTTCTTATTCCCCTGTCACGCTGTAAAGCAGGATGGGAATAATATCCCCTTTATTTTACGCCAATATCGGTTCGATGTCAAGTCATGGACCCATCTTATCCCAAGCCTTGGATCTTTTTCCCGCCTTTATTCGGCTTCCTCCGTCCGCCTTCCGGCAAATTCGGAAATTTGAATTTTTTATGAATTTTACCTCAACGTACACCTTCCTACTTGAAAACTATACCTTTTCGGTGTATATTAAAGAGGAGGAACGTTCCGGTGTTTCCTCGAAGAAAAATTACCCCGAAAGGCACGGATATTCAAATGGAAACGAACGGAAAGCGGATCGTGTACGCGGATAATGCCGCCACGACCCCTGTCTCCCCGAAGGTTCTGGACGCGATGCTGCCGTTCTTTAAGGAAAACTTTGGCAACCCTTCCAGCCTCTATTCCATAGGCGCGGCCGCGAAAAAGCCTCTGGAAGAGGCGCGCGACCGGGTGGCGGCTTGCCTCGGCGCGGAACCGACGGAGATCTATTTCACGAGCGGCGGGAGCGAAAGCGACAACTGGGCCATCAAGGGCGCGGCGCACCGCATGGCAAAGCAGGGCAAGACCCACATCATCACCTCAAAATTTGAACACCACGCCGTGCTCCACACCTGCACGGCTCTGGAAAAAGAGGGCTTCACGGTCACTTATCTGGACGTGCATGAAAACGGGATCGTCGTCCCGGAAGAGCTGGAAGCTGCGATCACGGACAAGACGGCGCTCGTGACCGTCATGTACGCGAACAATGAGATCGGTACGATCCAGCCCATCCCCGAGATCGGTGCGATCTGCAAAAAGCACGGCGTCCTGTTCCACACCGACGCGGTGCAGGCGGTCGGCAACGTCCCGATCGACGTCAAGAACGAAAACATCGACATGCTCTCTCTTTCCGGCCACAAGTTTCACGCCCCGAAGGGCGTCGGCGCGCTCTATATCCGCAAAGGGATCACCCTGCCGAACCTGATCGACGGCGGCGCGCAGGAGCGGAACCGCCGCGCCGGCACGGAAAATGTCGCGGGGATTGTGGGTCTTTCCGTCGCGCTGGAAGAGGCTGTGCGCACGATGGACGAGAAAAACGCGAAGCTCCGCCGGATGCAGACGAAACTCATTGACGCGATCCTGAAGATTGACCGCAGCCGTCTGAACGGAGACCGCGAGAAGCGCCTTGCGGGAAACATCAGCTTCTGCTTTGAGGGCGTGGAGGGCGAATCTCTTTTGTTGATGCTCGATCTTCACGGCGTCTCCGCCTCCTCGGGCAGCGCGTGCACCAGCGGCTCCCTGGATCCGAGCCATGTTCTCCTCGCCATCGGCCTGAAGCATGAGGTCGCCCACGGTTCCCTCCGTCTGAGCTTCAGCGACATGAACGAGGAAAGCGATGTCGATTATATCATCGAGGTCCTCCCGCCGATCGTCGAGCGTCTGCGCGCCATGAGCCCGCTTTGGGACGCGATCATCCACGGAAGAGCATAAATCCATTTTTTGAAAGGACGCATCAGTATGGCATACAGTGCAAAGGTAATGGAACATTTCGCAAACCCGCACAATGTCGGCGAGCTGCCGGACGCGAACGGCGTCGGCGAGGTCGGCAATCCGAAGTGCGGAGACATCATGCGGATGTACATCAAAGTTGAGAACGACCGCATCGTCGATGTGAAGTTCATGACGTTCGGCTGCGGCGCGGCCATTGCGACGAGCAGCATGGCGACGGATCTCGTGAAGGGAAAGACCATAGAGGAAGCGCTGAAGCTCACAAACAAAGCCGTGATGGAGGCGCTCGATGGGCTCCCGCCCGTCAAGATCCACTGTTCCGTCCTCGCGGAGCAGGCCATCAAGGCCGCGGTCTCCGATTATTACCGCCGGATCGGCATCGACCCGGTGCCGATCGTCGGCGAGATCCGGACCGATGCGGATGAGCTCGCCTGCTCGATCTGAAAACCGATACGCCTGCGCCTCGGAGAGATCCGGGGCGCTTTTGTGTGACGTGCCGCCGCGCTTTGCCGCGCGTTCCCTGCACACAATTTCGCCTCCTTCATATCATGGACTGTAAACGAAAGGAGGCGCGAATCCATCATGTGTAATTCCTTCAACGGCTGCTCTTGGATCATTATCATCATCCTGATCCTCCTTTGCAGCAACAGCTTCGGCGGCTGCGGCTATACCACGGCGAATAACTGCGGCTGCGGCAACGGATGCGGCTGCAACAATGACTGCGGGTGCAACAACGGCTGCGGCTGCTGACATCGGAGTCAAACAGGCAGGCGGGCGGCTTTCGCCGCCCGCCGTTTCTCTGTCTTAGAGAAAAGCAAAAACCCCGGGTGAGACCGGGGTTTGGAGGTGACACCCGGATTTGAACCGGGGCATAAAGGTTTTGCAGACCTTTGCCTTACCACTTGGCTATGTCACCGATTTTGAAAAAGACGCATTGAGAAGGATGCGTCTTTTTCTTTGGAGCGGACGACGAGGCTCGAACTCGCTACCTCCACCTTGGCAAGGTGGCGCTCTACCAGATGAGCTACGTCCGCGTATGGTG
>CANRMW010000089.1 GCA_947631835.1 uncultured Clostridia bacterium | reverse complement strand
AGCTCGTGCGAGACGTTTGCGACGAAGCTGCGGTTCATCCGCTCGCTCGAGGCGAGGGAATCCGCCATGTTGTTGAAGGAGAGCGCGAGCTGGCCGATCTCGTCGTTGGAATCGACCGGGACGCGCACGGAAAAGTCGCCCTTGCCGAGCGCCCGCGCGGCGGAGGACATCAGGCGCAGGGGCTTGACGAGACGGTATGCCGAGACGCCCACCACGCAGAACGCCACGACGAACGCCACGAACGCGGCGATGAGGAACATCTGGAGCGCGGCGAACTGGTACTCCGTCATGGAGGAGGCGTTCATCGCCGCGAACACCGCGCCGACGCCGACGCTGCGGTCGTCGGGGCGCTGGAGCGGAACGCCGACTACATAGTACGCTTCGGGGTAAACGCCGTTGTTCCGGCCGCTGCCGGTGAACGAGCCTTCGCTCTGGCACCGGCGCACGATCTCGGCCGGGACGCTTTCCGGCGGCTGGAAGCTGTTCCCGACGTGCGGCTCGCTGTTCGCATACGCGCCGAGGATCACCTTGCCGTCGGCGTCCGTGATGAAAATATCCGCGTCGATGTTCAGCGAGAAGGTCTGGAGGATCAGCGAGAGGAGCGGGACGCTGCCCGCGTCCTGCGGGGCGGTGGTCCCGCTTTGGAGGAACGTCGCCTCCGCGATCGCCGCCGCCGAAGCCGCGCTCTGCGTGAGGAGCTTGCGCTTATCGTTTTTCGTGTACTGCGAGAAGGTGACCATCATCACGCTGCCGAGCACCACGAAGCTCGAGAGCACGATGATCATCGTCACCTTCAGGTATTTGGAGAAAAGTGACCGCTGCACGGTTTCAGTCCTTTACTTCGAACTTGTACCCGACGCCCCAGACGGTCTTGAGCGACCATTTGTCGGAGACGCCCTCGAGCTTTTCGCGCAGGCGCTTCACATGGACGTCCACGGTGCGGGAGTCGCCGTAGTAATCGAAGCCCCAGACCTCGTCGAGGAGCTGGTCCCGCGTGAAGACGCGGTTCGGGTTCGAGGCGAGGTGGTAGATGAGCTCCATTTCCTTCGGCGGCGTGTCGATCTGCACGCCCCGGACCTTGAGCTCGTAGTTCGTCAGGTTGATGACGAGGTTGTCGTAGCTGACCTCCTGCACGGTGTGCTCGTCCTTCTTGCCGATGCGCCGGAGCACCGCGTTGATCCGCGCGATGACCTCCTTCGTCTCGAAGGGCTTCACGACGTAGTCGTCCGCGCCGAGCTCGAGGCCGAGGACCTTGTCGAAGACCTCGCCCTTCGCGGTCAGCATGATGATGGGGCACTGGGACTTTTTGCGGATCTCCCGGCAGACCTGCCAGCCGTCGAGCTCCGGGAGCATGATGTCGAGCAGGATCAGGTCGGGGTTTACGCTGTCGAACATATTGACCGCCGAACGGCCGTCGTAGGCGGTGGCGGTCTCGAAGCCCTCCTTTTCGATATAAAGGCGGAGAAGCTCGCAGATGTTTTTGTCGTCGTCCACAATGAGGATTTTTCCGCTGGCCATAAATGACTTTCCCTTTCCAAAAGATTTCCGGCTGCAATACCGTTCCAGCATTATTCTATCATTTCCGTGCGACAAAAACAAGAACAAAAGGTGAAAATTCTGTGTCGGCCGCCTTTTTGGGCTTTCCCCGAACGGGCGGCCCGGTGGGAGGGAGGCCCGGCGTGCGGAGGCGAGGAGAGAGGCTGCGGATTTGGGAATGGGGCTTTTCGAGTGCAGACACGGTGTTCTTCACGGCGGAGAAGGGCGAATTGTGGGTGAGGGGGGGAAACGGTACCATATAAAGGGCTTGACGAATCCCGCCGCGTTCGCTATAATGAAAAATAGAACGTTTGTTTCGAACGGGCGTTCCAACGAATGCGAAAGGGTGATGTACTGTGACGAATGATTATGTGGAATGGGGAGAAACGTATCTTCGGGAGGCCGCGGTCTTGAAGACGCGGCTCGACCGCATCAGGAACGGGAACGCGCGGACGTTCTACACCGCCTCGGAAAAGCGCCGGATGCGCATGCTCTATGAAATGTATCTGGAGTGCTGCGCGATCGGGCGGCTGCTGCAAAAACGCGGGGGGAGGCGGCTGCCGTCGTGAAGGGGAGAAGGAAAGGGGAAGCGCTGCTCCCGGCGGTGCGCTCGGTCGGCGCGGACGGCCCGAGGCGGGCGGCGGTGCTCGAGGCGCTGCGGCTCGCGTTCGAGGGGGACCTGACCGCGCGGCAAAGGGATTCGGTGAGCGCGGCGGTCTTCGAGGGCGCGCGCCTTTTCGAGGCGGCGGGGCGGCTGGGGATCTCGGTCTCCGCCGTCGCGCGGCACCGGGACGCGGGAATGAAAAAGCTGGAACGCGCCGCCTTTCGCGCGGAGAAAATCATCGACGCGTATGAAAAGCGCCTTGCAAAGGACGGCGACTTGTGCTAGAATTTCTCCAGAAATACGAAAGGGAGGCCAAGGGCATGAAGCTGACGAACATTGAGGAAAACGGGCTGCATTTGGTGTTTGGGGAGACGAAAGAAGGGCAGATGAAGCTGCTCCACTTTTCCGCGCTGCCCTTTTCGCAGGCGGATCTTCCGCATTCGGTCGATCCGAAGACGGGGGAGACGCGGCTGAACGCGGAGCGGTTCAACGCGCTCGAGATCATGGTGACGGGCGAGGACAGGCCCGGCGAGCGCCACGGGAACAAGTATATCTCCACCTGTCCGGGATGCCGGATGCGGTTTTCGGAGCTTCGGGACGAGCGGGACGCGCTCGGCCGCCATGTGACGCTCGTGCAGACGGACCCGCCGACGGGGCTCGAGACACGGACGCATTACCGCTTTTTTGACGGGTTCTCCGCCGTGCGCTGCTGGACCGAGGTGCAAAACAACGGCGCCGCGCCGCAGGGCCTCGAATACGTCTCGTCCTTCGCGCTGACGGGCGTGGGCAAGGAGGGCCTGACTGACCCGGACGAGAAGCTGCGCGTCTGGATCCCGCACAACGGCTGGCAGCGGGAGATGCAGTGGGAGCGCTACACCCTGCCGCAGCTCGGGTTCGCTTCCTGCCAGGACCCGAAAACGCGGCGTTCCTCGAAGGTGATCGGCGCGACAAACATCGGCAACTGGTCCTCGAAGGAATACCTGCCGATGGGGATGCTCGAAAACACGGAAACGGGGGACGCGCTGTTTTTCCAGATCGAGCACAACGGCTCCTGGCACTGGGAGTTTTCCGACCAGATGGGGAGCCTCTATCTGCAGCTTTCCGGCCCGAGCGAGACGGAATCCCACTGGTGGAAGAACCTCGCGCCGGGCGAGCGCTTCACGACGGTCCCGGTCTGCGTCGGGAGCGTGCGGGGCGGCTTTGACGAGGCGATGGCGGAGCTGACGAAGTACCGCCGCGCGATCCGCAGAAAGAACGACGACAACGAAAAGCTGTGCGTCATTTTCAACGACTACATGAACTGTCTCTGGGGCGACCCCACCGCCGAAAAGGAGATGCCGCTGATCGACGCTGCGAAGAAGGCGGGCTGCGAATATTTCGTCATCGACGCGGGATGGTACGCGGACGGCGCGTGGTGGGACAACGTGGGCGAGTGGCTGCCGAGCAAAAAGCGCTTCCCGAACGGCCTCGCCGAGGTCACGGACCGCATCCGCGAGAACGGCATGATCCCCGGCGTGTGGCTGGAGATCGAGGTGATGGGCATCGTTTGCCCGAAGGCGCAGCGCGTGCCGGACGACTGGTTTTTCCTGCGGCACGGGAAGAAGGTCCATGACCGCAGCCGATGGCAGCTCGATTTCCGGAACCCCGCCGTGGTCGAACACGCGAACGAGGTCATCGACCGGCTCGTGCGGGAATACCATGTGGGGTACATCAAGATGGATTACAACATAGAGCCGGGGATCGGCACCGATGTGAACGCCGACAGCGCGGGGGACGGGCTGCTCGGGCACGAGCGCGCGTATCTCGCGTGGCTCGATTCCGTCTTCGCGCGCTATCCGGACCTCGTCATCGAGAACTGCTCCTCCGGCGGGATGCGCATCGATTACGCGATGCTCTCCCGGCACAGCATCCAATCGACGAGTGACCAGGAGGATTACCTGCGCTACGCGACGATCGCCGCGAACGCCCCGAGCGGCCTCACGCCGGAGCAGAGCGCCGTCTGGAGCTACCCGATGACGGGCGGCGGGCGCGAGGAGGCCGTGTTCAACATGGTGAACGCGCTGCTGCAGCGGATCCACCAGAGCGGGCATCTCGCGCGGATCCCGGAAAGCGAATTTGCGCTCGTGAAAGAGGCGCTGGACTACTACAAGACGATCCGGGGAGACATCCGGCGGGCGCTCCCGTTCTGGCCGCTCGGGCCCTCGAAGTTCGCGGACACATGGATCTCGATGGGACTAAGCACGGAGCACAGGGCGTATCTCGCCGTGTGGCGCAGGAACGCGCCGGAGGACACCGTCTCTCTGCCGGTGAAGTTCCTTCGGGGGAACGGGAACGTCCGGGCGCGGTGCGCATACCCCGTGCAGAGCGAGGCGCGCTGCCGCTGGAACGCGCAGACCGGCACGCTCTCCGTGACGCTGCCCGCGTCGATCTCGGCGCGGATCTTTGAATTGGAGTTTTGAGATGACGGAACAGAAGATGCGGGAGAAGCTCGCGGGCGTGCGCTGCTTCGTGCTCGACATGGACGGGACGATCTACCTCGGCGAGCGGCTGTTCCCCTGGACGAAGCCGTTCCTCGCGGCGGCGGAAAAGAGCGGGCGCACCGTGCGCTTTTTCACGAACAACAGCTCGAAAAACACGGACGCATACCTGAAAAAGCTCGCGGGGATGGGCATTTCGGTCCCGCGCGGCGACATGCTGATCTCGAACGGCGTCGCGGCGGAATACATGAAAGCGCACCACCCCGGCGCGAGGGTGTTCGTGCTCGGCACGCCGCTGCTGCGCGCGGAGCTTGAGGAGATGGGCCTTACTGTCGTGGAGGACGGGGCGGACGCCGTGCTCGTCGGATTCGACACGACGCTCGAATACGGCCGGCTCGCGAAGGCGTGCGACCTCATCCGGGCGGGGCTGCCCGCCTACGGGCTGAACCCGGACCTCAACTGCCCGGTCGAATCCGGCTTCATCCCGGACTGCGGCTCCATCGCGAAGCTGATCGAGGCGAGCACCGGCAGGACGCTGACGTTTTTCGGCAAACCGAGCCCGCTTACGCGCGCGTACATCGCGCGGCAGACCGGCTTTGCCGAAAAGGAGATCGCCGTCGTCGGGGACAGGCTCTACACGGACATCGCCCTCGCGGACGGGAGCGAAATGACCTCGATCCTCGTGCTCTCCGGCGAATCGAAGGCGGAGGACATCGGGACGATGCCCGGCACGCCGGATCTCGTCGTCGAGAACCTCGGCAGCCTGATCGGCCTGCTTTGAGCGGCGTCCGGCTCGCCTCCGAAGGACAAAGAGAAAGCGCCCCGGCGAAAGGACGGAATCTTTCGCCGGGGCGCTTGGCGCGCTTGAGGTTTTTTCGGGCGGGCTGCGCGCGGAGGCCGTCAGGCCTTTTTCTTTTTCTTCTTTTTGGAGGGCTTGCCCTTCGCTTTGTCGCTCTTTGCCGGCTTCGCCGCGCGGGCAGGAGACGGCGCTATGACCGGTGCGGCGGGGACCTCGCCGGGGGAACCGTCCGCTGCGGGAACGGAGACGGGGTCGCCTTCGATGCGCAGAAGGACCGTCTGGCGCACAAAGGCGGAAAGCGTGAGGTGGCGGCGGGCGGCGGCCTCGCGGAAGAGGCGTTCCTCTTCGTCGGTGAGGCGCAGGGAAATGATGGGCATCGAAAACGGCTCCTTTCGGTTTGGTATTCTGTTATACAGTGTAATACAAAAGCCGGACGGTGTCAAGCGTTTTCCGAATTGTTTTTCTCCACCGGGTCCGGATGGATCACGAGATGGATGCCGAGCTCCTCCCCGACCTCCCTCTCGAGCGCGTCGATCTCGGCGTGGACGTCGGAGAGCGTCCGGCTTTCATCGACCTCCGCGTGGACGCTCGCAAAGGTCCGGCCCTCGCCGTAGCTGTGGACGAGGAGGTCGTGCATCCCGAGGATCCCCGGGGAGGAGAGCAGCCGCGCACGCACTGATTCAATCAGCGATTTGGACGGCGCGAGCCCGAGGAGAGGATCTGCGGTCTCGCGGATGAGGCTCACGCCGGAGAGCACGATGAAGAGCGCCACCGCCGCGCCGAACCAGCCGTCGAGATCGACCCCGAAAAAGCGCGAGATCACCGCGCCGAGCAGCACCGCCGAGGTGGAGACGGCGTCGTTGCGGCAGTCCTTGGAGACAGCGTCCATGGCCTCGCTCCCGATGCCCTTGGCGACGCGCCGGTAAAACAGCATGAGCAGGAGCTTCACGAGGACCGAAACGATCAGCACGGCGAACGCCGCGCCGGAGAGCACGGTGCGCACCGGCTCCACGACGCGCTCAGCCGCGGAGAGCCCGAGCTCCAGCCCGAGAAACACCACGAGGAAGGAGACGATCATCCCCGCGAGGTATTCGATCCGCGCGTGGCCGAAGGGGTGCTGTTCGTCCGCCGGCTTCGCGGCGAGTCGGAAGCCCACGAGCGTCACGACGGACGAGGCGGAATCGGTGAGGTTGTTGACGGCGTCCGCCGTGACGGAAACGCTTTGGAACAGCACGCCGACCGCGAGCTTGCCGAGAAACAGCAGGAAATTCGCCAGAATCCCGACAAGGCTCGCGGCCCGGGCGACCCGGGCGCGCGTCGGCTCGCCCTTCCGCTTTAAAAGACGCATGAGAAGATCCAACGTGTTCATCTCTCCTAACTGCCCGGATACGGAAAAGGCGGAGCCAAAAGACTCCGCGCTTTTTCTGCTCCGGAAAAGTTCCGATGTAATACAGACATACTACGCTGTATTACGGTTAAAGCCGAGGGTTACTTCTCGCAGAAAAACTCCACGATCTCCCCGGCGCCGCCCCGGCAGAAGGCGATGCAGACGGGTTTCCCTGCGAGCACGACGTCCTTCGGCTCGTCCGTGACGGTATAGCCGGCGGCGCGCACGGCCTCCACGCACGCGGGAACGTCGTCCGCCGCGAGCGCGAGGTGCGCGAACTTGCCCTCTACGGGCATCGGATCGGCCGCGGTCTGCGGAAGGATCTCCACGCAGCTGTTGTCCCCCGTGGAGATCATCATGCAGGGAAGGTCCGGGTCGCCCCAGGACATTTTCACGGGCAGACCGAGGACCTCCGTATAGAACCGGACGGCGGCGGGAAATTCGGACGCGGTGGGTTTCAGGGCGACGTGGTGAACGCCTTTGATGAGAGCCATAATACATTCCTCCTGTTTTTATGAAAACGCCCCGGCCATGCCGACCGGGGCGGATCGAACTGCTTTACTTGCGGTTGAAAATGGACATGATGTCCGAGAAGGTATCGTCGTCGTCCACGATGTTCGGGTTCGAGGTCGCGCGCGTGCCCGACGGGGAAGAGCCGGTGAGGATCGGGCCGCCGAAGAGCGGGTCCTGCGCGGGATCCTGTGCCTTGGCGGGGGACTTCTCGCCGTTCATGCCGTCAAAGCCGGTCGCGATGACGGTGACCATCATCTCGTCGTCCATCGAATCGTCGAACGCCGCGCCCCAGATGATGTTCGCGTCTTCGCTGGCGCGCTCCGTGATGAGCTGGGAAGCGGTGTCGATCTCGTCGAGGGCGATATCCGGGGAGGACTTGATGTTGATGATGACGCCCTTCGCGCCCGCGATCGCCGTCTCGAGCAGCGGAGACTGGATCGCCGCCTGCGCCGCCTGCTCTGCCTTATCCTTGCCGGAGGCACGGCCCACGCCCATGTGCGCGTAGCCGGCGTCCTGCATGACGGACTTGACGTCTTCGAAGTCGAGGTTGACGATGCCGGGGATCTGGATCAGATCGGAGATGCTCTGCACGCCCTGCCGCAGCACATCGTCCGCGATGATGAACGCGTTCGCGAGGGTGATGCGCTCCGTGCTGACCATCTTGAGGCGCTCGTTCGGGATGACGACGAGGGAATCCACATGCTGGCGCAGCTCGGCGATGCCCTGCTCCGCCTGCTCCATGCGGCGCTTGCCCTCGAACGCGAACGGCTTCGTGACGATGCCGACGGTCAGCGCGCCCATGTCCTT
>CANRMW010000088.1 GCA_947631835.1 uncultured Clostridia bacterium | reverse complement strand
TGATTTTCTGTCAGGCTATCTACTACGACGCCACCGACAGCAGCGCGGAAAAGCTGGACGCGGAGACGATCCGCGAGGAGGTCGCCGGGGGCGAGCGGTACAAAACCGAGATCGAAAACGAGAGCCTCGGCGTGCGCGTCACGGTCGATGCGGCGGTGGAGGTGCCGGACGCCGAAACGCTGAACGTTTACCGCGTGAAGCAGAAGCCGTTCACGCAGGACTTTGTGGACCGCGCGGCAAAGGAGCTCCTCGGCGGCGGCCCGTATTACGACGCGGAGATGCTTTACAGCGCGACGAAGGCCGACATCGAGGAGACCATCGAGTATTATCAGGACGTGATGAAGGAGATGCGCGTGAAATACGCGGACATCCCGCTGGACCAGATCACCGGCGAACCGAAGTACACCGAGGAGGAATGGAACGCCGAGGTGGAGCGAATGATCGCCGAGGTGCAGCGGGAGCTGGATCTGTATCAGCCGCTTTACGAGAACGCGCCCGCCGAGGTGACGCTGACCGACTACCCAACCGACACGGCGCTGAAGATCAAAGGGCCGGACGACGGGACGCTGCTCGCAGGCGGAGGCTATCTGCCGGAGGGCGTGGAATACACGGCGCTCGCGACCTCGCCGGACGCGCCAATGCGCGCGCTCTTTGTCGCGAACGATGGGGAAGGGACCGGGAACAGACTGTATTTTACGCAGTTCTTCACGCCGGGCGTGTACCCGATGGCGGACTTTTCCGAGACCGAGCTGCGGTGGAACCGAAAGGAAAGCCCCGCTTCGCTCGGGCTGCCGGAGGACGCCGCCTTCACCATGATCTCCGCGGAAGGGCTGCCGGAGTCCATGCAGCCGCTCGAGGGCGACGAGGTGACGATCTCCGAGGCCGAGGCGCGCGCCGAGGCGGAGGCGCTGTTCGACAAACTCGGGATCGGCGACTTCGCGTTTGACGAGGGGCGCGTCGCGAGCGTCATCAACGAGATCAAGGGGGACGCGGAACATTACCGGCGGTACTGGGTGCTCAAATACCGCAGAAAGTTCGACGGCGTGCTTTCCAGCGCGGCGAGCGGGGTCAAAGAGGATTTTTACTCCGAGGGCGATACATACGTTTTGAGCGTGTGGCAGCCGGAGTGCATCGAGGTGCATGTGAACGACGGCGGGGTCGCGGGGTTCGCGTGGGCCGCGCCGGTGGAGGTGACGGAGACCGTCGTGGAAAACGCGTCGCTCAAGCCGTTTTCCGAGATCCGGGACACGTTCGAGTCGATGATTTGCGTCACGAACGCGCGGAGCAAGAATTCCGGGCACGACCGGACGGCGATCCAGATCGACCGCGTGCGGCTCACCTACGCGCGCGTCAGCGAGCCGGAAAACTTCGACACGGGCCTCATGATCCCGGTCTGGAGCTTCGAGGGCGTGAAGGAGGACGGGAGCTCCACGGGAGAGATCGAAAGCACGATCCAGAGCGGCACGCTGCTCGCGATCAACGCCATTGACGGCAGCGTGATCGACAGCGAGCTTGGCTACTGAGACCCGAAAGAAAAAGGGCGAGCCCCGTAGGGTTTCGCCCTTTTGACGTTTTTATATTGGTGCGGGAACTTTTCGCCGCGCGGTTTTTCCGTTCTTATTCCCCTGACGTGACGCGAACGGCGGCCGAGCCGTTTTCGCGCCGGACGACGCGGATGCCGGCCGGGATGCGCGCGGCGAGCTCCGAGACGTGCGAGATGATACCCACCACGCGGCCGCTCTGCCGAACCGTTTCCAGCGCGCGCATCGCGGTGTCGAGCGTTTCGGCGTCCAGCGTGCCGAAGCCCTCGTCGATGAAAATGGAGTCGAGGCGGACCGCGCCGGAATGCCCCTGCACGACCTCCGAAAGGCCGAACGCGAGCGAGAGCGAAGCGAGGAACTGCTCGCCGCCGGAGAGCGTCTCCACGGAGCGCGAAAGGCCGGTCATGCCGTCGAGCACCTCGATGTCGAGCCCGGCGTACCCGTGCCCGCCCTGCCGCTCCATGACGCGGCTGAGCGCGTAGCGGCCCCGGCTGAGCGCGGAGAAGAACCGGTTCGCGCTCGCGACCGTCTCGTCGAGCATCATCCCGAGGACATACGCCTGCACGGTCGTCTTTTTCGCGTTCGTGCCGGAGAGAAGCTGGAAGAGCCGCGCGACGCGGCTGTATTCCGCCTCCAGCGAACGGAGCTCATCGTCGAACCGGCGGACCGCGGCGAGGCTTTCCGTCTCCGCGCGCAAAAGCTCCTCCGCGCGGCCGAGCGAGGAGAGCAGGTCGTCCGCCGCTTTTCTGGCCTCGCGCAGCGCGTTCTGCGCCTCCTCGGCGCTCTCCTTCGGGAACGCGCCGAACGCTTCCGCCGCGGCTTTCATCTCCGCCGCGCGCTGCTTTGCGGCCTCGTGCTGCCCGCGCGCTTCGGCGAGCGCTTCCAAGGCTGCCTGCCGCGTCTCCGTGAGCGCTTTCGCCTCTTTGAGCAGGGCGTCGCGCTGCCGCTCGGTCTGCGCGATCTCCTTGGCGACCGCCGCGTCCTCCCGAACGGAACGCAGCTCGAGAAGCTGCTTTTCCGCGAAGTCCGCCGCGCTTTTCGCCGCCGCGAGACGGCGCTCCGCCTCGGCCCGCGCTTCGCTCTGCGTTTCCGCGTCTTTGCGCAGCCGCTCCAGCTTCGCCTCTGCGGCGGGGATCAGCTTCGCCTGCTTTTCGGCGGCGGCGAGATGCCGGGCGGTCTCCGCCCGGCGTTCGGCGAGCGCGGACGCGTCGGCGGGGTCGGCTCCGGGCGCGGCCTTCGCTTTCGCAAGACGGCCCTCGGCGGATTCGCGCAGGGCTTTCGCCGCGGAAAGCGCGCCCTCCGCTTTCGTGTGCGCGGCGCGGCGCGTTTCGAGCGCGCGCTTCAGCGCGGCGAGGTCGCTTTCCGTGACGGCCCCCGCCGCGTGGGCGAGGCTCGGATGATGGACCGCGCCGCAGACGGGGCACGGTTCGCCCTCCGCAAGGCCGGAGGCGAGGAAGGCGGCGGCGTTCCGCTTTTGGAGCGCTTCGGCCTCGGCGACGAGCCGGTCCTCGGCGAGGACGGCGAGACGTGCGTCGAGCGCGGCGGCCCGCGCTTCCTCTTCGCCGCGCCGCGCTTCGGCGAGGGCGGCTTCCGCCTCCGAGCGTTCTTTTTGCGCGAGGAGCGCGCCGTCGAGCGCGGCAAGGTCCTTCGTGAGCGCCGCGCGCGTTTCCGCTTCGGCGCGGCACGCGGCGAGGTACGATTCCCCGGCGGCGATCCGCGCCCGAAGGTCTTCGATCTTCGCACCCGCCTCCTCGGACGCGGCCTTGGCCTCGGCCGCGTCGCGCCGCGCGCCGTCGAGCGCGCGGGACACGGCCTCCCGCTTGGCGCTCATCTCCCGTTCCTGCGCGAGCAGCGCAAGGCGGCGCTTTGCGTCGTCCGCGCTCTTTTCCAGCGATTCGATGCGCGGGGCCTCGGCCTCGGCTGCGGCGGCGCGCGCGGCGGCCTCGGCGAGAAGGCGCGCGGTCTCCCCGTGCCGCTTTTGGGCCGCGTCCCGGTCTCTTTGCAGCGCTTCCGCGCGGGCGGCGCGGTCGAGCGCGGCGCTGCGGCGTTCGGTCTCGGCGAGGGCTTTCGCGAGGGATTCCTTCGCGGCGGCCTGCTCCGCCCGGAGCGCCTCGACCGCTTCTTCGAGCGCCTCCGCGCTCTCCGCGCCCGCGCCGGCGAGCCGCTCCTCCCGCTTCGTGCGCACGGCGTTGAGTGCGTTGAGCGCGTCGCCGGTCCTTGCGCGCAGCGTTTCCGTCAGGCGGCTCCAAAGGTCCGCCTGGAACAGCGTTTTCAGGATCGCTTCCTTTTCCCGGGTGTTCGCCCGGAGGAGCCTTAAAAAGTCTCCCTGCGGGAGGACGACGACCTGCGCGAACTGCTCCGCCGTCAGGGAGAGCAGTTCCTCCGCGCGCTTGCGGACGGGCTCGGCCGCGCTGCCGGATTCCAGCAGCGTCCACGCGCCGTTTTCCAGGCGGAAGCACTCGTGCCGCTCCCGGACGGTGAGCTCGCTGCCGCCGCGCTTTTTTTGGACCCGCCGCACGCGGCTGAATTTATACTGCGCGGCGCCGAGCGAGAAGACGAACGTCGCCTCGGTCGCGCGGTCCGTCCCGGCGGCAAGGCAGCGCATATCGGAGAATTTCCGCCGCCCGCCCGTGGATTTTCCAAAGAGCGCCATGCACATCCCGTCGAGCAGCGTCGTCTTGCCGCCGCCCGTCGCGCCGGAGATCAGGAAGAACCCGGCGTCGTTCAGCGCGGTGAAGTCGATCTCCACGCGGTCCAGATACGGGCCGAATGCCTCGAGCGTGAGAGAAAGCGGTCTCATTCGGCGTTCGCCTCCGTTTCATTCAAAATGCCGGCGAGAAGCGCTTCGTCCTCGGTGGAGAGCGTTTCGCCGCAGACGTCGCGCAAAAACCCGCGAAGCAGCGCGTCCCGCCCTATGTTCTGCGGCGCGGGCGCATCCGTGCCGCCGCGCGCGGAGAACCATTCGTTCCGCACGGAGAGAAGGTTCGGGAAGACGGGACGGAGCCGTTCGGCGGGCATATAGACCGGCGCGCCGTCCGTGAGGATGAGCTCCGTGTAGTCTTCGTCGGCGGGGTGGGCGAGGAGCGATTCGAACGTCCCGGAGAGGCGCTTCACGTCGTGCAGGGGCGTGAAGGGCAAAAGCTCCGCGCGCGCGCCGCCGCCCTCCAGCGTGACGAGCGTGAGGCCCTTTTTCTGGCCGGCCTCATCCACGGAATATTTGAGCGGCGAGCCGGCGTACCGGGCGGTCCTGCCCGCTTTTTGCGGCGCGTGCAGGTGGCCGAGCGCGGCGTAGTCGAAGGGGTCGAAGAGCTCGGTCGGCACGTCTCCCGCGCCTCCGACGTACAGCGCGCTCTCGGAATCCGAGACCGTGCCGCCCGCCGCGAAGCAGTGCGCGAGAAGGATGTGCGGCATGCCCGGGGTAAAGCGCGCCGTCATCCGCTCTATGGCGGCGCGCATACACGCGCCCGCGCCCCGGAGCGTGTCGTCGCCGAGGAACGCGCGCATCTGCGCGTTTTCAAAATACGGCAGCGCAAAGATCTCCGCGCCGCCGATCTCGATGGGGGAGAACGCCTCGAAAAGCGCGGTCACGATGTACACCCCGTGGCGCGCGAGCAGGGGCTTTCCCACAGCCATGCGCTCCGGGCCGTCGTGGTTGCCGGAGATCACGACCACCGGGACTTCTCGCTCCGCGAGCGCGGAGAGGAGGCCGTCGAACAGCGCGATGGCCTCGGCGGAGGCGACGGGGCGGTCGAAAACGTCCCCGGCGACGAGGACCGCGTCCGGGCGGTGCGCGTCCACGGCGGGGAGAAGGATGTTCGCGATGAAGTGGGATTGATCGGGGATGAGGCTCCGGCCGTAGAGCATCCGGCCGAGATGCAGGTCCGCGAGATGAAGGAACCGCAAGGCGTCCGCCTCCTTTTTGCAAAAATCGGAGTTATGTATTGCGAAAACGGTGTTTTACTGTTATAATGGAACCGACGGAATACCGGCGTCCCCCCGCGCGGCGGGAAAGGCTCCGCCTCTAGTTTAACATATTTTTGGGAGAATGAACAGTGAAAAAGAAATCTTTTGCATCGCTTTTTTTGGCGGTGCTCCTGCTCCTCCTCTGCTGCGCGCCGGCCTTTGCGCAGGAGGCGGGAGACGAGGACGGCGAGGAGCCGACCCCCACGCCGCTCCCCACCGCGACGCCGCTGCCGACGCCCCGGCCGAAGGTCTCGGAGGGGTTCTACTGTGAAGACCTGCCTGAGCCGCAGAGCAAATCGATCCTGCTGTACAGCCTCGACACCGACTGCGTGCTCTATGCGCTGAACCCGGACGAGCGGCTGCCCATGGCCTCCACGACGAAGATCATGACGTTCATCGTGGCCTCGGAGCAGCTCGGCGACCTTGCGAAGACGACGGTGACGACGCCGGCGAGCGTGCTGAGCGAGCTGGAGGGGACAAATTCTTCCGTGATGGGCCTGCTCGAGGGCGAGCAGCTCACCGCGCTCGAGCTGCTCAACGCGATGCTGATCTGCTCCGCGAACGACGCGGCGCTGTCCCTCGCGAAGTATATCGACGGGCTCGCCATCCCGGCGGAATCCGCCGAGGACGACGAGAACGGCGACGGGCTCCTCAGCTGTGTCGAGCTGATGAACAAGAAGGCGCGGGAGCTGGGATGCACGAACACGCATTTTGTCAATCCGCACGGCCTGCACGACGCGGCGCACTATTCTTCCGCGCGCGATATGTGCCGCATCACCGAATACGCCATGACGATGCCGCATTTCCAGGAGATCGTCGGCACGGTGGACTACACGCTGCGGACCACGAACGCCTGCGCGGAGACGCGCGTCTTCCACACGACGAACCAGCTTCTCGACGAGGAATCGCCGGTGTTCTGGATCTACGCCACCGGCGTGAAGACCGGCTCGCTCGACGAGGCGGGATACTGCTTCGTGGGCTCCGGTTCCTACGAGGGCTCGAACGTGATCTGCGCCTGCCTCGGCGCGCCGATGTACGACGAGGACGGCGAGACCATCTATGACCGCGGCGACATGCGGGACGCCCGCGCGCTGATGCGGTGGTCCTTCCTGACGTTTGAGGACCACGTCCTCGTGGCGAACGGGGACCTGATGAGCGAGGTGGACCTGAAATACGTCTGGAACAAGGACCGCCTGCAGGTGGAGGCGCAGGGAAACCTGACGGTCTCCCTGCCCGCGGAATACGACGAAGACAGCCTCGAGCGGAGATTCGATCTGCCCGATTTCGTGGAGGCCCCCGTGGAGAAGGGGACGCGGCTCGGCTCGGTGAGCTACTACTACGACGGCGCGCTGCTCGCGACGCTGCCGCTCGTCGCGGCGGAGAGCGCGGAGCGCAGCGAGGTCATCCAGACGGTGGAAAAGGGCAAGGAGGTTTTGACCGCGCCGTGGTTTTTGATCGTGGCGGGGTCGATCGCGGCGCTGACGGCGGTGTACTTTGCCGTCGCGGTGGCGCTGAACCGTCGCAGGAGAAGGGAGCGCGCCCGCAGGGTGCGGCGGTACCGGAACCTCGACTGACCGCAGGGTCCCAAAGAAAAACGGAGAACGAAAAAAGCGGGGGCCGCCGCGCGCGGTTTCCCGCTTTTGCTTGACTTTCTCCGGAATGTGTGCTAGACTGGAAGCACAACCGAACGGGGAGCCGCCGAAGCGGCTGAGAGGAGGGCGGCGCCCTCGACCCGGAAACCTGATTTGGACAATGCCAACGTAGGGAAGAAAGCGCAGGGCGGGTCCGGGCGCTTTTTTGTTTGTCCGCACAATGGGAGGAAACACGATGGAATACACCACACAGATGCACGCCGCAAGGCTCGGGATCGTGACGCCGGAGATGGAGACCGTCGCCGCAAAGGAGCACATGGACGTCGAGGCGCTGCGCGCGCTCATCGCGGAGGGGAAGGCGATCATCCCCGCGAACAAGGCCCACAAAGCGCTCTCGCCCAGCGGCGTCGGCGCGCGGCTCGCGACGAAGATCAACGTCAACCTCGGCACCTCGCGGGACCTGACCGACCTCGACATGGAATACCAAAAGGTGCAGAGCGCCGTCGATATGGGCGCGGAGGCGATCATGGACCTCTCGTCGTTCGGCGACACGCGCACGTTCCGCAGAAAGCTCGTGGAAAACTGCCCGGCGATGATCGGCACCGTGCCGATCTACGACGCGGTCGTCTACTATCACAAGGCGCTCGGGAAGATCACGAGCGAGGAGTGGCTGGACATCGCGCGGATGCACGCCGAGGACGGCGTGGATTTTATGACGATCCACTGCGGGATCAACCGCGAGACCGCGCAGAAATTCAAGCGCAACAAGCGCCTGATGAACATCGTCTCGCGCGGCGGGTCGATCATGTTCGCGTGGATGGAGATGACCGGGAATGAGAACCCGTTCTACGAGCACTTCGACGAGCTCTTGGACCTTTGCCGGGAGCACGACGTGACGCTCTCGCTCGGCGACGCGTGCCGTCCGGGCTGCATCGAGGACGCGACCGACGCGGCGCAGATCGAGGAGCTGATCACGCTCGGGGAGCTGACGAAGCGCGCCTGGGCGAAGGATGTGCAGGTGATGATCGAGGGGCCGGGCCATATGCGGATGAACGAGATCGCCGCGAACATGGAGATCCAGAAGACGCTCTGCCACGGCGCGCCGTTCTACGTGCTCGGGCCGATCGTCACGGACATCGCGCCGGGCTACGACCACATCACCTCGGCCATCGGCGGCGCGATGGCGGGGATGCACGGCGCTTCGTTCCTCTGCTACGTGACGCCTGCGGAGCACCTGCGCCTGCCCGACCTCGAGGACGTGAAGGAGGGCATCATCGCGACGCGGATCGCTGCGCACGCCGCCGATCTTCTCTCTGATTCAGCGCGCGGGCAGCATCCCGGAGCGGGACATGTACAACACCTA
>CANRMW010000087.1 GCA_947631835.1 uncultured Clostridia bacterium | reverse complement strand
CAGTAAAGCCGCCGGCGCGCTGGCAGGTTCCTTCGCAATTTTGTTAGCGATTTCACTGGAAAAAGGGAATTTCAGACCTTTGAGAACGAAACGAAAGCCCGCAATTTAAAGCAGGTCGAGGCCAAAAAACGGCGGAAAACAGAGAAAAAGCCCGGAACCTCAGTTCCGGGCCATGGAGCGGGTGAAGGGAATCGAACCCTCATATCCAGCTTGGGAAGCTGGTGTTCTGCCACTGAACTACACCCGCGCGGTACTTTCCTATTATAAACCACCGGGCAGAAAAATGCAAGCCCTTTTTGCGGGATTTTTTCGCGGCGCGGGAAGGAAAGATTTTTCTTGACTTTTTCCCGCTTTGGAGTATAATAAACTCTGAAAAAGGCGACGACAAGGAGGAGTACGCGCGGACGAAGGCGAAGAGAGGGTGCGGTCGGTGCAAGCGCCCGCGACGCCGCGCGGAAGGTGTCCTTTGAGCCGCGGACCGAAAGCCGCTTTTGCGGCAAGTAAGCTCCGCCGGGTCTCCCTCGTTACGGGAGGCGGCATGGATTTTCCGTGCCTGAGTGCAGGGAGGTTTCCCTGAAAACGGGTGGTACCGCGGACACTGTTCGCCCCGATGCGCGTTTGCGCTGGGGGCGATTTTTGTTTATTTAGGAAAGGAAGAGGCAAATGGCAAAGGAACTCGCGAAAGCATACGAGCCGAGAGAAGTGGAGGACCGCATCTATGATTTCTGGATGCAGGGAAAATATTTCCACGCCGAGGTAGACGAGAAAAAGAAGCCGTACACCATCGTGATCCCGCCTCCGAACATCACGGGGCAGCTCCATCTCGGCCACGCCATGGACGAGACGCTGCAGGACACGCTCATCCGGTTCCGCCGGATGCAGGGCTATTCGGCGCTGTGGCTCCCGGGCACCGACCACGCGTCCATCGCGACGGAGGCGAAAATCGTCGAGGCGATGCGCAAGGAGGGCGTCACGAAGGAGGAGATCGGCCGCGAAAAATTCCTCGAGCGCGCGTGGGCGTGGAAGGACCAGTACGGCGGCCGGATCGTGGAGCAGCTCAAGAAGCTCGGCTCCTCCTGCGACTGGGACCGCCTGCGCTTCACGATGGACGAGGGCTGCAACAAGGCCGTCAACCGCGTCTTCAAGACACTCTACGACAAGGGCCTGATCTACCGCGGCGAGCGCATCATCAACTGGTGCCCGCACTGCAAAACCTCCATCTCCGACGCGGAGGTGGAATTTGAGGAGAAGGACGGCTTCTTCTGGCACCTGCGCTATCCGCTCAGCGACGGCAGCGGCGAGATCCGCCTTGCGACGACGCGCCCGGAGACGATGCTCGGCGATACCGCCGTCGCGGTGCACCCGGACGACCCCCGGTATCAGGATTTGATCGGCAAGACGGTCATCCTGCCGCTCGTAAACCGCGAGATCCCCATCATCGCGGACACATACGTCGAGCGGGATTTCGGCACCGGCGCGGTGAAGATCACCCCGGCGCACGACCCGAACGACTTTGAGGTGGGGCTGAGGCACAGTCTGCCCGTCATCAACGTGATGGAGGAGGACGGCTCCATCAACGAAAACGGCGGGAAATACGCGGGGCTCTCCGGCATGGAGGCGAGAAAGCGGATCGTCGAGGATCTGGACGCCGGGGGCTACCTCATCAAGGTGGAGCCCTTGAAGCACAACGTCGGCACCTGCTACCGCTGCGGCACGACGGTCGAGCCGCGCGTTTCCACGCAGTGGTTCGTGAAGATGGAGCCGCTCGCAAAGCCCGCCGTGGACGCCGTGAAGAACGGCGAGATCCGCTTCATCCCGGAGCGGATGGAGAAGATCTACTACAACTGGATGGAAAACATCCGCGACTGGTGCATCTCCCGCCAGCTCTGGTGGGGACATCGCATCCCCGCGTGGTACTGCGAATGCGGCGAGACGATCGTCGCCGAGGAGGAGCCGAAGGTCTGCCCGAAGTGCGGCGGCACGCACCTCACCCGCGACGAGGATACGCTCGACACCTGGTTCTCCTCCGCGCTCTGGCCGTTCTCCACGCTCGGCTGGCCGGAAAAGACGAAGGAGCTCGAATATTTCTACCCGACCGACACGCTCGTCACGGGCTACGACATCATCTTCTTCTGGGTGGCGCGGATGATCTTCTCCGGCCTCGAGCAGATGAAGGAGGTCCCGTTTAAGACCGTGTTCTATCACGGCCTCATCCGCGACGCGCAGGGCCGCAAGATGTCGAAGTCGCTCGGCAACGGCATCGACCCGATTGAGGTCATCGACCGCTACGGCGCAGACGCGCTGCGCTTTACGCTCATCACCGGCAACAGCCCGGGGAACGATATGCGCTTCTCGGAGGAGAAGGTCTCCGCTTCGCGCAATTTCGCGAACAAGATCTGGAACGCCGCGCGGTTCATCCTGATGAACATCGAGGGAAAGGACGTCCCCTGCGTGCTCCCGGAAACGCTCGACATCACGGACAAATGGATCCTCGACCGCTTCTCCGGCGTCGCGGCGGCGGTCACGGAAAACCTCGAAAAGTTCGAGCTCGGCATGGCGGCCTCGAAGCTCTATGACTTCCTCTGGGATGATTTCTGCGACTGGTACATCGAGCTCGCGAAGATCCGCATGAACGGCGCGGACGAAGAAAGCGCTAAGAGCGCGCGGCAGGTGCTCGTCTGGGTGATGACGCAGACGCTCGCGCTGCTGCATCCGTTCATGCCGTACATCACCGAGGAGATCTGGCAGTCCCTTCCGCACGAGGGCGAGGCGCTGATCGTGGCGCCGTGGCCGGAGCCGGACGGCGCACTCTCCTTCCCCGAAGAAGCGGCGGACATGGAGCGCGTGATGGCGCTGATCCGCGCGGTGCGCACGCGCCGCAGCGAGATGAACGTCCCGCCGGCAAGACGCGCGCACATCTACATCGAGACGAAAAACCCCGCGCCCTACGAGACGGCGAAGGGATATATCGAACGCCTCGCGTATGGCTCGAACGTCGCGGTCGGCGAAAAGTTCGAGCTCGAGGGCGCGGTAACCGCGGTGACGAGCGACGCGCGGGCCCTGCTGCCGATGGACGATCTCGTGGACCGCAAGGCGGAGATTGCGCGGCTCGAAAAGGAAAAGGCGAATGTCGAAAAGCAGCTTGCCTCGGTGAAGGCGAAGCTCTCGAACGAGAACTTCACCGGGCGCGCGCCGGAGAAGGTCGTGGAGGGCGTGCGGCAAAACGGCGAAAAGCTCTCCGCGCAGCTCGCGCTGATCGAAGAGACGCTCCGGGGGCTTCAGGCATGACCTACGAAGAGGCGCTGCAGGAGGTCAACAGCCGGCTCGTGTTCGGCTCGAAGCTCGGGCTCGAGCGAATGGAAGCGCTCTGCGCCGCGCTCGGAGACCCGCAGAAGAAGCTGCGGTTCGTCCATGTCGCGGGCACGAACGGCAAGGGCACGACGAGCACGGTGATCGCCTCCGTGCTGACCGCCGCCGGGTACAAAACGGGGCTCTACACCTCGCCGTATGTGCTCGACTTCCGCGAGCGGTTCCGGCTCGACGGCGAGATGATCGGGAAGGAAAGCCTCATCGAGGCGGTGGAGGCCGTCGCGAAGGAGGCCAAGCGGCTGGAGGCGAACGGCGACGTCATCACCGAGTTCGAGTTCATCACGGCGCTCGCGTTCTGGTGGTATGCGAAGGAAAACTGCGATTTCGTGGTGCTCGAGGTCGGCATGGGCGGCCGGTTCGACGCGACGAACGTCATCGACCCGCCCGAGTGCGCCGTGATCGTTTCGATCTCGCTCGACCACACGGCCGTGCTCGGCGACACGCTCGGCAAGATCGCGTTCGAAAAGGCCGGGATCATCAAGCACGGCACGCCGGTCTCGCTCTATCCGAGGCTCGAGCCGGAGGCGCGCGAGGTGATCGAGCGCGTTTCCGCGGCGCGCGGCGCGCGGTGCGTCACGGCGGACGAGACGCGCGCGCGGGTGCTGCGGGAGACGGTATACGGCACGGAGTTCACTTGGGATGGACTTCCGCTCTGCCACCGCTACACCGGGGAGCACCAGCTCCTCAACGCGGTGAACGCGCTGAACGCCCTCGAGCTGCTGCGGGAGAAGGGGTACCGGATCCCGGACGAAGCGGTGCAGAAGGGCTTTCGGGAAGCGTCCGTCCCGGCGCGCATGGAGGTCCTTTGCGAGGATCCGCTCGTGCTGCTCGACGGCGGGCACAACCCCGGCTGCGCGAAGGCGCTGCGCGAGGTGCTGCAAAAGCATGTGGCGGGGCGCAGGATCACGGCGGTCATGGGCATCATGGCGGACAAGGACAGCGGAAAGTTTCTCGAATACGTCGCGCCGCTCTTTTCGAAGATCGTGACGGTGCGGCCGGAGAACCCGAGATCGCTCTCCGCCGAAGCGCTCGCCGAAAAAGCGCGCGCGTTCTGCGCGGACGTGACGGCAGCGGGGAGCATCGGGGAAGCGCTCGCGCGCTCGAAAGTCGAAAACGGCGAGGCGCTGGTGGTCTGCGGCTCGTTCTATCTCGCGGCGGAGGCGCGGGACGCGCTCAAGGCGCGCTATGAAAAATAAAGCGCCGACGGAAATCGGCAAAAAATACGGACAGGCTCCTGTATACTGGAAACAGATGCGGGGCCTGTCCTTTTTTGCGCACATTTTTAAAAAGTTTGGAAGCGATACGATGAATCTGCGATTGGAACTCAAGAACGGAACGATGACCGCCGCGCTCTCCGGGGACATCGACCACCACGCGGCCGCGCGCGTGCGGGAAGAAATCGACCGGGCGGCGGAGCAGGTGCGGCCGCACACGCTGCGGATGGATTTTTCCTCCGTGCCCTTTATGGATTCCTCCGGCATCGGGTTGATCCTCGGGCGCGTGCGGCTGCTCTCCTTATGGCAGGGCGGCGTGACGGTGTCCGGGCTTTCACCGCAGCTTCGGCGCATGGCGGAGCTCTCCGGCGTCGGGCGGCTGACGAAGATCGAAGATGGAAACGAAAGGAAGGTGGAAGCATGAGGGCCGTGGTGAATCGGATGAAGATGCAGTTTCCGTCCCTTTCGGTGAACGAGGGATTCGCGCGCGGCGCGGTCTCGGCGTTTCTTTTGGGGCTGGACCCGCTCGTGAACGACCTTGCGGACCTCAAGACCGCCGTCAGCGAGGCGGTGACGAACGCGGTCGTCCACGGCTACCGGGACACGGTGGGGATCGTGTACATGAGCGCGAAGATTTTTTCGGACGGCAGCGTGGACGTGAAGGTTCGGGACAAGGGCTGCGGGATCGAAGATGTGGAAAAGGCGATGGAGCCGCTGTTCACGACGGGCGGCGAGGAGCGCGCCGGGTTAGGCTTTGCCGTGATGCAGACGTTCTGCGACCGGGTGAAGGTGACTTCCGCGCCAGGCAAAGGCACTTCGGTGACGCTCACAAAGCGCCTTTCCCAAAAGCGCGATGGCGAGTGAGCCGCTGAACGTCCCGCGCCCGGAGGAGAACGTCGGGCTCGTGCGGGCGCTCGTGCCGCGCTTTCTCGGGCGCGGCGTCGAATACGACGACCTCTTTCAGGCGGGCTGCGAGGGGCTCATCAAGGCGGCGCGGCACTTCGACCCCGCGCGCGGGTTCCGGTTTTCCACATACGCCGTGCCGGTGATCCTCGGGGAGATGCGGCGGCTCTTTCGGGAGGGCGGGACCGTGAAGGTTTCGCGCGAGGTGAAGGAGCTTTCGCTCAAAGCGGCGCGGCTCTCGGAATCGCTCGCCGCCGAGACGGGCCGCGCCCCGAGCGTCGCGGAGCTCGCCGAACGCCTTTCCTGCACGCCGGAAAAATGCGCCGAGGCGCTGCTCTCCGCCGCGCCGCCCGTTTCGCTCTCCGGAGAAGACGGCGAGGCGGACAGCGACCTGCCCACTCCTTCCATGGAGGAGCACATCGCGGACCGCCTCGCGCTGCGGCAGGCGCTCGGGTCTTTGCCCGAAAACGACCGCCGGCTGATCGAGTACCGTTATTTTGGAAACCGCACCCAGCGGGAGACCGCCGAACGGCTCGGCATGACGCAGGTGCAGGTGAGCCGGAGGGAGAAAAAGCTGCTGCTCTATCTCCGCTCGCTGCTCTTATAAGATCGGAGAACGCGACTCGGGGTCTTCGAAGGAGGGAATGTCGGAGAGCGTTTCGTCCTGCGCCGCGTCCTCCGGTCCCGCATCTTCCAAGGGCTTGCCGCCGTCCTCTTCCGGGGGCAGGTCGCGCGCCAAAAGCGCGTGGATCGCAATATCCGCGCGCGGCAGCTCTCCCCAGGGGCGGCTCTCCCGGAGAACGCCCTCTTTGGTGAAGCCGGCGGATTCGAGGAGCGTCTGCTTCGCCTCGTCTTCGGCAAGGGTCATGGCCTCCAGCCGGTTGACCCCGGCCTTTCCGATGAGATAGCGCGCGACGGTGCGGATCGCGTCCGCCGCGAGGCCCGAGGCGGCGGACCCCCGCGTGAAGACGCAGCGCAGGCGCGCGCGGTCGAGCGCGGGGTCCAGACCGTCGATCTGGATCCAGCCGATCATTTTCCCGAGGTCGTCATGGCCGCAGACGGAGAGGAGCAGCGCCTTTTTGTCCCGGAAAAGCCGCTCTGCCTCCCGAAGCCGGCGCTCTGCAGCGGCGCTGTCCGCGGCGGGCTTATCCGGCTCAAAGCGCAAGAGGGCATCGTCCCCCATCAGCGCGAACAGGCCGTCGGCGTCAAAAACGCTCGCGCGGCTGATCGTGAAGGTCTTCCCGGCGAGAAAGGGGCAGTATTCAAAAAGCATCTCGGTTTTCATGTTCGGTCTCCTTTCCGTGTCCGTCCGCGGTCAAAAGCGGGAGCAGTTCCGGGAAGCTGCGGGCGGCGGGCGCGTTTTCCACTTTTCCAAACCCGTAGGCGGCGAAGACGAACGGCACGCCGGCCGTGCGCGCGGCCTCCTCGTCCCAGACGGTGTCTCCCACATAGACCGGGCGGCGAAGCCCGTTTCGCTCCATCACCAAGCGGATGTTCTCCGCTTTCGGCAGACCCGTGCGTCCGATGTATTCATAGTCCCGGAAATATTTTCCCGTACCGTGCGCCTTGAAAAACGCCTCGATGTACCCGGGCTCGCAGTTGCTTACCACAAAGAGCGGGAGGACCCTGCCCAGCGCTTCGAGCGTTTCGGGCACGCCGGGGTAGAGCCGCCCGCCGTGTTCCGCGAGGTACGCGCACTCCGCGCGCACGCAGGCGTCGAACAGCTCCCGCTGCCGCGCGCGCGGAAAGCCCGGGAAGAGCCGGTCCATGATCTGCTCGGCGGTCATGCCCATGCACGCCTTCGCGTCGTCCATCGTGAGGGCGCGCGGCAGGTCCGGCACGTCGGCGAGCGTTTTGAGCCACGAGACGCACACGCCGTCCGAGGAATCCCAGAGCGTGCCGTCCAGATCGAAGATCACGCCGTCATACCGCATGGTTCGCTCCTTTCCCGTCACGCCTGCTGCAGTTCGGCGAGGTCGTACGGCGTCTGCTGATAGACATAGTAGTTGAGCCAGTTCGAGACGAGCAGGTGCGCGTTGCTGCGCCACGTAAACGGGGGCCGCGCGGAGGGGTCGTCGTTCGGGAAGTAATTGTAGGGCAGCTTCGGATTCAGCCCTTTGCCGACGTCGCGGAAATACTCCTTCGCGAGCGTGTCGCGGTCGTATTCGGCGTGGCCCGTGACGAAAAATTTCCGGCCGCTCTTTTCCGCGATGATGTGGATGCCCGCGAGATCCGATACCCCGAGCACGAGCAGCTCCGGGTGCTTCGCGATGTCCTCCGCGCGGACCTCGGTGTATCGGGAATGCGGGGCAAAATAGTTGTCGTCGAAGCCGCGCATCAGCGGGTGATAGGGGTTGATGACGCGGTGCCGGTAAATGCCCGAGAGCTTTTCGGGCATTTCGTATTTCGGAACGCCGTAGTGGTAGTAGAGCCCGGCCTGCGCGCCCCAGCAGATATAGAGCACGGAATAGACATTCGTGCGGCTCCACTCCATCACGCGGCACATCTCGTCCCAGTAGTCCACCTCTTCAAAGGGGAGCTTTTCCACAGGCGCGCCCGTCACGATCAGCCCGTCGAACCGCTGATCCTTCACATCGTCAAACGTCTTATAAAAGGTATTGAGATGGGAAGGGCTCGTGTGGCGGCTGACGTGGCTCGCCGTATGGAGCAGCTCCACATCGACCTGCAGCGGAGAGTTCCCGAGCAGGCGGAGGAGCTGTGTCTCCGTCTCGATCTTTGTGGGCATGAGGTTGAGGATGGCGATCTTGAGCGGGCGGATGTCCTGCACAGCCGCGCGTTCATGCGTCATGACGAAGATATTTTCGGATTCCAGCACCTCAATGGCGGGAAGCTCCGCTTTGATCCGGATCGGCATTGTATATTTCTCCCAAGCGGTACAATAATAGGGACAGCGGCGTGCGGAAGAGAACGGGAGCGGCCCAAGAAAACCGCAGCGTCCTGGCCGCCGTCCAACGTTCATTATAGCACAGCGGGGGAGGAAAGGCAAGAAAAACGAGGGGAGGCGAAGGCGGCCGCCGTCAATTTCCATTAAAA
>CANRMW010000086.1 GCA_947631835.1 uncultured Clostridia bacterium | reverse complement strand
ATCAGGGCGATTTGGGTGACCTCGTTGTCCGTCATCTCCCGGATGAGCGCCGGCGCCTCGCTGAGGCCGGCCATCCGCGCGGCGCGCCATCGCCGTTCTCCGGCGACGATCTGGTACCCTCCGGAAAGCAGGGGCCGCACGAGGATCGGCTGCAAAACGCCGTGCTGCCGGATCGAATCCGCAAGGTCAGCCATCGCTTCGTCGTCAAATTTCTTTCTGGGCTGCGCGCGGTTCGGTTCCATCTCGCTGAGCCTCAGTTCCACGAGGCCCGCGTCGCCCCGGACGTTATCCTCGAAGATCGCGTTCAGTCCGCGTCCAAGCCCGCCTTTTTTTGCCAACTCCGTCCCTCCGTTCCCATGGATGTTTCATGTGAAACATCATCCTTCGTTTCTCAGTATTTCTTCCGCCAGCGCGCTGTATGCGGCGGCGCCGCGGTTCGACCGGTCGTAGTAAAGGACAGGCTGCCCGTAGCTCGGCGCCTCGGAGACGCGCACGGACCGCGGGATCACGGCAGAAAAAACCTTCCTCGGGAAAAACTTCTTGATCTCCGCCACGACCTGCTGCGTCAGGTTCAGCCGCCCGTCGTACATGGTGAGCAGCACGCCCTCGAGCGCCAGCCGCTCGTTGTACCGGCGCTTCACCGCCTGCACCGAGTTCATGAGCTGGGAAAGCCCCTCCAGCGCGTAGTATTCGCACTGGACCGGGATCAATACGGTGTCCGCGGCGACGAGCGCGTTCGTCGTGACCAGCCCGAGGGAGGGCGGGCAGTCCACGAGCAGGAAGTCGTATTCTCCCCGGATCCCCGCGAGCGCTTCCCGAAGGATCGCCTCGCGGTGCTCCTTCTCCGCAAGCTCGATCTCTGCAGCCGCAAGGTCCGCGTCGGAGGGAAGGACGTAAAGCCCCGCAAACTGCGTTTTCTGCACGCCGTCCCGCGCTTTCATCCCGTTGATGAGCACGTCATACGATGTAATACGCGCGCGCAGGCCACGCCGGTCAAGCCCCACGCCGCTCGTCGCGTTTCCCTGCGGGTCGATGTCGCACAGGAGGACTTTCTTCCCTTTCGCGCCCAGCGCGGCCGCGAGGTTCACGGCGGTGGTCGTTTTCCCGACACCACCCTTCTGGTTGGCGACCGCAATGATCTTTCCCATTTTCCTCCCCCTTTTTTGCGCCGCGTTGGTCGTGCGCTCCGCGCACTTCGCCGGTGCGTTTAGGAAACTTTCCTCCGCGCCGGAAACCTGTCTTTTGCGGTAAACCCGCCTCCGCCCTCTGCGAGCCTGCATAGGCCAACGAAAGCGGCTCTGCCGCCCCCGCGTCGCGGCCAAAGGCCGTTTCGCCGCGCCAGCTTTCTGAAAGAAAGCTGGGCAAAGACCTTTACGCCGCGTTGGTCGTGCGCTCCGCGCACTTCGCCGCTGTTTCCAGTAAGCATTCTCCCGCGCCGAAAAAACAGCTTGTGCGGTAAGCCCGCCTCCGCCATTAGCAAGCCAAAATAGGGCAAACGTCGCCGCACCGCAGGTGCCGAGAGCGGCCCTGCCGCCCGCGCTGCGGCCAAAGGCCGTTTCGTCGCGCCAGCTTTCTGAAAGAAAGCTGGGCAAAGGCCTTTACGCCGCGTTGGTCGTGCGCTCCGCGCACTTCGCCGGTGCATTTGGGAAACTCTCTCCCGCGCCGGAAATTCAGCTTTCGCGGTAAGCACGCCTCCGTCCTCCACGAGCCTGTACAGGCCAACGAGAGCGGCTTTGCCGCCGCCGCAGGTGCCGAAAGCGGCTCTGCATATTATAGCACAGTCCGGCGCGAAAAGAAAGAGAAAATCTGCTTAAAGTTCGAATTTTGGGAAAACGGCGCGGGAGCGTTTCACATGAAACACGAAGAAGGGCCGAAGACGTTGCCGTCTCGGTCCTTCTCCGTTGTGGGAAATGAATAAGGGAATGGGTTTACCTCGTACTCGAATCAGATTTCGGGATCCGGACGACGCACTCAAAGTACTCGTCTGTTTCCCGGCGCTGCGCCACGGCGCGGATCCCCGCGGCCTTCATCACGGTCACCGCGCGGTCCACCGTGTTCAGGAAGAGCCGGACGTCCTTCGCGATGAAAATGCGCTTCGGCCGTTTTTCCGGGACCTTCGGCTGGACGCGCTCCGCGACGAGCGCCTCGGTCTGCGCGACGTTCAGCCGCCGCACGACGGCCTCCCGCAGCACGGCGGCGCGGGCCTCCGGGTTATCGATCCGCAGGAATGCGCGGGCGTGGCGTTCCGTGAGGCCGTTTTCGAGGATCATCCGCTGTTCCAGGGGGGAAAGCCGCAGCAGGCGCAGCTTATTCGCGAGCGCGGACTGGCTCATGCCCAGCCGCCGCGCGGCCTCCTCCTGCGTCAGCCCGCACTGGAGGAGGAGCGCGCGGATCGCACCGGCCTCCTCGAAAAACGTGAGATCGCAGCGCTGCATATTTTCCACGAGGGCGAGCAGGGCGGCCTCGTCTTGGGAGCGGTCCTCCAAGATCGCAGGGATGCGCTCCAGCCCCGCGCGGATCGACGCGCGCCACCTTCTCTCCCCGGCGATCAGGACGTACCCGGCGTCCCCGTGCCGCACAAGGACCGGCTGCAGGACGCCGTTTTGCCGGATGCTCTCCGCCAAGCGCTCCAAGTCCTCCTCGGAAAAAGCGCTCCTCGGCTGATCGGGGTTCGGCGCGATGGCGTCCGTCGGCAGGAGCAAAAGCTCCCGATCCCTTTCTTCCATCGTCCCGCCCCCTTCCTCGCCTTGCAGGACAAGTATAGCACGGCGGAAAAGAGAAAAAAGAAGAACGATGTCGGCGAAAAAAATTTTTTCCGCGCCGCCCGCGTCCCCGACATTCCCGCGCGCCGCAAGGGAGAAATCGCCGCAAAGACCCGTTTTCCCAACCAACGGTTGGACTTTGCCAAATACGCCTCTATTGCTCTCAACTCCAATTTGTGGTATAATTCAACCAGAAATCCGAAAGGACGGTGCTTGGCATGGCAAAGGAACTGAGCGAGCGCATCGCCGCGCTGCGAAAAGAGCGCGGATTCACGCAGGAACAGCTCGGAAACATGGTGGGCGTTTCCTCTCAAGCGGTGAGCAAATGGGAAAAGGGCGGCACGCCGGACGTGGAGCTGCTTCCGGTCTTGTCGCGGCAGCTCGGCGTGACCATCGACGCGCTTTTCGGCATGGAGGGCGGCGAGCAGGAGGACCCTGCGGACGCGGTCGGCCGGTGGCTGCGGGGGTTCCCGGCAAAGGAGCGGCTGAACCAATTCTGTCGACTGGTGTGGCGCGCGAAGCAGCATTTCCTCTCCGAGGCGGACGGCGAGATCAAGCTCCCGGCGACGGACTACCCCGAAACGGCCAAGCTCTCCTACGGCGACGGTGGCGCGCTTTTGATGCTCTCGCAGATCGTGACGGAGGGCGGCATTTTCTTCGACGTGCACGCCGAGGACCTGTCCTTCGCGACGCTCTGGCCGAGGCCGCACGGCGGCTGGGCCCAGTGGCTCGCGCCGAAGGAGGAATACCGTCGGCTCTTTGCGGTGCTGGCGAAGCCGGGCTGCCTCGAGCTGCTGGAGTACGTCTGCAACCGGAAGATTGGGTGGTTCTCGGCGAGCGTCGTGAAGAAGCGCCTGGACCTGCCCCGCGAGGACGTGGAATCGCTCTTGGAATCGCTCGCGGCGGCGGGGCTGCTCTCCTCGATGGAACTCGAGCTCGAGGACGGCGAGACGCACGTCTATGAAGCCGCGGAGCCGTGGAAGCTCATCCCGTTCCTCCTGCTGGCGCGCACGCTGACGCAGTCGGAGTCGAATTATTTTAGGCTGTACGAACCGGTGTCAATTTTCGCGCCGGGCGAAACATGGGCGGAAACCGGGAACGAACCGCGCGACACCCCGCCCAAACCGCAAAAAACCGCATGAAATCTGCCAAAGAAAGGAAGTCGTTTATATTATGCTGTATTACATTCGGAAATATTGGCTCGCGAATCTTCTGGCGATCCTGCCGGGGCTGTTCATCTGCGCCCTGCAAACCGGGATCAACCTTTTGATGATAAGGTTGTTTCAAGGAATCATTGATTTGGATCTGCGCGGCTTTTTCTTCTGGCTAGCGCTGATGATGGTGGCTTGGTTTTTGGTCATGTGGGTCAGCAGCCTTACCGAGTTTTTCCAAGGCCGCGCGATCCGTAAAATGAACAACGCGGTCCGGCGGGATATGACTGCGACGCTGTTGCAAAAAACCCACGTCGAGTTTCACGAAAAGGACACCGGGGAGTATCTCTCATGGTTCACGAACGACGTAAACCAAATTGAAAATCTCGCGTGGAAGCCGTTCTATCAGTGCATCGACGCGGCGGCGACGGTCCTGTTCAGCGCGATCGCCCTTTTAACGCTGCATTGGTCGCTTTTGGGCGCGGCGCTCATCACGACCATCATCATGCTCTTTGCGCCGCGGCTTTTCAATAAACGCATGGAGAAGCTGGGTAAATCGTGCGCGGAGCAGCAGGCGGATGCGACGGGCAAGCTCAAGGATATTCTGTCCGGGTACGACGTTCTGCGCTCCTTTGGCCGCACACAGAGGTTCCGTCAGGGCGCGGACGCGGCGAGCGATCAGATCGAAAAGCCGAAATTCAAGCTCACCTATGTGAAAAGTTTTATCGGCGCGGGGATCGGCTGCATCAACATGATCTGCCAGTTTTTGTTGAACGTCATCATCGGCGTGCTGTCCATTCAGGGCGTGATTTTGCAGGGCTCCCTTGCGGGCGGCGGCAATCTCTGCGGCAGTTTCTCCAACTGCCTTGGCACGGTGGCCGAGCTCCTGCTCTCGTTCTCCTCCACGAAGCCGTACTTTGACAAAATCACTGTCCGCAGCGACAGCGTTCAGGACAAAGAAAGCGGCGGCCTTCCCGAGCTGAGCCGCGCCATCACCGTGAACGACCTCAGCTTCCGGTACGGCGAAAAGCCGGTCCTCAGCGGCCTTTCCCTCTCGTTCCGAAAGGGCGGCAAGTACGCTCTCACCGGCCCGTCCGGCTGCGGGAAGTCCACCCTTTTGAAGCTCCTGCTCGGCTGGCTGCCGGGGTACAGCGGCGCGATCCGCTTTGACGGCGCGGACGCGCATGACTTCACCCCGGAGCAGCTCCAGCAGCAGATGAGCTACATCGAGCAGAACGTGTTCCTGTTCAACACGACGATCCGCGACAACATCACCCTCGGCGGGGACTTTACCGACGCGCAGCTCGAAAAGGCCCTGCGGGACAGCGCCCTCGCGGGAGACCTTGCCGCGATGCCGGATGGTTTGGATACCATCGTGGGCGAGGACGGGAGCAATCTCTCCGGCGGGCAGAAGCAGCGCGTCGCCATCGCCCGCGCGCTGATCCACGACCGCTCCATCCTCCTTGTGGACGAGGGGACCAGCGCACTGGATCAGAAGAACGCGGGTATCGTTGAGGACAGCCTGCTCAATAACCCCGACTTGACGCTGATCCTCGTCAGCCACCACCTGACCCCGGAGCGCAAAGCCCAGTTCACGGACGTGTACCGATTGGATCCGGCGGCGTAACACGCCTCGCGCCGGGAAAAACAGCGCGCAAAAAGAGCCCCGCTGCGGCGAGGCTCTTTCGTTTGTCCGTTATTCTTCGGTCTCGTCTTCCGGTCCCGCGTCCGGTACGCCGTCCGCCCCGGAGAGCTCCATTTCTTCGCCCGAGCCGGACGACGTCTCCGCGTCCTCCGCACCGGCGCGCGGCGCCTCCGCGACGTTGATGACCTTCGCGCCCTCGTTCGGCTTCATCAGGCGCACGCCCTTCGCCGGCCGCGCGCAGACGCGCACGCTCTCCGCCTCGATGCGGATGATCACGCCGTCGTCCGTGATGAGGATCAGGTCTGTCTCGGCGGGATCGATGCAGCGGATCGCCGCGACGTCCCCGAATTTTTCGGTGTGGTAGTTCGTCAGGCCCTTGCCGCCGCGGCTCTGCAGGCGGTAATCCGAAACGGGAGAGAGCCGCCCGTAGCCGGTCTCGGAGACCGTCAGCACGAGCGCGCCGTCCTGCGGGACGCTCAGCCCGACGACCTCGCCGCCCTCCTCCAGCCGGATCGCCCGCACGCCCCGCGCCTGCCGGCCCATCTCGCGGACGTCCTGCTCATTGAAGCGGATCGCCATGCCGCGCTTCGTCGCGACAAGGAGCTCCTCCTCCCCGCCCGTCAGCGCGACCCAGCGCAGCCGGTCGCCCTCGTTCAGGTCCAGCGCGATCAGCCCGCTCTTGCGGATGTTCTGGAACGCGGCGAGCTCCACGCGCTTGATGAAGCCGTCCTTCGTGACCATGACGAGATAGCCGTCCTCCTGCGCCGCCGTGACGCGCAGCATCGAGGTGATGTGCTCGTCGGGCGTGATGGGCAGCAGGTTCGTGATGTTCATGCCTCGGCCCGTCCGCGCGCCCTCCGGGATCTCATAGCACTTGAGGCGGTACATCCTTCCCCGGTCGGAAAAGAACAAAACGTAATCGTGTGTGTTCGCGAGGAACAGCTCGGTCGCGACGTCCTCTTCCCGGCGGCTCATGCCGGAGACGCCGCGCCCGCCGCGCCGCTGGGTGCGGTAGGTGTCGAGCGTCTGGCGCTTCACATAGCCGAAGTCGGTCATCGTGACGACGCATTCCTCCGAGGGGATCAGGTCCTCCACGTCCATCTCGCCGCTGATCGCTGCGATCTCGGTGCGCCGCTCGTCGCCGAATTTCTTTTTCATCTCGATCGCTTCATCCTTGATGATGCCGAAGCGGCGCGGCTCGCTCGCGATGATGTCCTCATAGTCCGCGATCTTTGCAAGCAGGTCCTTCTGCTCCTCGTAGATCTTCTCGCGCTCGAGCCCGGAGAGCTGCCCGAGGCGCATCGAGACGATCGCCTGCGCCTGCACGTCGTCGAAGCCGAAGCGTTCGATCAGCGCGGCCTTCGATTCCGGGATGCCGCCCTTTGACGAGCGAATCAGCGCGATGATCTCGTCGATGCAGTCCAGCGCGTGCACGAGCCCTTCGAGGATGTGCGCGCGTTCCTGCGCTTTTTTCAGGTCGTATTTCGTGCGCCGCAGCACGACGTCGCTCTGGAACTTGATGTATTCCTGCAGCATCTCCCTCAGCGTCAGCGTCTTCGGCTGCCCGTCCACGATGGCGAGGTTGATCACGCCGTAGGTGATCTGCATCTGGGTCAGGTTGAACAGGTGGTTGAGGACGATCTGCGGCGCGGCCTCGCGCTTCACGTCGATCACGATGTGCATGCCGTTGCGGTCGGAGTGGTCGTCGATGGAGGAAATGCCGTCGAGCCGCTTCTCCTTCACGAGGTCGGCGATGGATTCGATCAGCCGCGCCTTGTTCACCTGGTATGGCAGCTCCGTCACGACGATCTGATACCGGCCGTTCGCCTTCTCCACGATCTCGGCCCGCGCGCGCAGATAGATCTTGCCGCGCCCCGTGCCGTAAGCCGCCCGGATCCCGCTGCGGCCCATGATGATGCCGCCGGTCGGGAAGTCCGGCCCTTTGATGTATTTCATCAGCCCGTCGAGGGAGATGTCCGGGTCGTCCACCATTGCGCAGACGCCGTCGAGCACCTCGCCCATGTTGTGCGGGGGGATGTTCGTCGCCATGCCGACAGCGATGCCGGTGGAGCCGTTTACGAGCAAGTTCGGAAAATGCGAGGGCAGCGCGAGCGGTTCCTGCAGGCGGTCGTCGTAGTTCGGCTGGAAATCCACGGTGTCCTTTTCGATGTCGCGCAGCATCTCCACGGAGAGCTTGCTCATCCGCGCCTCGGTGTAGCGGTACGCCGCGGGCGGGTCGCCGTCCACGGAACCGAAGTTGCCGTGGCCGTCCACAAGCATGTAGCGCATGGAAAAATCCTGCGCAAGGCGCACCAGCGCGTCGTAGACGGAGGAGTCGCCGTGCGGATGGTACCGCCCGAGCACCGTGCCGACGGTGTCCGCGCACTTGCGGTACGCCTTGTCCGGCCAGAGGCTATTCTCGTACATCGTGTAGAGGATGCGCCGGTGGACCGGCTTCAGCCCGTCGCGCACGTCGGGCAGCGCCCGCGACACGATGACCGACATCGAGTAGTCGATGAACGAATCCTCCATCAGCTTTTTCAGGTCTACCTGAATCAAATTTTCCTTCTGTTCAAAATCCATGTAAGTTTCATCCTTCCGCTTTTCTGAAGAAAAGCTTGGCAAAAGACTTTTACTTCGCGCCGGTTGTTCGCTCCGCTCACTTCGCCGGTGTGTTTGGGAAGTGCTCCCCCGCGTCAGAAGCCGGGTCCGTGTGGTGAATTTGCTTCCGTTTTTTGCAAGCCAGCGTAGAGCAAACGAAACAGGCTTTGCCCGCGCGCCGGTTGTTCGCTCCGCTCACTTCGCCGGTGTGTTTGGGAAGTGCTCCCCTGCGTCAGAAGTCGGGTTTGTGTGGTGAATTTGCCTCCGCTCTCTGCGAGCCAGCGTAAAGCAAACGAAACGGGCTCTGCCCGCGCCAGCTTTCTGAAGAAAGCTAGGCAAAGACTTTTACGTCGCGCTGTCGTTCGCTTCGCTCACTTCGCCGGTGCATCCGACGAGTTTTCTCCCGCGACATGGGTGCCGTGTGGGAAAAGGGATTCTTCCGGTTCTCTGCAAG
>CANRMW010000085.1 GCA_947631835.1 uncultured Clostridia bacterium | reverse complement strand
TCTGCGGGATCTTCGGGATCGCCGGATAGTTCCCCGCGATGCGGTTGAGCTGCCGCTGGATGATCCGCACATCCTCCCCCACGCTCCCGAAGCGCAGCGCCTTTCCGGGGTAGGACTGCCCGATCTCGGCGACGGGCGCGTTCGTGACGATCCTAGTGTCGCTCCCGTAGTAGTGCTGGAGGATGGGCAGGGGCAGCAGTCCCCGCTCGGCGAGCGTCACCGTCCCCCACTGGGAGAGCCCCGCGCAGGTGGAGGTGGTGCCGTTGCAGTACTGTGTGAAATACGGCTGGACCTGCCCTTCCTTCACCACATAGTTGTTGAAGATCTGGTCCACGATCTTCGAGATGTTCTCGAAGATATCCCGGCCGTGGATGAACTTCTGGTCGAACTGCGTCGTGGAGGTGATGTCGAAATCATAGCCCCGGCTCCGGTAATATTCCGTATAGACTCGGTTCAGCGCGTAGGAGATCTGCGCGAGGATGTTCGCGCGCAGCGCCGCGTCCGGCCAGGTGGGATAGATCTCGCTGCTCGCGACGTTTTTGATATAATCCGGAAAAGCGACCCGCACGTTTTCCGCCGCAGCGTCCGGCAGGCCGAGGTGGACCGTGATCGTCTCCGGGATCACGGGCGTAAGCACTCTCGCCATGGCGTCGCCTCACGGGCCGGCGCGGTCCGCGAGGAACCGCACGGGCTGGATCGATTTGATCCCCGGAAAGACCGGAACGTCCCGAAAGACTTCCTCCCGGTAATCCGGGTGGGTGACGCGGATGTCGTAGAGCGCGAACGGCCGGTTTTCCGACGGCCTCTCCGAGTACGCGGCGGGCGGCGCGGGGAGCGCGATGCTGTCGAGCACGCCGCTCTCGTCCGTTTCCCCGAGCGCGAAGCGGCGTGTCCCCTCCCGGAAAGTGTGCGTGACGACGACCTGCGCGCCCTGCACGGGGATGGTCTGCTGTCCCGCGAAGGACTGCACCCGCAGGAACCCGACCTGAGAGTTGAACGCGGAGAACCGCTCAAAGGAATCGTCCTCCCCCGCATCGTCCGCCGTCTGAGGCGCATAAGCCTCTTTTCCGCCCGCCGCCTCTTCGCCGTTTGGCAATGGCGTGCCGAGCGTGCCGCCGCTTTCCCGGTGCGCCCGCAGCAGCGCCGCCTTATACCGTTCTACCGTTTCCCGAAAATCCTGATCGTTCATTGGCTTCCCCCTTTCTCCCTCCATAATAAGCGGGGCCGCGCCCTGCGGTGCGAAAAAAACGCGCCCCGCAGAAAGAGACAAAACGGACAGCCTCGCGTCTCTGTGGGGGAGGCGCGAGGCTGTCCGTTTTTGGAAGTATTCAAATGGGGAAACAAAAACACTTAGGAAATCAGGACATCGTTCTGTCCTCTACGATCCGCCGCACACCGTACAGCACGCCGGCGGCGCTCACAAGAGAGCCTTCGCCCGCCGCGTACCCGTCGTCGGTGCACGCCCAGACGCCGTTCTTTTCGAAATCTTCGAGGAGCTCCCGGAGCATCTGCTCGGCGAACGCCCGGTCAGTTCCGGAATAGAAACGCATCGCCCAGCCGGAGGGCAGCGCCCAGTACGCGCCCGTGCGGGCCGCGGTCTGCGCCCCGCTCGGAAAACACCGCTCCCAGGGATTCCCATCCGGCAGATGGCTGATCCTCCCCCGGCAAACACAGCGTTCCCGGTTTTCGAGGAGCCAGCGCGAAACGGCGCGCTTCACTTCCTTTTGCAGCGGGAAGCCTGTATCCAGCAGATAGAACATTCCCCAGAGATCCGGCTGGCGGCAAAAGCCGTCCGCCGCGAGGAACACCCCGACGCGTTCTTCAAACAGCACATAGATGTTTCGCTCGATCATCTCCGCGCGCCTGTGGAGCACGAAGCAGTCCGTGTGGAACAGGTCCATCCGGTCGCCGAGCGCCTCGAGCCGGCGCATCGCCCGCCAAAGCAGGAGCGATTCCATGAAAAGCTGCCCGGTCTTGAGCGCGCCGCCCGCGTACCCGTAGGGCAGATCGGGCCGCCGCGCGTCGTTGAGCACCAGTCCCTTCACGGAGATCGACACGGAGCAGAGCGCCCGCATCAGGATCGGTTCCCAAGCGGCAAAAAGTCCTTTCGCCTTCGCCCCGGGAAGCTGCTCCAGAAAACCGCACACCGCAAGGGTCAGGAACGCGGCGCAGTCCAAAGCGGCCATGCCGGCCGGCGCCCCATTGACGCCGGCGGCATATACGGCCTCCCCGTCCGTCCCAACGCAGTCAGGAATCATTCCGTCCAGCCGCGCGGCGCGGATTATATATTCGATACAGCTTTGGACGCGATCCATCCCCAAAAGCTCCGGGCATGATTCCATCAAATACCCGAAATCACGCGTCCAAAGCGCATCGCTTTTTCCGACGCTGTTCGTCACAAACAACGCCGTACCGTCGTTGGCGTTTTTCATCGAGGCATTGACCAGCGAACGAGTCAGGCCGGTCAACCGCTCCAAACCACTGTCAAAGCTCATGACGTTCCTTTCCGGGGATACACTGCCCCGCAGGTCACGCCCCAGTCCGAGTGGTGGATCTGGAAGAGAACTCCGATGTTTGGAGATCCTCTCTCCTTCTGTTCTTAATGATACAGCCTTTTTTCCTTTTCCGCAAGGACACGGATTTTTTAATTTTCTGCACAAATTTTGACATTGTCAAATTTATCTTCGGAAAAGTCGATAGTAAATCGTTGACATTCGATAAAATTCGGTGTACACTGTAATTGTAAACCTCCAAAAAATATGGATCGCCCGTTTCGGCGGTCCGCCTGTCCGTTTCCCCAAAGGAGGAATCTTCCGTGCGAAAGGAACACTTTCTGGAGCGGTCGCTCCGCCGCCTGCCCATCCGAAAAAAGCTGACGTATTTTCTGATCCCCATCATCCTGCTGTCCTACATTTTTTCCTGCGGGACAGTACTCTCGATCTCCGTGCAGGAGACGGAGGGCATCGTCAGCAAGCAGGGGGAGATCATCGCGAACCAGAAAGTCCAGCTCGTGGACAACTACCTTTCCCAGCTCCGCCGCGAGAGCGAGGTCTTCATGAACGACGAGCTTCTGCAGTCTTTGCTCACGCAGGAAAAGGCGTCTCTTTCCGAGGAAGAACAGAGGAACGTGGAAAACCAGATCCGCCTCCTCAAGTACAACACCATCATCAACTACGACGAGTGCGTGATGAGCATCTCGCTTTCCAATATCTGCGGTGACGAATATATATGGAACGCAGACCAAAACACGTCGGCGGAATCGCTCTCCCGCCGTCTGCGCGCCCACAGCGCGGAGGCCGCCGCGCTCGACGGGGAACCGCTTTATTCCTACGACCGGCTGAGCGAAGGGCTCATCTCACTCACCCGCACCATCTACGGCCAGGACGGCGCGCAGGCGGGATCCATCATGATCGAATTTGATCTCGACTTTTTGGAGAGCATCTCCGATTTCATGGAGAGCAATTTCGGCAGCAGCGACGTCCATATCTGCATCATGACACCGGACGGCCTCGAGATCTACAATTCCACCGGCATCCCCCTCGACCGCCTTCTCAGCAGCGAAAAGGAGACCTCCAGCCTTTCCGTAAACGGCAGCGATTACAAGATCACCCGGACCAGCTCGCAGTTCAGCGAATGGGTGGTCTACGCCTCCATCAACGAGACCGAGCTGTTCCGGGCGATGCGCAGGACCACGCTCGTGATGTTCATCCTGCTCGCGGTCTCGGCGGTGGTCGCGTTCCTCGCGATCCATTTCATCTCCTCGAGCATTTCCGGGCAGTTCGGGCGGTTCATTGAGAAGATCCGCGCGACGGAGACGCCGGAAAAGGCGGAGCTGATCCAGGTGGAGAGCGACGACGAGTTCAAGGAGCTGGCGGACGCATACAACGAGATGATCCTGCGGATCAACCGGCTCATCGACACGGTATACAGCAAGGAGCTCCTGCAGAAGGACGCCGAGATCAAGGCGTTTCAGGCGCAGATCAACCCGCATTTCCTCTACAACACGCTCGACATCATCAACGGCCTTGTCGATCTCGGGCGGACGGAGGACATCAAGCGGACGGTCATCGCGCTCGCCAATCTCATGCGCATGGCGCTCAAGGGCGCGGAGATCCAGACCGTCCGCGAGTGCTGCCGCAACGCCGAGGAGTTTATGTTCATCGAGCGCCTGCGCTATCCGGACAAGCTGGTATTTATGATCAAGATCCCGCCCGCCATGATGGACTACTGCATGCCGAAGCTGATCTTCCAGCCGGTGCTGGAAAACGCCATCTCCCACGGCGTATCGGAGATCCTCGGCAAAGGCATGGTCGGGCTTTTCGGGCACGAGGAGCTGGACGCGCTCGTCTTTGAGATCCGCGACAACGGCGTGGGCTTCCCGCAAAGCGTTTTGGACCGCCTGCAAAGCTCCGAGGACGTCCCCGTCGGGGAGCGGAAGAACAGCATCGGCCTAAGGAACATCCAGCGCCGCATCCAGTTGATGTACGGCGAGCCCTACGGCATCACCGCCGAGAACGCGGAAGGCGGCGGCGCGCGGGTCACCATCCGCCTCCCGAAGATCAAAAACGCCGCGCTCCCCGCACCCCAATCCGAACCGATCCCCGAGGAAAAGGAGGAGAACCCATGAAGCTCCTGATTGTGGACGACGAACAGATCCTTCGGATGCGCATCAAACGGCTTATCGAAGAAGCCGGCCTCTCGTTCCAGCACATCTTCACCGCGCAGAACGCGATCGAGGCGACGGAGCTTTTTGAGCGGGAGACGCCGGAGATCGTCATCACCGACATCCGCATGCCCACCCGTTCCGGGCTGGACCTCGCCGCCTATATCCACGAAAAAAGCCCGAACACCGCGGTCATCGTCGTCACCGGCTATCCCGAGTTCGAATACGCGCGGACCGCGCTCCAATACAATGTCTTCGATTACCTGCTCAAGCCCATCGAGCCGGAGAAGCTGGTCGCGGCCGTCCTTGCCGCCCAGCACAAGCTGGAGACCGACGAGAAGCACGAGCGCCTTTACGAGGTCTTCCGGGCGCATTTCACGGAGAACCTCGAGACCATCCGCCGGCAGTACATCGAGAACCTGCTTTTTTCCAGCGAGACGCCTGCGGACGCGGACGAGACGCGCCAGATCTACGGCATCGCCCTCGGGCGGTACCGGCTCGTCGCCATTCAGTGCGGCACCGCCATGGAGACGGCGCAGCTCGAAAGCGAATACTACTGCACCCACCTCGCGGAGCAGCGGATCCGCGAAAGGCTCCCGGGCGCCGTGACGTATGTTTTCGGCGGCCTTGTTTTCTTCCTCTGGGAGATCCGCCGCGACGACCCTCTCGACGACAACGAGGCGCTTCTCGGCTTCCTCCGGGAGCTGCACGGCGACGTGCGCAGCGACTTCCTCGGCGTGCTTTCCGCCGGGATCAGCTCCGCCTCCGACACGCTGCGCGATATGCAGATGCTCCGCCGGCAGACCTCCGTCGTGCTGGAATACATGCGGGACCGGAACCTTCGAGAGATGCTTTTCTATGAGGACATCCGGGAAGCGGACGCCGCCGGCTGGGCGCTCGACACCGAGGTGGAGCTTCTCGCCGCCGAGATCGGGGTCGGCAGCACGGCGCAGGCGCTCGCCCGTTTCGACCGGATCATCGAGACCTCCCGCGCCGGGGACCCCAGCGACCTCTACTCCGCATGCCTGCTCATCGCCTCCAACGTCTGCCTCGCCATGCGCGTGTACCGGGGCGAGCAGGATATGCCCTCGCTCGTCGGCCCGATCATCCGGCAGCTCACCTTCGAGGTCGCGCCGGAGAGCATCGAGGCGCTGCGGAAGTGGTGTGAGGACGCGTCGGAGCGGATCAACGCGGTGCAGCGGGATACGTCCAACCTGCTGGTGAACGCGGTGAAGGACTTCATCGCCGCGAACTACGCGCAGGCGATCGGCCTCACCGACGCGGCGCGTCATGTCGGCCGCAATCCCTCCTACATCAGCCGGCTCGTCCGCGAGACGACGGGCGAAAACTTCACCCAGCTCCTCACCGACAAGCGCATGGCCGAGGCGAAGCGTCTCCTCAAGGAGACGAACCTCAAGGTGCAGGACATCGCGGAGCGCACGGGCTACAACAACGTCCGGTATTTCACGCGCGTCTTCAAGTCCAACGCCAATATGTCCCCGAACGACTACCGCAGCTTCTGCTCCACCTTCCAATAAACGGCCTGATCTCGTGCGACCCCGCGCCGCCGACGGCTTCGATCTCAAAATCTCCTTTGCCCGGCGCGCCCTCGAAAGCGCGCCGGGCTTCCGTTTTCGGCGTGGCCTTTTCCGCTGCGTCCGGGCAGTCTAATCGTTCCCGGGGCCGATTTATGGAAGCGCTGTGAAACGGCCCGCTGACAAGCCCTCCCGCTCCCTTTTTCAGGCATCTCTTTTCCCGCAAGGCCGCCCCGTCGCGGTCCTGCCTCAAAAACGGACAGCGCAAAAACCGCCGCACCCGTTGGCAAAAGGGTACGGCGGTTTTGATTTTCGTCGGTCTCAGGCGTGCGCGCCCTGCTCCGTGTGCGTGTTTGCGGGGAGCACATACTTGTCGGAAAACTCCCCGTAATAGTCCGCGAAGCGCGGGTCCCCGTTGCGCACGGCGTTCAGATACCCGTGCGTATCCATGGCGGAATCCCGGATTTGGATCATGCACACCGCCACATTGGAGCAGTGGTCGGAGATGCGCTCGTAGTTGTGGATGATGTCGGAGAAAACGAAGCCGAGCTCAATGGTGCAGCGGCCCTCCTGCAGGCGTTGGACGTGGCGGTTCTTCAGCTCCACCTTCAGGGAGTCGATGACCTGCTCGAGCGGCTCCACCCGGGTGGCCTCCTCGTAATTCTTGTTGCAGAAGGAATCGACCGTCAGCATCAGGATCTCCTTGACCGCGTCGGTGCAGACGGCAAGCTCATTCTGCGCTTCCTTTGAAAATTCAAGCTCCTTGTCGTGGATCTCCCGCGCGACCCGAAGCAGGTTCACGGCATGGTCGCCGATGCGCTCGAAGTCGCCGATGGTGTGAAGAAGCTGCGCCACGTCGTTGGAGTCCGCGTGCGTCAGGCTCTTTCCGGAGACCTTGACGAGGTAAGACCCCAGCTTGTCCTCATAGTCGTCGATCGACTGTTCGTCTTCCTCCACCCGGTCCGCTATGTCCTCGTCAAACTCGGAGAGCAGGGAGATCGCGTTCAGGATCGTCCGCTTGACGAGCTCCGCCATGCGGATCGCGGCGTTGCGGCACTCCACGATCGCGAAGGAGGGGGAGCGCAGCAGCAGCTCGTCGAGGAAGACCTCGTGGTCCTTGTCGGATTTTTTATCCCGCACCGTGAACCGCGCCAGCTTTTCGAGCTGATTGCAGAACGGCAGGAGGATCACCGTGTTCAGAATGTTGAACACGGAATGCACGATGGCGATCATCACGGGTGTGACGGGGCGGTCGGCAAAGGCAAAATCGAAGACGAGATCGAGTCCGTAGAAGCCGATCATAAAGATCGCCGTGCCGATCACCTTGATGTAGATATGCACCGCCGTCACGCGTCTGGCGTCCGCCTTCGTCCCGATCGAGGAGAGCAGCGCCGTCACGCAGGTGCCGATGTTCAGGCCGAGGATGATGGGCAGCGCCATGGTGAACGAGATGCGCCCCGTCACCGCGAGGGACTGCAGAATACCGAGAGAAGCCGCCGAGCTCTGGATCACGGCCGTGATCAGCGTCCCGGCGAGGAGCCCGAAGACCGGGTGTCCCATCATCGTGAGGATCTCCCGGAACTGCGGCATCTCCGCCAGCGGCTCCATCGCGTCGCTCATGACGGTCATCCCGGTCATGAGGATCGCAAACCCCACCAGCACAGAGCCGATGTCGCGCTTCTTGCTGCGCTTTGCGAACATGATGAGCCCGATCCCGACGACGGCGATCACCGGCGAAAAGCTCTCCGGCTTTAAGAGCCGAAGGAACAGATTGTCGCCGCGGATCCCGTTCAGGGAGAGGATCCACGCGGTCGCCGTCGTGCCGATGTTCGAGCCCATGATGACGCCGACCGTCTGCCCCAGCTCCATGATCCCGGAGTTGACAAGGCCCACCAGCATGACCGTCATCGCCGAAGAAGACTGGATGGCGATCGTGATCCCGATCCCGAGCAGGATGCTCCGGAACCGGCTGGCGGTCATGGAGCGAAGCACGCGCTCCAGCTTTCCGCCCACCATCTTTTCCAGGCTAGTGGAGAGCAGATGCATTCCGTAAAGGAAAAACGCCAGCCCGCCGAACAGCGTGATGATGGAGAATATGTCCATACTGTATCAACCGCTCCTTCGCGTCGTCCGATTTCCGTCACATTGTCAATATCAGCGTATAATTCCGATTCTATTTTACCACATCTCCCCCATCCTTTGCAACAGGATTTTGCAGGAAGCGCGGAGTTTCGCAATAATCACCAAAAAAAACAAAAAGAGTTGCGCCGGGAGTATCCCCCGTGCTATAATGGAACCGGAGCCGCGCGGGGCCGCGCTCCGCTCCTTCTCCCTTTTGGGAGAGGGGGGTGCGGACAAAAAGTTGGACCAATTACAACAGTCCCAAGCTTGTCCGATATTCCACTGGGCTCATCCAGCC
>CANRMW010000084.1 GCA_947631835.1 uncultured Clostridia bacterium | reverse complement strand
CGGCGCGTTTGGGAAACAATCCCCCGCGCCGTATGTTGCGTTTGTGTGGGGAGTTTGCCCCCGCTTCCCGCAGGCAAGCGTAGAGCAAATGAAAGCGGCTTTGCCGCCTGCTTCCCAACCGCTCCGGGCTTTTCGCCGTGAAACGGCGATGCGCGTGGCAAAGTCTTTTGATCAAAACTTTTCTTCAAGAAAAGTTTTGTGTATTTAGCATACCATGTTTTGGGCTGATTTACAATCCCATTTCTCCATTTCCTGAAAATTTATGGAATTTGTCCAGCGAAAATCGCCGTTTTTTGAAAAAACGCTTGAAAGATTTCCCAAAATGGTGTATGCTTTATTCTAGGAATGTGCGCGGTATCCGCGCGGAAAGGATGGCAAAACATGAATCCGTACAAGATCGACTGGGAAAAGTATGCCGCTTTGGCGCGGGCGACCGTTGCCGAGGGCTGTGTGCTGCTGAAAAACGACAGGGAGGCTCTGCCGATCCGCAAGGGCGAGCGCGTTTCCGTTTTTGGGCGCATCCAGTTTGACTATTACAAGAGCGGCACCGGTTCCGGCGGCGCCGTGAACACGCGCTATGTCACCGGGATCCTCGACGCGCTCGAGGCCGAGGAGGACATCACGGTCAACGAAGAGCTGAAGGGCGTCTATCAGGCGTGGCTCGAGACGCATCCCTTTAATAAAGGTATGGGCTGGGCGCAGGAGCCGTGGTGCCAGGAGGAGATGCCGCTTTCCGACGAGGTCGTGGACGCGGCGGCGAAGCGGAGCGACATCGCCGTGGTCGTCATCGGGCGGACCGCCGGCGAGGACAAGGACAACAGCGTCGCCGAGGGCAGCTACCTGCTGACGGCCGCCGAGCACGCGATGCTCGAGGCCGTGACGAAGCGTTTCGACCGCGTGGCGGTGCTGCTGAACGTCGGCAACGTCATCGACATGAACTGGGTGGAAACATACGACCCCGCCGCTGTGATGTATGTCTGGCAGGGCGGTCAGGAAGGCGGCTCCGGCGTGGCGGACGTGCTCCTCGGGCGCGTTTCGCCGTGCGGCAAGCTCAGCGACACGATCGTCTACGACGTGGCAGATTATCCCTCGACCGCGGGCTTCGGCGACGAAAAGCTTGCCGTATATAAGGAAGACATTTACGTCGGGTACCGTTACTTTGAGAGCTTCCTGCCCGAGCGCGTGCAGTACCCCTTCGGCTTCGGCCTCTCCTACACGACCTTCTCCGTGACGTGCGCTTCCTTCGCGTATGACGGCGCGGCGGCCGCGCTCAAAGTGGCCGTGAAGAATACCGGCAACGTCCCGGGCAAGGAGGTCGTCGAGGTCTACGCCGGCGTGCCGCAGGGCAAACTCGGCCAGCCGAGCCGCGCGCTGTGCGCGTTCGCGAAGACGGAGACCCTCGCCCCCGGCGAGACGCAGACACTCTCGATCACCGTGGACCCGGAAAAGCTCGCCTCCTACGACGACGGCGGGGTCACGGGACACAAGTCCTGCTGGGTCTTCGAGCCCGGCGAATACACGCTCTATGTCGGCACAGACGTCCGCTCGGCGGCGAAAGCCGGCGCGTTCACGGTCCCGACGCTCACCGTCGTGGAGCAGGCGCACGAGGCCTCCGCGCCGGTCATGCCCTTTGACCGGCTCCACCCGCAGATGAAGGACGGAAAGCTTGTCCCGGGAACGGAGCCCGCGCCGCAGCGCACCGTCTCCATGAAGGACCGTGCCGCGAAGGCCGCGCCCGCCTGTTCGCCCTGCACCGGCGACAAGGGCATCCAGCTCGGCGACGTGGCGGACGGCAAGGCCGATCTCGATGCGTTCCTCGCGCAGATCCCGGACGAAGACCTCATCTGCCTCATGCGCGGCGAGGGCATGAACTCCCCGAAGGTCACGCCCGGCACCGGCGGCGCGTTCGGCGGCGTCACTGAGAACCTGAAGCACTTCGGCATCCCGGTCGCCTGCTGCACGGACGGCCCCTCCGGCATCCGCATGGACTGCGGCACGACGGCGTTCGCGCTGCCGAACGGCACGCTGCTCGCCTGCACGTTCAACGAAAAGCTGAATGAAGAGCTCTACGCGATGCAGGGCCTCGAGCTGAGAAAGAACCGCGTGGACACGCTCCTCGGGCCGGGGCTCAACATCCACCGCAGCCCGCTCAACGGCCGCAACTTCGAATATTTCTCCGAGGATCCGCTGCTCACCGGCAAGATCGCCTCCGCGCAGCTCAAGGGCATGGCGCGCCACGGCGTCACCGGCACGATCAAGCACTTCTGCTGCAACAACCAGGAGTTCCGCCGCCATGACGTGAACGCGGTCATCTCCGAACGCGCGCTCCGCGAGATCTACCTGAAGGCATTCGAGATCGCCGTCAAGGAAGGCGGTGCGTACTGCATCATGTCCGCGTATAACCCCGTGAACGGGATGCAGTCCTCCTCGAACTTCGACGTGCTCACGACGATCCTCCGCGACGAGTGGGGGTACACCGGCGTCGTCATGACCGACTGGTGGGCCAAGGGCAACGACGAGGGCGCCGAGGGCGACCGCGCGAACGTCGCCGCACAGGTCCGCGCGCAGAACGACCTGAACATGGTGAACGCGGATTCCGCGACGAACAGCCAGCACGACAACCTCCCCGAAGCCATCCTCGACGGGCGCGTCACGCGCGCGCAGCTCGTGCGCTCCGCGAAGAACACGCTGAACGTCATCATGCGCTCGCCCGTCATGGAGCGCAGCCTCGGCCGCATGAGCGCCGAGGAGAAGGAGGCCGCCGAGGACACGGCGAGCGCCGATTATGTCGATTTCGATCTCGTCTATCAGGACATCGACAACGAAAAACCGCTCGACCTCTCGAACCTCAGCACCGAAAAGGGTGCCTCGGCGCTGTTCGGCGTGAAGTACACCGTGATGGGCATGTACAAGCTCGTGATGAAGGTCAGCGCGAACGCCAGCGAGGTCGCGCAGATCCCGATGTCGATCTTCGTGAACGGCGACCTGCGCGGTATGGTGATGATCCACGGCACGAACGGCGAGACCGTCACCGTGGAGCAGGACGTCGGCGTCATGTTCGGCGGCTCCAATTACCTCAGGCTCTATTTCGCGCAGTCCGGCATGAACGTCGAGGAGATCAAGTTCGTCAACACCGTGGACTTCTCGAAGGAAAGACCGCACTTCTAAGAGCTCGTATTACAACGCATTACATACCGGGCGCGGCCGCGGCGCATCGTTTCCCATGCGGCGGCGGGCCCGGACGTAATAAATTCCGGAAAGGATGAGAAAAATGAAAAACTATGACGAACAGCGGGCCTTTGCCCTGCTGCAGAAGATCGGCTTCACCCGCGTTGCGGGCAGCGCGGAGGAAGAAAAGGCGGCAGAGATCCTGAAAGCGGAATGCGAGAGCTTTGGGCTTTCGGCGCAGATCGAGCCCTTTGAGATCGAGGAGGGCGTCGTGGAGGCCACGCTGGAGATCCTCGAGCCGTACCGCAAGGAATACACCGTGCGCGGCTACCAGTGCGCGGAGAACACCCCCGCGGACGGCCTCACCGCCGATTTCCTCTATGTGGAGGACGGCGTCCCGGCGAACCTCACGGCGGCGAAGGGGAAGATCGTCCTTGTGAACGGGTTCCTGCGTGTGCCGCTCTTCAAGACGCTGATGGCGGCCGGCGTCGCGGGCATCGTGACGATGGACGGCTCTCTGCGTGACAAGCGCGACGAGACGGACCTGCATCAGAGAAAGCTGCGCGCCCAGCTCCGCCGCTTCGGGAACGTCCCCGCGGTGATGGTGCGCGTCGCGGACGCGATGGAGATGGTCGCGAGCGGCGCGGCGAAGGCGCGGATCACGCTGAAGAACGAGAACAGGACGCTCACCTCCCACAACGTCATGGCGACGATCCCCGGCACCGAGCACCCGGAGGAGGTCATCTCCTTCGGCGCGCACTACGACTCGGTGGAGTTCTCGAAGGGCGTCTTCGACAACGGCGCGGGTTCCGTCATCATCATGGAAGCGGCACGCTACTTCATGCAGCATCCCCCGAAGCGCACGCTGCAGTTCAACTGGTACGGCAGCGAGGAGATCGGCCTCGAGGGAAGCTGGGCGTATGTCAACACCCACAAGGACGAGCTGAAGAACCACAAGTTCATGATCAACGTGGACGTGGGCGCGCCGATCCTCGGCAGCGACGGCGCGGGCGTCACCGCGGATGAGGACCTGCTCCACTTCGTCGATTACTTCTTCAAGATCAAGGGCCTGCCTGTGAAGACGCGGCAGGGCATCTATTCGTCCGATTCGATCCCGTTCGCGGACAACGGCGTGCCGGCGATCAACTTCACGCGCTTCGGTTCGCAGGGCGCTTCGTTCATCCACAACCGCTTCGACACGATGGAGTTCCTCTCCGCCGAGGCGCTCGGCAAGACGATCCGCAACGTCATCGTCTTCTCGGATGAGATCGTCAACGCGGAGGTCTTCCCGATCGAGAAGAAGATCCCGGAGAAGATCAAGGATGAAGTGGACAACTATCTTTATAAGAAGGAAATGGCGGAGCTGGACAAAGAGGAGGAAAAGAAATGACGCCGATGCGGATCAGCGAGATCCCGCACCGCGTTCTGGGGCGCACGAGCGGAGAGAGATCTCCGCTCTCGCTCTTTTGGACGGGCGCGGGTCTGGAGCTCGTTGTGAGAGGCTCGGAGCTTTGGGTGGAGATGAACGCCGATTGGGAGCTTTTCGAGCCCTGGTACTCCTTTGAGGTGAACGGCGTCGTTTTCTCCCGCCGCATGGCCCGCAAGGGGGAGGAAAAGGTCTGTGTGTTTCGGGGCATGGATCCCTCGGTCCCGAAGCGCGTGCGCATCCTGAAGGATACGCAGGCGACGCCGTCCGACCCGAAAAACCTCCTGCAGATCGTCTCCGTCGAATCGGACGGGACATTCCTCCCGGTGCCGGAGCCCGCGCTGAAGCTCGAGTTTATCGGGGACAGCATCACGAGCGGAGAGGGCGACATCGGCGCGCCCTCGGAGCTGGACTGGATCTCGCTGTTTTTCTCGATCGAGAAGAACTACGCATACCGGGCGGCGCTCGACCTCGGCGCGGATTTTCGGATCTTCTCCCAGAGCGGGTGGGGCGTCTGCTGCGGCTGGGACAACAATCCCCGCTGCGCGCTGCCGTCCTATTACGACGAGGTCTGCGGCGTGGTCTCCGGCGCGCGGAACGAAGCGCTCGGCGCGGGCGCCGAGAACGACTTTGCCGCGTGGCAGCCGGACGCCGTTTTCATCAACCTCGGCACGAACGACTGCGGCGCGTTCAGCCAGCCCGCGTGGCACGATGAGAAAACGGGAGAGACGTTCCAGAACCGCCGCCTCCCGGACGGCGCGTTCCATCCGGAGGACCTCGCGCGTCTTGCGAACGCGGTGAAGGCGTTCCTCAAGCACCTCCGCCTGCGCAACCCGAAGGCGGCGCTCGTCTGGGTCTACGGGATGCTCGGCCACGAGCTCGAGCCGACGATCCGCGATGCGGTGGAATCGTACTGCGCGGAGACGGGCGACCGAAACGCGGCGTACCTCTCCCTGACGGACGACGTCGAACACCGCGGCTGCCGCAGCCACCCCGGACCGCTCGCCCATGAGACCGCCGCCCGGGAGATCGAAGACTACCTTCGCCGGCGAGGTCTCGCAAAATAAGCGGGCCACGCTGAAGGAGATTCGGACGGGCAAAGGACGGAAAACCGCGTTTTTCTGCGGATTCCGACAGGAAAACGGAATATTTGCGCAGAATGGATGTATATCATACAATGGTTTACGATAATCTGCTCCGAACGCTCCAATTTCCCGGGAAAACCCGCGGCTTTCGCCCGCGCAGCAAAAAAACTTGACGCTTTGAAGCGTCTGTGTACCCATAGGGCTTGTCGGTTTTCCCCGGGACACCCCTAGAGACAGGGGTACCTCGGAGAAACCGACAAAAATGTAAAGCAGAGTGCCTTTACAAAATGGCGGAATTGCGCGGGTTTTGACCTTTTCGGAATAATATACGCGAACTTTTCAGAATTTTCCCGAAAAATGGGGTGGTTTCGCAAGAAAATACGGTTTTCAATGCATTTTCATGAAAGGAAGAACAAATATTCGGCTCACTGAGGCTGCAAAATTTTTGCAAAATGCACAGAGGATTTTTTCGAAATGTTTCATTTCGGTCAAATAAAAACTTGCAAAAATGTTAAATTTGAGATTATGTAAATCTGATTTTTATGCGTATTTGTGCAGTTTGCATATTTTTTGAGTTTTTGAAAACTTGACGAATCGACAAAATGCCGCTATACTATGTCCAGAACGGTGGGAAAGGAAAAAATTCCCAGACGTTCGCTTCCGGAGACCGCAAGGTCTGTTCCGGTGTACGAAGCATACCCTGCGGACAGGCAGCGTATGAATGGAACAGAACACCGAACGGGAGATCTTTTCGGAAAGGAGCGGGTTCCAATGCGGCATTTGAGGCAGCCAGAGCCGAAACGCATGGCGACGTCGGCGGAGAGCCGCCGGTACCGCCAGCTGACGGCGCGGGCAAAGTGGATCATCGTCTGCGCGCTCATCGGGATCATCACGGTGACCTCGGTGGTCACGGCGGTGGCGAACGCGGTCGATGTGACCGTCACGGACGGCGACGCGGTCTATAAGTTCAATATGATGGGCCTCACGACCGAGAGTGTGCTGGCCCGCGCGGAGACCGAGGGCATGCCTCCGCTTTCCGATATCGATACTTACGATTTCGACGTCTCGACCGGAACGATGACGGTGCACCGCGCCGTGCGCGTCTCGGTGCGGGACGGGAAGGAAACGGGCGCGTTCATCACGGAGAAGGGGACCCCCCTCTCGGACGTGCTGGCGGCGAACAACTGGCAGGTCGGCGTGGAGGATGAAGTGGAGCCGGCGCTCGACACGCGCCTCACGGGCGACGTGAACGTGACGATCACGCGGATGAACCGCGTGACCTTGGACGCGGACGGCGTCCGGCTGCGCAGGGAGATCCTCGGCGGGACCGTGAGCGACGCGCTGCGGGAGGTCGGGATCGTTCTCGGCGCAGAGGATTCGGTGGAGCCGGCGGCGGACACGCCGCTCGAGACCGGGATGCGCATCCGCGTGGGACGCCATGTCGGCGTGACGGTCACGGCGGACGGGACGACCGTTTCGTTTAACGGGCCGGCGACGACGTGGTCGGATGTCCTGCGCGCGCTGGAGATTGCTTGGGCGCCGGAGGACCGGCTGACCGTCGGCGGCGAGGAAGCGGGACCGGACGGGTATGTCGTGGACGGCGCGGCGCTGCGCCTCGTGCGGATCACCACGGAGGAATACGTTTCCGTGGAGCCGCTGCCCTTCGTGCTCGAATATGACTACACCGACGAGCTTTTGAACGGAGAGATGGATGAGCCCACCGAGGGCGTGGACGGCGTGAAGCGCGTACTCTACCGCGCCACTTATGCGGACGGCGTGAAGGAGAGCGAGGTGCCTGTTGAGGAAGAGGTCATCACGCCCGCGCAGAACGCCATCGTGCGCGTGGGCAACCGTCTGCCCAGCAACACGAGCATCCTGCGCAAAGGCGGCACGGCGATCGACAGCGCCGGGATGGAGTTCCAGTATGTCGCTTCGCTCTACGGCTCCTGCACCGCCTATTACGACGCGGACAATCAGGGCATCACCTCCATCGGCGTGCCGGTCAAGGTCGGCAACGTCGCGGTGGATCCCGATCTGATCCCCTACGGCTCGCTGCTGTACATCACCTCGGCGGACGGCTCGTGGGTATACGGGTACTGTCAGGCGGTGGATACGGGCATTGCGATGATCGAGGGCGTTACGCTGGCCGACCTCTACTACGACACGGAGGCGGAATGCGCCGTGTTCGGACGGCGGGACATGGTCATCTATGTGATCCGCGAGGGCTGGAATTAACGCCGCCCGCAGCGGAAATTAAGAAGCATCGGCAGCCGCCGGAGCCTATCCAAGGCTCCGGCGGCTTTTCTGGGCCTCTCCGCGAGAACGGTTCTTCCGCGACAAAAGAGTTATGGAAAACCCCGGGTAGAATAGAACGAAGGGCGTTGGCGCGTGTGGGGAGGAACTTGCCGAGGCTGGGCGGAGGGTATTGGTTTGCGAGTTGAAGTTGGAACGGCGCGGTATCCTTTCGCGCTGGGAGTGCGTTGCGCGGGGAAAGTTTTGCCCGTAGGCTGGGCAGAAGCGATTTTGCTTTGCGAGTTGAAGTTGGAACGACGCGGTATCCCTTCGCGCTCGGAGTGCGTTGCGCGGAGAGAAACTTGCCGAGGCTGGGCGGGGGCGGTTGGATTGCGGGGGCGAAAAAAGGCCGCAAATTGTGGCTTTCGGGCGCGGAGACACCACAGGTGGGGAGAGAAAAAGTTTTTTCAGAAAACGGAAAAAATGGCTTGCTTTTTTCGGGAATGACTGGTATAATAATGGAGCGTGACTGCGACAGATATGCGTTGAAGCGGGAGGTTGCGGCTCATCGAGCCGGTTTTTCCGTGGAGTATGTCCGATTTCAAACCGGGCGACAGCTTTTTGGCTGGGTCGGAACATGCGCGGAACCGTGCGCCGATTTTTAAGGCGCATAGGCCGCAGGGTACCGAGCCGAAAAGGGAGAAGATGTGGGCTTTT
>CANRMW010000083.1 GCA_947631835.1 uncultured Clostridia bacterium | reverse complement strand
CGGGGTCCCCGTCGAAATACCCGCCGCAAAGGAGCCGCACCGCGAGCCGTCCGCGCTCTCCCGCCTCGATCACCGCCCTCGGCGAGGTCTTCGCGCTCGCGGAAAGATACCGCACCCGGCAGATCCCTTCGGCGTTCGGGTTCTCCCAGACCGCCGTGTACATGCCGTTTCTCGTGTTCTGCACCGCCACGCGGCTCACCGCGCTGTACGGCCTTTGGGAGATCTCCGCCGTCTCCACGTTTTTCACCGGGAGCACCCGCGCCGCGCGCGCGGCGAAAATCACCTCGCCGCCGCGCCCGCAATACGGCGCGGTCCGCAGCAGATCCCGGCCGAAATCGTTTAGCACCTGCCAGACGCTCACGCCCTTTTTCACCTGCAGGATCCCCCGCTTCACGCTCCGATCCCCCTCCCCGAGGAACAGCCCGAGCGGCCGCAGGAACCGCTGCTCCATCAGCCGCAGCGAGGGGTCCTGCAGGACGCCCGGCAGCGCCTCGCAGTCGATCATCCGCGCCGCGAGGCTGCGGCAGGAAAAGCGCTCCCGCCGCCCCGCCGCGCCGAGCAGGACCGTGTGCTCGTCGAGGATCCCCAAAAACAGCAGAACGCCGTCCCGCTCCGCCCGCACACCCGTCGGTTCGAGGGAAAAGAGCGGCCTTTCCGCGAGGATCTCCAGCTCCAGGCTGTCTGCGGGCGTGTCGCTGTCCCGGCGCAGAGAGAGCCGGTCCGGCGCCGCTTCGGCCTCTTTTCCGCCCGGAAAGAGGAACGTGACCTTCGTCAAGGCAGCGTCACCTCTTCCCCTTCGGAAAGCTCGGTGATGCACGGCAGCCGCCTGTTTTCCCGAAGCAGCGCGTCCAACGGCACGCCGAACCGCTCCGCGACGTCCCAGAGGCTCTCTCCGTCCCGCGCGCGGACGGTCATGCCGGAGAGCGAGCGGTCGTGCCGCGCCGCCTCCGTGAACTCAAACGCATACCGCACCGTTTCCCTGTCCTGCACGCCGATCAGCGAAAGGCCGTTCAGGACCGCCTCCATCGGCATCGTCCCGGGCAGGAAAAGCGTCTCGGTCCGCCCGAAGAGCGCTTCCAGCCGCAGATAGTCTCCCATCGCGCCCTTCCCGGTAAAATAGCCGTTCCCGCGCACCTTCGACCGCTTTTCCCCCAGATACTCGAATCCTCCGCCCGGCACGGCCGATTCCGCGGTCCGCCCCTCCCGGACGACGGAAAGCTCCGCGGGGTTCACGGGGAACCGGAACGGCCCGAACCGCATCCGCATCAGTTCGCTCATCCGCGCCTCCTATTCCGCAAACTCCGCGCCGTAGCGCCGCGCGTCCCGCTCGAAAAACTCGGAAACCGCGCGCGCGTTCTCATATTCCTCCATCTTCTGCCTCTCCGCTCCTTTCCGCATGTCCGGCCGTGAGGACGACGCTCCCCGCGCCCATCTCCCGGACCGCGCAGTCCGTGTAGCGCATCCCGCCGTATTCCAGCTCCACCAGCTCCCCAAAGCGGAACGGCCCCGTGCCGCTGAGGTCCGTCAGGCGGATCGTATACGTCTCCGTGCAGTGCACCGTGTGGGGATACGCTTCCCCGATCTCCCCGTACTCCCGGCGCTCCTGCGTCTGCGTCACCTTCACCGATTTGGCCGTGAGCCTCTCCCCGGAAACGGTCACGGTCTCCCGCCCGCTCTCCGAAGCGCTCTTCTCTCCCATCCGCACGACGCATTCCGCGACAAAGTACCCCAGCCCGCTGTCATAGCGCAGCTTCTCCCGCGCCGCGCTGCGCACCGGCGCGCCGATCTCCGCCAGCGCCGCACAGAGCGCGGAAAAGAGGTCCGCCGCCTCCACCTCGGGCGGCGTGTAGAGCACCGCCCCGAGCTTGATCTCCGGCACAGCCTCGTCCGGCCTTCGGATCTCCTCCAAAAGCTCCAGCACGACGGCGGGCGCGTCCGGCTTTCGCGCGGCGCGTCCCGCAAACGCTTCCCGCACCTCGCATCCCGGCAGCTTCTCCCGCAGGATCGGCAGCAGCTTTTCCATCACCGTTTTCCCGGTCATTCGCCCGCCTCCTTTTCAAGGACCGCCCGCACCCATGACGTGCCGCCCGGTCCCGTTTCCCGCCGCACGAAGAGCACGCGGTATCGTTCGCCGTTTGCAAAGAGAGAAGCGTTCCTCCCCTTTTCGCCGAGCAGCTCCGCGGCGTCCCCCTCATAGCGGTAAAGCGGCGCGGTGAGCGCGCCGTAAGCGGAAAACGTCTCCACCCCAAACGGCGGCGCGCCCGTTTTTTCGGGCCGCACGGTCCCGCGCCGCGCGAAGATCTCTCCGTCCTCCGTCACGATCTCCACCGTCGGGTAGCGCCGGAACAGGCTCTCCGCCGTCCTCAATACGCCACCCCCCGAAACACCGTCTCCCCGTCGAGCAGCACATCGGAAGCCGCCCGGAAGCACGCGTCCCGCAGCTCCTTCGCTCTCGCCGCGTTCTCGCCGTAGTCCGCCCGGACGTCGCCCGCCGAAAGGCTTTTCGGGGAAAGCGAAGCGTCGAGCAGCGCCAGCCGGTACACCGCGTCCGCGGCGGCGGCGGAAAGCAGCGCGGCCTCGTGTTCTTCGGGGACGGCGCCCGGCTTCAGCCGCTTTTGCAGCGCTTCCGCCGCGTCCTCGGAAAGCTGCTTCAAAAGCGCCTCCCTCGGGTCGTCGGTCAAGAGCAGCACGCGCGCGAGGATCTTTTCCGCGTCCATTTCCATCCTCCCTTTCCGTGCGGGGCGGGCGGTCTCCCGCCCCGCTGTCTCAAAGGCTTTCCCGGCCTCAGGTGTACTTCAGGCCCTTCGCCGCGTCGGGATAGATCTGCGCGAACCCCGCGACCGTGCTGACCGAAGCGCGTTCGAGCTGCCGGTCGATGAGCTTGTCGCATTCGAGCAGCACGTCGCCGGCCTGCACCATCTCGAGCGCGCAGTTCTTGTCCAGCCCGATGACCGTCTTCGGGTCCATCCCCGGCACATGGACGAGCGTCGCGCCGAGCGGCGTGATGAGCCTGCCCGTGCCGTGAAAGTCGAGCCCGGATTCCCCGTCGCGGAACGTGTCGAGTTTCAGGAGCGTCTGCATGGCGTCGGTCCCCGCGAGGATCGTGTTCACCGTGTACGGCGAAAGGGAGATGTACAGCTCCACGAGGTCGTTGTACGTCGGCGCGGCGGAAAGCTGCTTCACGGCGATCCCGCCGTGGCTGCCGTCGCCGTTCATCAGCGCGTCCACCGCGTCCTTCATCTGCGCCTCCGCGATGTACGCGCCGATCTGGCGCAGCGTCACGGTGAGCAGATCGAGCTTCTGGAAGCGCAGCGCCTCGTAGGAGCTGACGATCATCCTGCCTCGCTTCATCAGGCGCACCAGGCTGTCGTTCGTGCGGATCTTCGTCTCCGGCAGCTTCGTGCCCTCGAGCACGGGACGGAGCGTCCGGTCCTCCTTCGCGTCCTCGGCGGAGATCGTGCGGTAGTCGAGCCCGTCGATCTTCGTCACCGTGGCGACCATGTCCGGCAGGCGGTTCTTGCCCTCCATGCCCTGACGCACCGCGCGCGAGACGTATTCCGGGAACAGTGCCGCGCTCTGCGTGGAGCTGAAAAATTTCTCCACCGCGTCGGAGGACGGCCCGCTCACGCGGATCCCGAAGCGCTTGAGCTGTCTCTGATACGCGTCGAGCCCCGCGAGCGGCGTGTTCGCGTATTCTCTGGAATTGTCCAGCGATTCGAGCACCTCCGTGAAGCTCTTGCCCGGCACATGGTACATGCCCTTTTCCAGCGTGATGTTTTCAAATGCCATCTCGATTCCCCCTTTTCTCACAGAAGGATGCCGGCGGTCCCCGCCGAAGCGTCCATGTCCAGCACGAAGACGTCTCTGCCCTTGCCTTCCGCCTCGGCGGGCTTCACCCTGCCTTCGCCGTCCGCCGCGATCGCCGCCGCGCCGAGCGCGAGCGCCCCGGTGTACGCCACGGTCACATACCCCTTCACCTGCACGGCCGCATACCCGCCGCGCACCTTCTCGCATACGCCCGCCGGCACATCCCCGTCGGCGCAGGCCGCGACGGTCCCGTCGGCGGAGATCTTCACCGGGATCCCCGCCGCAGCGCCCTCGCCCGCTTCAAAGGTCGCGCAGACCGCTCCAAGTCCGTTAAACGATACGTTCATTCGACACAACTCCTTTTCTCTCAGATCCGAAACGCGGTGTCCGCCTGCGTTTCTCCGTTTTTCTCCGTGAAGAGCTGGGGCGTCACGGGCATCTTCCGCTCCGCCGCCTTTGTAAACGATTCCGCCAGCTCCTCCATCTCCCGCACGGAAAGCCCCTTCACGATCGCATTGAGCAGACCGCGCCCAAGCTCCGGCTGCGCGACGGCGCCCGCGCGGCGGATGCGTTCGGCAAGCGCCTCGCGGTAACGGTCGCCGCTTTCGGCGCGCTCGCGCAGGCGCTTGATCTCCTCGCGCACCTCGCGCGCCTCCCCGTCGGAAAGCGTCAGCCCGCTTTCGGCCGTCTCCAGCCGCTTCATCACGTCCTGCAAATCCGTTTCCTCCCTTCGCGCGCCGGAAAATTTCTTCACGACCCCCGCCGCGCGCTGCGCGGGGACCGCGACGAACGAGAACTCATACGCGTCCTGCGGCCCGTCGAGGATGTGGAAACAGAGCTTCCCGCCGTAGGTCCTGCCGCGCACATGCTCGCACGCCGGTTTCCCGCAGACGGAGCACGTCCGCTTCGTCACGGCGCATCCCACGCTGACCTCCTTGCGGATGCCGCTCTCGATCGATTCGATAAACGGCTCCGTCTGCGCGCTTCGGGGAACGTAGCACTCCGCGAGCAGCCGCGTATACGGCTCACCGAGCGCGGTTTTCCGCGTCCCGTCCGTCTCCGCGCGCGCCGCGAAAACGCGCGCGGTCTGTCCGCGGCTCGTCCGCTCGTGGTCGAGGATCCCCGTCTTCCCCACAAAGAGCGGCGCGAGCTTTTCCAGCGCGTCCTTCGAAAAGCACTCGAAGTCCCGGTCCACCTCGTTGTCGCAGAGCGCCGCGGTGAAGACATAGACCTCCTCCGCTTTCATCTCCCTGCGCGTGAAGCCGTTGATCTTTTCGAGCTGCTCCTTCGTCGGCACGCCCGACCGTCCTGCCTCCATTTTCTCACGTTCCTTTCTTTCTCAGGGCCTCGGTCCGCGCCGCGAGATACTCGGCGTTCGCGTGGTCCACCTCGTCCTGCATCGTGATCTCGTCCCAGACGACCTCCGGCTCCCCGGAAAACCCGGAAAGCCCCAGCCACGTCCGGCAGATCCTCAGGATCACCGGTTCGAGCACGCGGCGGTACGCCATGAGCTCGCTCGTCAGCACGTCGGCCTGCTGGCTCGACATCCGCTCCGTCGAGGACCACGAAAGCCCCAGCAGGAACGGCGGCACGCCGAGCTTCGCCACGATCTGTTCGAGCATCTGGCGCACCGGCACGTCGCTCTCCATCTGCTCGCCGCCCGCGCCGATGGCCTCGATCTTCACATCGCCCACGGCGACGAAATCGCTCACCGTGTCCCGGCGCATCGCGCGGCTCCACTCGCGCGCCAACATCTGCGCGCGGTCGGCGGCGCTGCCATACCCGTCGTTCCGGCACGTCACGGCGAAGCGCACGTTGCCCATCCGCTCCCAGTTCACGCCGATCGTCCGGTAGATCTTCAGCAGCACCTCGCTGACGAACGGCAGCCCGCGCAGGATCGAAGTCCCCTCCGCCCTGCCCGGCTCCGGGTGCAGCGCGGAGCAGAGGATCAGCTCCGGCCAGCGGCAGGGCTGCATCCCTTCGTTCGTCGCCCGCAGCACCTCCACGGAGAGCGGCGTGACCGCGCGCAGCTCCACATCGTCGAGCGACGCGTTGTAAAGCGCCCGCACGCGCCCGCCCTGGCAGACGATCTCGCCCACCGCCGTGCCGTAAGTCAGAAGCTGATCGAAATACGCGGCGAGAAAGCTCTCCACGCCGCCGCTCATGCCGTTCACCGGCACGTCCCGAAGGAACGCGGCGAGCGCCTCCTCCGCCCTTCGGTCCGCGCACGCGACCCGAAACCCGCCGATCAGCCGCACGAGCTTGAGGATCGCCGCGTCGATAATCGGCACCTGTTCCCGCAGCGCCCGGTACAGCGCGCGTTCCCCGGCGCCGTGCCCGCCGGGTGCGGCCCACGCCCCGAGCACGGGGAGCATCGAGTCCCCCGTCTGTACCGTGACCGCCGTCTGTTTCTCTCTTCTCAAAAATCCCAAAGCGTTTCCCCTTTCCGCTCGTCTCGCCGCACGGCAAACGCCGCGGCGGCATGGTCGGGAAGCAGCGTGGAGACGAAATACCGGATGTCGTCCATGGCGTGGTCGTTCTCCTTCACCGGCGCGTCGCGCTTTTTGTCGTCGGACCACCGGTACAGGCCGAACTCCCGGACCGCGTCGGCGCAGCGCCGACAGATCCGCACCCGCCCGGTCGAGAGCGCCGAGGCCGTCTCGCGGATGCCCGTGAGCACGTCGTTTTTCGCCGGGATCACCGCGTACCCCTTCCGGCGCAGCAGCGCGATGAAGCTCGCGGCGGAAGGGTCCGCCGTCACGCGTTCGGGCCGCCTGCCCTCCGTGAGCCGCAGAAATCCCGCGAAGTGCTCCTCGTCGGTCCGTCTTTCCCCGGTCGCCCGCCCGTCGTGGTAGTATTCGTCGAACCGGTACCAGACCCCGTTTCGCAGTCCCCAAAGCCCCATCGAGGTCGCGTTCACCGTCCCGTAGTCGATCGAAACGGCGTACCGCTCACACGGTCCCTCGGGCGCGTCGCAGAGCATCCCCTCCATAAACGGATAGATCAGCCCCGTCGGCGCGGTCCACTTCCCTTCCACGAACCGCTCGTAAAACGTCCCGGAAAAGAGCCTGCGATACCGCTTTTTCACCGCCTCGGTCAGCCCCGGGTTGTCCTCCATCGTGAAGTGCAGATAGAGCGCGTCCCGGCTCTCCGCCTTGAGGATCCATTCCCGGTAAAACCAGTGCTGCGGGTGCTCCGGGTTGCAGTTGAACCAGAGCTTCGCCTTCGCGAGCGAGCACCGCGCGATCCCCTGCTCCACGAACGAGCGCGGCATCAGCGCCGCCTCGTCGAAGAGGATCCCGCCGAGCGTCATCCCCTGGATCAGCGCCGCGCTGCTCTCGTCCTTTCCGCCGAAGAGGTAAAACCGGTTCCGCGTCCCCTTCCGGCTCACGTCCACGCGGTTTTCGGTCTGCGTCAGCTTCACCGCATACCCGAGGTTCGAGAGCATCGGCAGCAGCTCCGGCAGCAGGTTCCGCCGCACGGAACGGATCGTCTTCCCGCACAGGGCGAAGGACGCGTCGGAAAAGCGCGCCATCGCCCAGAGAAAAAACGAAAGCCCGGTACACACCGTCTTGCCGCTGCGCACCGCGCCGTCGCAGATGATCGCCGTCTTCTCCCGGTAAGGGCTCCCGTCGCCCCACCAGCAGAGCACCGCGAGCTGCTTTTCGGAGAACCGCTTCAAGGCCGCGCTTCTCGAAGCGCTTTCGCGCCCCGGTCGATGGCCGCCATCAGCTCTCCGGCGCGGTCCGTCTCGCCCTCCAGCTCCGCGAGCGCGCGCAGCGCCTCCATCCGGTCAAAAAACTTCAGCTCCACCGCGCCGTCCTTTCCCCGCCGGATCTCGGAGATCGAAAACAGATCGAGATCGTGTACCGATCTCCCTGTCGGGTTCTTGAAGAACAGCAGCTTCACCGCGTCCTTCACATCCCCGAAGGCGATCCGCCGAAACCCTTCCGCGGCCGTCTGCGCCGCGCGCTCCTTTCCGCCGTTTGGACCGTTTCCCATCGCGTCCCCTCCTTTCCAAAGATCGGGAGCCGCGTGCGCGCCGCTTCCCGCGCCGGCGCGCGCGTTTCCCCTCGGCCGCGCCTTCGGGGAGCTCCCTTCACCCATAAAGGGCGCCTCCCGCAGATTTTGACGTCCCGCCGTCAAATCTTGGAAACGCCGTCCCTTCCCGTCCGCCGCTGTCCCGAAATGTCCCCTCCCGCCGCGCGCATCCGCCCAAAAGCCGCCGAATCCTCTTGCATTTCCCCCGAAAATCCGTTATAATAACTTCGCGCGGCGTTTCGCCGCCGCCCTTTCCCGCTTTTCCTTTCAAAACGCAGGAAACCTTCAAAACGATCCGAAAACGCAAGTGCAAATACAGAAAGGAAGATTTTCTTGGCAAATCAAAAGAAGCTCGTGGAGGGCATCACCTCCATGGAGGAAGATTTCTCCCGGTGGTACACCGACATCGTGAAAAAAGCGGAGCTGATGGATTATTCCAGCGTCAAGGGCTGCATGATCTTCCAGCCCTACGGATACGCGATCTGGGAGAATATGCAGCATGAGCTCGACCGGCGCTTCAAGGCGACGGGCCACCAGAACGTCTACATGCCGCTCCTCATCCCGGAATCTCTGCTCCAAAAAGAAAAGGACCATGTGCAGGGCTTCGCCCCGGAGGTCGCGTGGGTCACGGAGGGCGGCGGCGAAAAGCTCGCGGAGCGCCTTTGCATCCGCCCGACAAGCGAGATCCTCTTCTGCGAGCACTTCCAGAAGATCATCAACTCCTACCGCGACCTGCCGAAGCTCTATAACCAGTGGTGCTCGGTCGTTCGCTGGGAGAAGACCACCCGCCCGTTCCTGCGCTCCTCG
>CANRMW010000082.1 GCA_947631835.1 uncultured Clostridia bacterium | reverse complement strand
CAGTCAAACCGAAGCCAGAGTGCGACAAAAAACGCCAATGTCACCGCGACGATGTCATAGACCACCAGATACACCGAGACGGCTTTCCAGTGTCGGGATCTCCTTTTGACTTCCTGCTGCATACCCCTGTCACTTCTCCAATTCCCGTATTCGGGACGCGTCGCCCCGCTCTCCTTTTCCTGGAAGGCCGAGCCTTCCCGCACCAGTTCGCCCCACACACATCCGAATAAACTGCTTGGCCATTGACTCCACTCGTTTGCTCCGATCAGAGGGAACTCATCTAATAAAATGAAGTTCTTGGGAGTCTTTCCCGCCGACAGAGGCGATTCCTAAAGATCGCTTAGCGTGTCATCGCTACAGCCCATTCCCTGGGACTGCCGATCTTTCAGGCCTTATTGTTCCCCGAAAGCAGTCCAAAACCCACCCGCGGAGCGCAAAATCCCCGCTGATGGCGTAAAAATCCATGTTTATGTATGGTATTGTATCATAACTGCCTGAAAAAAGCAACCCTTATTTCAACGTATGGGCGCATCGGGCGTGACAGGTACCGCCCAAAGCATAAAGGTACTAGAGATACAACTGTCTGCAGCCACGCAAGAACATACCCTCCCCCACGCAGATGAAACCTGCTTTGAAACGTCTCAGCAAAGTAGAATCGGCTCCGTTAAATCACTGAGAAGTATTGCGACAAGGTTCAACGTAGCCTTTCCGCAAAGTGCCCAGCGCGGCTCCGCACCAGCATCCTTACTTGACAGTCCAACCTGAAAAGAAGGAACCGGCCCAAAGCCAGCCAATCCCTGCGTGTGTGCACGGCAACCCTATTCCAGCGCACCATGTTCTTGCTGGCCCTTGCACCTCTCATTTCATCGCTCCATCGAGGACATCGATGAGAGATGCCCGGATGACAGGCAGCATAAATTTCAAGAATTTGCCAGTTTTCCGGCACTGTTTGGCGCTCAAATCGCCTGATAATCCCCCTGCAAATATCTTAGAAAGTCTGAACTTTAGAAAAAGTACCATTTTCTGATAAAAGCCATAGAAGGCTAAGGAAGAATCGTATATAATGGCGCCAAAAAAGATAAAGTCAGTTTTTTGAAAAGCGGCGTTCCGCCCTCCTGCAGGTGTTCCCTTGTCTTCCGAAACACCCAAATGGAGGTATGCTTACAACCAATAAAGCACAGACCACAGAAGAATGGTAAGCGCAAAACGAAATCGCAGGAACATCTCGCTGTTTCTGTTCAGCCGAACGGTCGCCGAGGACGGAAAAACCGTCACCGACTGCGGCTATTTTGCCGAGTTCCTGCCACCCGAAGTGTCGAAGGACGGCCGTCTCGCCTTCGCGGTGTACCGCGAGACGACCACCTACAACCGCAGACTCGACGGTGAATCCAATCAGGTGAGGCGTGTCCGAACGGAGGTGCTGGTTTCCCACACGATCTGAGCGCAAAGAAAAAGGCCCGGCTTTGGATGTCTCCGAGGCTGAATCCTTTTCGTAACCGATAAATCACTTTGAAGGTCAAATTTTATCAGTTATATCTTATAACTTTCCGCTTTTTCCTTGATTTTTCTCCGTATCTGGTGTATACTAAGTGCAGTTACAGAAGAGGGGCTGATTCTTATGATCAAACGGGAAACCTATATGCGCCGCATCCGCCCATTCATCGGGAATGACCTGATCAAAGTCATGACCGGCATCCGGCGAAGCGGAAAATCCGTTATGTTGGAGCTGATCAAGGAAGAACTGACGGAATCCGGCATCTCCGCCGAGAGTTTCATCTCCATCAACTTCGAGGACATGCGGAACGCTCGGTTTCTCACCGCAACCGCCCTCCATGAGGAGATCCTGAACCGAGCAAAGAACATTGAGGGGAAAGTGTATCTGTTCTTTGATGAAATTCAGGAAGTTGCGGGTTGGGAAAAGTGTGTCAATTCGCTCCGCGTTTCCCTCGACTGCGACATCTATATCACCGGCTCGAATGCAAAGCTCCTGTCCGGGGAGCTTGCGACGTATCTTGGCGGGCGGTATGTGGAATTTGTGATCTACCCGTTTTCTTTCTCGGAGTTCCTGGAACTGTATCATACGGTTGACCCAAACGCCACCATCCCGCAAAGTTTCCAGAAGTATCTGCTGTCCGGCGGGATGCCGTACCTCGCAAATCTCGGGTACGCCGAAGAACCGTGCAGACAGTACCTTGCCGATCTTTTCAACTCCGTCCAGCTCAAAGATATCGTCAAGCGGAACAAGGTGCGGGACGTCGATCTCTTGGAACGGATCATTGCCTATGCAATGGCGAATGTGGGAACGACCTTCTCCGCGACTTCCCTCGTGAAGTTCCTCAAAAGCGAACAGCGCACCGTTGCGGCGGAGACGGTTCTGAATTACATCAAATACTGCTGCGACGCCTACCTTCTGTATCAGGTCAAACGGGAGGATCTGCAGGGAAAGCAGATTCTCATGTCCAACGAGAAATACTACATTGCCGACCACGGCATCCGCGAGGCGGTGTTTGGGGGGAATCTGCGGGACATCCAACAGACCCTTGAAAACATCGTCCACATGGAGCTCCTCCGGCGCGGATATACCGTCACCGTCGGCAGGTTCGGAGACCGGGAGATCGATTTCGTCTGCCACCGACGCGGCGAAAAGCTCTACGTTCAGGTCGCCTATCTTCTCGCCACGGAGGACACGGCTGCGCGGGAATTTGGCGTTTATGATCTCATCCGGGACAATTACCCGAAATACGTTGTCACAATGGATGAGATCGACATGAGCCGGAACGGGATCAAGCACCGCAATATCCGGGATTTCCTGACCGCAGACGAATGGAATTGATTGAAATCGGTAGCTTTAGCCGCCCGTCAGAACCCCGCCCTTCCTTCCAAGAGCGGCGTTTTCATTACGATACTGTTATGTTCGCAAGCTTCCCCGCACACGCACCCCCAAAATCGCCCTTGCAGATGCGCACGGTTCAGCGCTTGGCTTTCGTGGTTTTACCTATGTCCAGTCCCAATCTTTTGGACAGCTTGATCATTCCCAGCATAAAAAGGTTGTCTGCCGTCCATGTCATCAGCAACGGGTCGCCGCTGGAGATCTTCATCGATAAGGATGGGGGGATCATTTTCCGGAAATACTCCCCCGTCGGGGAAATGAGCGACTGCGCGCAGAAGATGAGCGAATGCGTCTCTGCCATGGGCGGCATCGGCGTCGCCGTTTCCGACCGCGACCGCATCATCGCCTCCGCCGGCATCCCGAAAAAAGACCTGCTCGACAAGCCCGTTTCCCGCCAGCTCGACGAGCTCATGCGGAAAAAGTCCGCCTTCGTTTCCTCCGGGGAGGACACCGTCCTCGCCGCCGACGGCGGCCTGCGAACCGCGAACGCCGCGTTCCCCATCGTGAACGAGGGGGACATCTGCGGGATGTTCCTTCTCATCAAGGACGAAAAAGCGCGGCCCGGCGCGAGCGAGGAGAACCTGCGCCTCGCGAAGCTCGCCGCGAACTTCCTCGGCAGGGAATCCGGGGAATGAGACCGTCCCGGCCGGACCCCCACGGGCTCGCCGGGGCTTTTCTTTCCGTCCCTCCCCCGCAAAAGGCGGGATCCCGGTTGCAATCCGGCGTGCCCCGTGCTAAAATGGCAGCAAAGAGATTTCGGGAGGGACGGACATGGACGAGGCGATTTTTCGCCGTCTGAGGGAGATCACGGAAGAGGAGCGGGCGATCCTCGAGGGCGAGAGCATCCGGCAGGACCGCTACGCCTCGCGCGGGGAATTTGTCGTGGACAGCGCGAAGCTCCTGGAAAAGGGAAAGCTGATCGAGATCCGCCCCCACACGCGGTTCGCGTATTTTCCGCGCCACAGGCACAATTATGTGGAGCTCGTCTATATGTGCGCCGGGACGACGACGCACATCATAGACGGAAAGGAGCGGATCGTGCTGCGGGAAGGGGACCTGCTCTTCCTCCACCAGAACGTGTACCACGAGATCCTCCCCGCCGCCGAGAACGACATCGCGGTGAACTTCATCATCCTCCCGAATTTTTTCAGCCGCCCGCTTTCCATGCTCGAGCGGGAAAACGTCCTCTGGGACTTTCTCGTCTCCACGCTTTCGGGCGAGACCTCCCTCGCGCACTACCTGCACATTCCGGCAAAGGGCATCGTCCCGGTGGAAAACCTGATCGAGAACATGATCTGGACGCTGCTCGAACACGCGCCCGGGGCCAATACGCTCAACCAGACTTCCATGGGGCTCCTGCTCATGAACCTCTCCCGCTTCGCGGAGAACATCAACCGCAGCCTCCCGGAACACCGAGAGCAGAACACCGTCTTTTCCGTGCTCCGATACATCGACACGCACTACGCGCACGGGACGCTGGCGGAGATCTCCGAGGCGCTGCGCCTGCCGGAATACTATGTCAGCCGGCTTCTGAAAAAACACCTCGGAAAGAATTTCAAGGAGATCCTGCAGGAGAGAAAGCTCCAGCAGGCCGTCTACCTCCTCGACAACACGCGGTATTCGGTGGACGCCATCCTCTCCGAGATCGGCTATGAGAACAGCAGCTATTTTTACCGGAAATTCCGGGAGAAATACGGGCGCTCCCCCGCATCGTTCCGGGAAAGCGGCGGCGCACGGCGCAAAACAGCGGAATAGGAAAACGGACGGCCGGGAACATGGGCCGTCCGTTTCGTATCTTTCGGGTTTATTCCGGGAGTCTTCTCTCGTCGCGCTCGGGAACGATCTTCTCGAGGAACGCGTCCAGCGTCATCGTGCCGAGGTCGCCGCCCTTGTAGCTGCGGATGGCGACGGTGCCGTTTTCGACGTCGCGGTCGCCGACAACGACCATGTACGGGGTCTTCATCATCTGCGCCTCGCGGATCTTGTAGCCGATCTTCTCGCCGCGGTCGTCCAGCTCCACGCGGAAGCCCTTTTCCTCGAGCACCGCTTTGATCTCTTCGAGCCGCGCGATGTGGCGGTCGGCGATGGGCAGCAGGCGGATCTGCACCGGCGCGAGCCAGAGCGGGAACGCGCCCGCGAAGTGCTCCGTGATGACGCCGATGAAGCGCTCGATGGAGCCGAACACGACGCGGTGGATCATCACCGGGCGGTGCTTCTGGTTGTCCTGCCCGGTGTATTCAAGCTCGAAGCGCTCGGGGAGCTGGCTGTCGAGCTGGATCGTCCCGCACTGCCATGTGCGCCCGAGGCAGTCGGAGATGTGGAAGTCGAGCTTCGGGCCGTAGAACGCGCCGTCGCCCTCGTTGACCGTGAAGGTCTTGCCCATCGCGGTGATCGCGTCGCTGAGGACCTTCTGGTTGTACTCCCACTCTTCCAGCGTGCCGATGTGGTCCTCCGGCATGGTGGAGAGCTCGATCTCGTAAGAGAGGCCGAAGGTCGAATAGACCTCGTCAAAGAGCCGGACCGTCTCGTGGATGACGTCCTCCATCTGGTCCTTCGTCATGAAGACGTGGGCGTCGTCCTGCGTGAAGCAGCGGACGCGAAACAGGCCGTGGAGCGTGCCGGAGAGCTCGTGGCGGTGGACAAGGCCCAGCTCGCCGACGCGCATCGGCAGCTCGCGGTAGGAATGCGGCTCGCTCTTGTAGACGAGCATCCCGCCGGGGCAGTTCATCGGCTTGACGCCGAACGGCACGTCGTCGATGACGGTCGTGTACATATTCTGCTTGTAGTGCTCCCAGTGGCCGGAGCGCTCCCAGAGCTCGCGGTTGAGGAGGATCGGCGTGGAGATCTCCATGTAGCCGTAGCGCTTGTGGACCTCGCGCCAGTAGTCGAGCAGCGTGTTCTTGAGCACCATGCCCTTCGGGAGGAAGAACGGGAAGCCCGGGCCCTCGTCGGCGAGCATGAAGAGCCCGAGTTCCTTGCCGAGCCTTCTGTGGTCGCGCTTCTTCGCCTCCTCGAGCATCGCGAGGTACTCGTCGAGCTGGCTCTGCTTCGGGAAGGAGATGCCGTAGACGCGCTGGAGCATCTTGTTCTTCGCGTCGCCGCGCCAGTACGCGCCGGTGAGCGAGGTGACCTTCACGGCCTTGACGCAGCCGGTGGTCAGCAGGTGCGGCCCGGCGCACAGGTCGGTGAAGTCGCCCTGCTCGTAGAAGGAGATGTCCTCGCCCTCGCCGGCGTGCTCGTCGATGAGCTCCTGCTTATAGGGCTGGTCCTCCATCTTCCGTTTCGCCTCGTCGGGCGGCAGAAGGAAGCGCGTGAGCGGCGTATCCTCCTTGATGATCTTCTTCATCTCCGCCTCGATCCGCGCGGCGTCGTCCTGCGTGATGGGCGCGGGAAGATCGAAATCGTAATAGAATCCGTTTTCGATCGCCGGGCCGATCGCGAACTTCGTGCCGGGGAACAGGCGGCCGACGGCCTGCGCCATGATGTGGGAGGTCGTGTGCCAATAGGCGCGCTTGCCCTCGGGATCGTCAAAGGTGAGGATCTCGAGCGTGCAGTCGGCAGTGAGCGGCGTGCGCAGATCGACCACCTCGCCGTCGAGCTTTCCGGCGCACGCGGCCTTATAGAGCCCCATGCCGACGGACTTCGCGACCTCGGCGACGGTGACGCCGCTTTCAAATTCGCGGAGCGTGCCTTTCAGGTTCACTTGAATCATCGTTTTTCATCCTTTCGAAGAGTTAAGACAAAACGCCCCGGATCGGTTTCCCGACCCGGGGCGGCAGTGCGCGGTTCCACCCGGATTCCGGGGCCGAGGCCCCGCTCCTTTCGCGCCTTAACGCGGCGAACGTCCGCCTTTTCGGTCTCCCGTTCGGCGGCGGCTCCGAGGCGGTGTTCCCCTCTCCCGCTCCCGCCGCGCTTTCAGCCCATGACGCGGCTCTCTTTGGGGGGCGATGCGGCGAAGGGACTTCCTCTTCCATGCCGTTTTCTCTCTGTTCGAGAAGATTCTAACACGCTTTTCGGGAAAAGTCAACTCTCGCAAAAAAATTTTTTCGCCCCGCGCCGGGAAAAAACTCCCATTTCCCGGGGATTTTTTCTTTTTAGCCCCGCTTTTTCAAAAAACGTGCGGGAATTAACAGTTGACAACGGGTGAGAAAAGATATAAAATTGTATGCGGAGAAGTGTGTTCTTTCGCTCTTCTCCCGCGGGGCTTGACGCACCCCGCGCTGAACTTTTTGAAATATCATAATGCGGCGAAGTCCTTGCGGTCGCGGCGAAACGCCGCCCAAAAGGAATTTCGCAAAAGGAGGTGCCAACAGAATGCTACCCATTTGGCTGGCCATCCTGATCGCGGTCCTTGTCGGCGCGGCCTGCGGAGCCGGAGCGTTTTTCTACGGCGTGAATTACCGCAAGCAGCAGGCCGAAAGCGCCATCGGTTCCGCGGAACAGGAGGCAAAACGCATCGTCTCCGATGCGATCAAAACAGCCGAGGCCAAGAAGAAAGAGGCCGTTTTGGAGGGCAAGGATGAGATCCACCGCCTGCGCAATGAATCGGAACGCGAGCTGAACGACCGCCGCAAGGAGATCCAGCGGCAGGAACGCCGGCTCTCTCAGAAAGAGGAATCCCTCGATAAAAAAATCGAACATGTGGAGTCCAAGGAGAGTCAGGTCGATAACCGTCTTCGCAAAGCCGAGGAACGCCTGAAGGAAGCAGAAGCCGTGAAGCAGAGCCAGATCGATATGCTCGAACGCATTTCGTCTTTCTCTGTCGAACAGGCCAAGGAGTATATGATCAAGCTCCTGGAAGACGAGCTCGTACACGAAAAGGCCGTCAAGGTCATGGAATACGAGCAGCAGGTCAAGGAAGAATCCGACAAACTCGCCCGTGAAGTCATCGCCGTTGCGATCCAGCGCTGTGCGGCGGATCAGGTCTCGGAGGCGACCATCAGCGTGGTTCCGCTCCCGAACGACGAGATGAAAGGGCGCATCATCGGGCGCGAGGGCAGGAACATCCGCGCCATCGAACAGCTCACCGGCGTCGATCTCATCATTGACGACACGCCGGAGGCCATCACCCTTTCGAGCTTCGAGCCGGTGCGCCGCGAGGTCGCGCGCATCGCGCTGGAAAAGCTCATCGCGGACGGGCGCATCCACCCGACGCGCATCGAGGAGACCATCGAAAAGGCCCGCAAAGAGGTGGAGGCAACGATCCGTTCCGAAGGCGAGCGCGCGGTGCTCGCCGCCGGCGTGAACGGCGTACATCACGAACTGGTCAAACTGCTGGGAAGGCTGCGTTACCGCACCAGCTACGGCCAGAACGTGCTCAATCACTCGCTGGAGGTCTCGTTCCTCGCCGGAATGATGGCTTCCGAACTCGGTCTCGACCCCACCGTGGCGCGCAGAGCCGGTCTGCTGCATGACATCGGCAAGGCGCTCGACCACGAGATGGAAGGCTCGCACATCGAGATCGGCGTCGAGATGGCGCGCAAGTACAAGGAAAGCGAAGCCGTCGTCCATGCGATCGCCGCCCATCACGGCGACATCGAGGCGAAGACGATCATCGCCTGCCTCGTCCAGGCGGCGGACGCCATTTCCGCAGCCCGTCCCGGCGCGCGCAGAGAGAACATCGAGAACTACATCAAGCGTCTTGAAAAGCTCGAAGCGGTGGCCGCGTCGTTCAACGGCGTGGATCGCTGCTACGCGATCCAGGCAGGCCGCGAGATCCGCGTCATGGTAAAGCCAGAGGTCATCAACGACGAGAAGATGACGCTCCTCGCCCGGGATATCTGCAAGAAGATCGAGGAGGACCTCGAATATCCCGGCCAGATCAAGGTGAACATGATCCGCGAGAGCCGCGCCG
>CANRMW010000081.1 GCA_947631835.1 uncultured Clostridia bacterium | reverse complement strand
GGCGCGTCCGCGAAATATTCGGAAAGGGAGAGGGACGCCGCCGCTTCCGGGAGCGTCTGGGGAAGATAGGCGACCCGCCCGCGCGCGATCACCTGCCCGGAGCCTTCCCAATAGCTTTCCTTTTCCGAGGGATCGAGGATAAAGCGGAGCAGCGTGGACTTGCCGTCGCCCTCCTCGCCGATGACGGCGGCCCTGTCCCCGGGTTGCAGGGTGAAGGAAAAGTTTTCGGCGATCCGGCGACCGTCTCTTTTGAGTGTGAGCGTGATATTCTTCAGTTCGAGCATAGCGCCTCCAAAAAACAAAAACTTCGGTTTCCGTGCGGATCACCGCTGTCGAAACCGAAGCTGCGGACACGCTGCCCCGCGCTTTGCGGGGGACGCGCCCGTATCCGAAAATGGAGGCCGAAAAAGGCCGACAACCCAAAGATCGACAGCAGACCCAGACCTACGGCGCACCGCAGGCTTTTGATCCGCTCTGCAATTTTTTGAGTTATCAGAGACGCATTTTCTTCCCTCGCTGAACAGTGTGCAGAGTTTCTGCCGAACAGTATCTTACCACGTTTCCGGCGCGCTGTCAAGGGGCGAGCGCGCGGGCGGCATACATGGCGATGCTCGCCGCGATGGGCAGGTTGAGGCTGTCGATGTCGCGGCTGTGCGGGATGACGACCGTCTCGCAGAAGGAGGCGAAGCGGTCGGGGAGACCGGTCGCTTCGTTCCCGAAGAGAAGAGAGAACGGCGCCTCGAAGCGGACCGTCCCGAGCGGCACGCTCGACTGCAGCATGAACGCGTAGCGCCGGTTCTCCGGGAAGCGGGAGAGGTAGTCTTCGATGGAATCGAAATATTCCGCCCGCACATGAAAGGCCGCGCCCATGGACGCGCGGATCACGCGGGGATCGTAAAAATCGACGGCGGGGCGGACGACGGCGAGATCGAGAAAGCCGAAGCCCACTGCCGTGCGGAGGATCGTGCCGAGGTTCCCGGCGTCGGAAGGGTTCACCAGCACGATGTGGCTGCCGGGCAGCAGGCGCTTTTCCTCTTTCGCAAATTCCCCGATGACGAAGCAGTTGCCCTTTGGGGAGAGGATATGAAACGCCTTGTCGCCGGTCTCGACCGGCACGCCCGCCTTTTCGCACAGCGCGAGGAGCCGCAGGAGCCCTTCCGTGCGCTCGGCGGCGGTGTGCAGGTAGACCCGGCGGGCGGTCTGCGGCGCTTTGCGCAGGAGCTCGTAGGTGAGCGCTGCGCCGAGCGCGTAGCTGTGATCCAGATCGTGCTTGTACTTTCTGAGCTTTTCTGCCACAGGGAATCCTCCCAAAATCGGATTTTAAGAGGCGGCCCCCGCCGGCGACGGAGACCGCCTCTCCACTGTTCGCGTTACTGTGCCGGGACGGAGTTGGGGCCCGGCGCCGGGGTTTCCTCCGGCTTGTCGCTGATGGTGATGTGCGCGGTGTAGGTCCCGACCGCCCAGCAGGAATCGGCGTTGTTGATCGTCACGGTCACCGGGACCTCAAGGCTGCCGTTCTGATCCTGGAGGGAGGAGAGATCCACCGTGCAGAAAACGGATTCTCCCGTGAGCTTTGCGATCTGCGCGGATGTGCCGACCACACGGATCTCGATGCTTCTCGTGGAGAGCTCTGCGAGCTTGCCCTCCGGCGCGTTGATGATCCGGATGTTCGAGGTGTAGATCGACTGCTCCTCGTACCCGTTCATGTTGAAGGTCACGGTGGCGTTCTCCACGCCGGAGATGTTCGTCACGCCGGCCGGGACCGGGATCGGCACCGTGAATGTGTTGTTTTCCGGAGTGACATCGAAGAAGTTGATCGGGGAGGAGAGCGTCAGCGACGTGCACTGCGAGACCGTCGCCATGTCGCCCGCGATCTCCAACGTCTGGGGATCGATGGTGACGCGGCTCGCCGCAAAGCGCTCCGGCATGTTCAGGATGTTTGCCTCGAGCCGGATGGACTGCCGCCCCGTGACCTGCACGGAAACATCAACGGTGTCGTCGGAAAGCTGCAGATAGAGCTCGGAGGGGTCCAGCACGTCTCCGTTGAGGTCCTGCAGCGTCACGCGGCACGAGATCGATTTCGATTCCGTGAGCTCCCCTTCGAAGTCGTAGATCAGCTTCGCGTGGGCCACACGGTTGACGTTGCTCTCCGGACCGGAGATGGTGATGATATCTGTGGAAAGCGTCGGCGTGCCGGAGGCGTAGTACCCGTCAGCGGCGCTGTAATTGATCTCGCTCTCGATCGAAAGCTGGGTCTCGCGGTAGCGGTCATAGAGCACGGTGACTTCCGCGGGGTTGACGCTCTCGACGTCGTAATCGGCCAGCGTGTTCCCCTGCTTGTACGCGCGGAGCGTCAGCGTCGCCTGCTGCATGGAATTGCCCGTCAGCATGGAGAGCTCCGGCTCCAGCCGCGCGGAGACGGAGACGTCCGCCTCGGTGATCTTGTTCGTCACGATGGAGCTGCCGGTGATGGAAACGTTCGCGCTCAGCGGCGTCTGGCGGAAGATGCGGATGTTCGCTTCCTGCGCCGTCTCCGAAAGCTGCACGTCCACGGGGACGTTGTTGACGACGGTCTCCCTGCCCTCCGCGCTGGAAGACATGGTCAGAAACCAGAGGACGATGGCGCAGAGGAAGGAAAAGATCAAAAGAAACATATTGTTGTCGATGAGACGTGCCAGCGGGGAGCGGCGCGGCCCTTCGTTATGCGTCTGCGGCATTATTTCTTCACCGCCTTTCGCTTTTTCAGGAAACGCAGTCTGCGCGGTCCGCCGGCGCTCTTCTCCTCCTGCGGGACGAGCCAGCTTTCCAGCACGCTGCGCAGCGTGTCCCGGGTATAATCCCGGGTGAGATGCCCGTTGACCGCGACGGAGATCTGCGCGGTCTCCTCGGAGACGACCACGACGACCGCGTCGGATTCCTCGCTCATGCCGATGGCGGCGCGGTGGCGCGTGCCGAGCTCGGCCGAGACATCGTTCTGGGTGAGGGGCAGGATGCAGCCCGCCGCAGCGATCGTGCCGTCGCGGATGACGACCGCGCCGTCATGGAGCGGGGCTTTGTTGAAGAAGATGTTCCCGATGAGCGGCCCGGAGGGGGCGCAGTTGACGGCGGTCCCGGTCGCGATGATCTCGCCGAGGTTCGTCTGGCGCTCGAAAACGATCAGCGCGCCCATCTGGAGCTGCTGCAGGATGCCGATGCCCTCCACCACCGCGTTGATCGCGCGGCGGACGTGGGCTTTGTCGTCGCGCTCACGCGCGCTCACGGCGTTCATCAAGGACTGGCTCATGTTGCTGCGGCCCATCTGCTCGAGCGCCTTGCGGATCTCCGGCTGAAAGATGATGAGCAGCGCGACGAACGCAAAGCTGAAGAAGTAGGTCAACGCCTGATTGACCATCACGAGCTGGAGGCGGTTGGAAACGATCAGCAGCACGATGAGGAGCAGGAGCCCCTTCACGAGCTGGCCGGCGCGCGTTTCCCGCACGAGCTTGATGATCCCGTAGAGCAGCAGGGCGATGATCGTGATGTCGATGGCGTCCTTGAACTGAAAACTGCGTGCGATCCCTAAAATAGACTCCCAAAACCGGGAGATCTGACTCAAAAGCTGGTCCAATCGCCTCACCGTCCATTCTAATCCGGGTCCCCGCCGTGTGCGGGGACAACCATACTATCGTGTCCATTGTACCACAAACCGAACGCAAAGAAAAGAGGGAAGAAGCGTTTTTTTGCGCAAAAGATTTTCGGCCCGCAGGGGAAGGGCGCGGGAAATGGGCAGGCGGATGTTTACAACCGGGGATCGGGGTGCTATAATAGCGAAAACAGAGTATTTTTTGGGAGGTCGAGAAAATGAAGATCGGATGCTGTCTGCCGTTGTTTGACGACCGGATTCTGCTGCTGCGGGAGCTCGGCGCGGATTACGCGGAGATCGGGCTTTCGCAGATCGCGGAACGTCCCATCGGGGAGATCCGCGAACGCGCGGAAGCTTTGCGGGAGGCGGGGGTCGCGTGCCTTTCGGCGAACCTGCTGTTCCCCGGTTCGCTCCGCCTGACCGGGGAGAATGCGGATCACGAAGCCGCCGCCGCGTACCTTGAGACGGCGCTGCCGAAGGCCGCGCTGCTGGGGGTGCGGACGGTGGTCTTCGGAAGCGGGGGCACGCGTGCCGTGCCGGAGGGCTTTTCGCGGGAAAAGGCGTGGAAGCAGCTTCGCGCGCTCTGTGCGAACGTTATCGCGCCGGCCGCCGCGAAGAACGGTATGATCTGCTGCATCGAACCGCTGGGGCTGCGCGAATGCAACATTTTGAATACCTGCGCCGAGACCGCGAAGCTCGTGCGCGAGGTGGACGCTCCGGAGATCCGGCTGCTGGTGGACCTCTACCATTTCGATCAGGTGGGGGAGGACAGGCGGTCCCTCTCCGGGTATCGCGGGCTGCTCCGGCACGCGCACATCGCGAGCGCGAAAAACGGAAGAGATCTTCCCAAACCCGGCGACGGCGAGGATTACACGGAATTTTTCGACGCGCTGCGCGGCGCGGGGTACGAGGGAAATGTGTCCCTGGAAGGAAATATGGAGGGCCGGTTCGAGGAAACGGTGCGGCGTTCCGTTGCGTATCTGAAAACGTTCGCCTGACTGTGTTCCTTTGACGAGAGCGCGGCCCGTTCCATTTGGAACGGGCCGCGCTGCCGTATGACAATGTAAGACAAAGAGATGGACGCGCGCTCAGAGGACGACCGCGCCGCCCTGCGACGCGAAGAGCTGGCGGATCTCGGCGCGAAGCGCGCGGTGCTCTGGCTTTTCCAGAGCGGGGTCCTCCTGCGCGAGCGCTTTCGCGCAGCGCTGCGCCTCATGCAGGATCCCCATATCGCTCATCATATCGGCGATGCGGAGCTTCGGCAGGCCGTGCTGGCGTTCGCCGAAGAAGTCGCCCGGGCCGCGCAGCTTCAGGTCTTCGTCCGCGACCTTGAAGCCGTCGTTCGTGGAGGCGAAGAGCTTCAGCCGGTGCAGCGCGTCATGGTTTTCCGGGTCTGAGACGAGGATGCAGAAGGATTCGAATTTGCCCCGGCCCACGCGCCCGCGAAGCTGGTGGAGCTGCGAGAGGCCGTAGCGCTCGGCGTTCTCGATCATCATTACCACGGCGTTCGGGACGTCCACTCCGACCTCCACGACGGTCGTCGCGAGCAGCAGGCGGATCTGCCCCGAGGCAAACGAAGCCATCACCGCGTCCTTATCCTTCGGTTTGAGCTTTCCGTGCAGTACGCCGACCGCGACGCCGGGGAAGGATTCCCCGACAAGGCGGGAGTATTCCGCGAGGTTTTCCGCGCCGCTCTCGCCTTCCTCGATGAGCGGGCAGACGATGTACGCCTGCCGCCCTTCGGCGAGGCGTTTTCGGATGAAGCCGAACGCGCGCTCCCGTTTTTCCGGGTCGATCAGGTAGGTTTTGACCGGCGTGCGGCCGGGAGGCAGCTCGTCGAGGACGGAGACGTCGAGGTCGCCGTAGACCATCAGCGCGAGCGTTCGGGGGATCGGCGTGGCGCTCATGACGAGCGTGTGGGGGAAGACGCCCTTTTTCGCGAGGGCGGTCCGCTGCGCGACGCCGAAGCGGTGCTGCTCGTCGGTGATGACGAGCGCGAGGCGGCGAAACGACACCTGCTCGTTCAGGAGCGCGTGCGTGCCGATCAAAAGGTCGATCTCGCCTGATTCGAGCGAGGCGAGGAGCGCCCGGCGCTCCTTTGCTTTCGTGGAGCTCGTGAGCAGCGCGGTGCGGATGTTCGCGGGGGCGAGCAGCGCGGAGAGCGATTCATAGTGCTGCGCCGCGAGGATCTCCGTCGGGGCCATCAGCGCGGCCTGCATCCCGTTTCGGATCACGTTGAAGCAGAGCGCCGCCGCGACGGCGGTCTTGCCGCTGCCCACGTCCCCCTGGATCAGGCGGTTCATCGGGTGCGGCCCGTTCATGTCGCGCAGGGCGTCCGCGACCGCGCGCTTCTGCGCGCCGGTCATTGCAAAAGGCAGGAGCTTTTCAAACGCTTCTGTGCAGTCGTTCGGGAGGGGATAGGGGTTCTCCCGCGCGCCCGCCCGGCGGATCTGCGCCATGCCGAGCTGCAGAACGAGAAATTCCTCAAAGACGAGCCGCCGCCGCGCGGTCGCGAGCTCCTCCGGCGTCCTCGGGAAGTGGACGGTCTTGAGCGCGTATTCGAGGCGGCAAAGCGTGTATTCCATCCGGAGCGCGTCGGGCAGCGGGTCGCGGACGGTCTCCGGGAGGAGCCGCAGCGCTTCCGCCATCGCGGCGGAGATCTGCCGGGAGGAAAGGCCCTCCGTCTGCGGGTAGACCGGCGCCATGTCCTGCGCTTTCGATTCGGGGACGAAGGCGGGGGAGACCATTTCCCGGCGGAGGAGCATGCCCGTCACCTTGCCGCGAAAGACGTAGGTCTTTCCCTCTTCGAGCAGGGTGGGGATGTAGCGGTTGTTGAAGAAGGTGAGCTGGAGATCGTCCTGCCCGTCCGTGGCGGCGGTCTTATAGAGCGTCATCCCGCCCCGAACGCGCGTCTGGGTGGGCCGCCGGAGGACCGTCGCCTTCACGACGTTGACCTCGTTCATCGCGGCGGACCGGATGGGCACGCAGTCCCGCCAGTCCTCGTATGCCCTGGGATAGAGCCGCAAAAGGTCCCCGACGGTGGGCGCGCCAATCTTTTTGAAGAGCGTGGCGCGTTTCGGCCCAACGCCGCGAAGTTCGGTGATGTCTTTTTCAAACAGGGATGCCACGGCTTCTCACCTTCCGAAAAGACGGGCAGAGCACGAAGCCCTGCCCGTCGCTGTTTGTTTCGAATGTCACTCCACGGAAATGATGAAGTAATAGACCGGCTGGCCGCCGTCCACGACGTTGATTTCCACGTCGTCGCCCGCCTTGCCCCGGATCAGACGCGCGGCCTCGTTCGCCTCGGCCTCCGTGATGCCCTCGCCGTAGATAACCGTGATGAACGTGGTGGAGCGGTCCATCAGGGAGCGCGCGACGCGGTATGCCGTGCGCACGGGCGTCTCCGCGACAAATTCCAGCTTGCCGTTGACAAGGCCCATCGTGTCGTTTTCCTTGATCTTGAAGCCGCCGAACTCGGAGTCCCGCGCGGCGAACGTCACAAGACCGGTGCCGACGTTCTTTGCCGCCGCCTTCATCGCCTCGGCGTTCGCGTCGGCGTCGGCGTCGGGGTCGAACGCGAGCATCGCGGAAAGGCCCTGCGGGATCGTGCGGGTGTGCAGGACGGTGATCTCGCGGTCGGTGACGAGCGGGATGGCCTGCTCCGCCGCCATGATGATGTTCTTGTTGTTCGGCAGGACGAAGACGCGCTTCGCGGGGGTCCGCAGGACGGCCGCCACGATGTCGTCCGTGGAGGGGTTCATGGTCTGCCCGCCGGAAACGACCTCATGGACGCCGAGGTCCGTGAAGAGCGAGGTGAGCCCTTCGCCCGCCGCGACGGAAACGAAGCCGATCTCCTCCGTCGGTTCGACGATCTCCGGCGCAGGCTTTTCTTCGGCGGCCTTTTTCGCCTCGAACGCCGCGCGGTTCTTCTCGTTCTCTTCGGCGGCCTTGCGGTGCTGCTCCTTCATGTTTTCGACCTTGACGGTCAAAAGCTGGCCGAAGGTGAGGCCCTTCTGCAGCGCGTCGCCGGGCTGCTCCGTGTGGACATGCACCTTGATGATCTCCTCGTCGTCCACGACGACGACGCTGTCGCCGATGGTCTCGAGGAAGAGGCGGAGCTCGTTCGGGTCGGTCTCATTCTCCGGGTCGCGGCCGACGATGAACTCCGTGCAGTATGTGAAGTTGATGACACTGTCAAATTCTGCGGCGACGCTCGCGAAGAACGCGGCGTTGTCCGCGGCGCGCTCCTCGGCGGACATCTCCGTCTGGATCATTTCGCCGTCCTTGAAGACGCTGAGCATGCCGTCGAAGATCAGGCAGAGGCCCTGCCCGCCCGCGTCGACGACGCCCGCCTTCTTGAGGACGGGGAGCAGATCCGGCGTGGTCGCGAGGGATTCCGCCGCGCCGAGGCAGATGGCGTTCCAGACATAGACCGGGTCGCCGTCCAGCTCCGCCGCAGCGCCGCCCTTTTCGGCGGCCACGCGGGAGACGGTGAGGATGGTGCCCTCGGTGGGCTTCATGACGGCCTTGTACGCGGCGTTCACGCCGAGGTGCAGCGCCTCCACGAGATCGGCGCCGCTGGCCTCCTCCTTCTCCGCGAGGCCCTGCGAGATGCCACGGAACAGCAGGGAGAGGATCACGCCGGAATTGCCGCGCGCGCCGCGCAGCATGGCGGACGCCGCCGTCTTCGCGACGAGGGAGACCGGCGCGTCGTCCGGCAGGGACGCGATGGCGTCGCCCCCGGCGGTGATGGTCATGGACATATTCGTGCCGGTGTCGCCGTCCGGCACGGGGAAGATATTCAGATCGTCCACGGATCTGCGGTTTTTGAGGATATTGTTCGCGCCGGAGAGGATCGCGTCGCGAAGTTCTTTGCCGGTTATCAAGGCATCCACATCCCATCTGAGAGTACGGGGCAAGTCCCCATTCTTTTCCTTATACCAAGGAGTATAACACAAAGCGAGAAAAAATACAAGGAGAAATCCGAATTTCTCCGCTTTTCCACAATTTTATCTCAAAAAGCCCTATTGCAGGGAGACGCGCTCCACGGAACGCGCCTTCCCCGTGCTCTCGTTCACGTCGATGAGAAGCGCGTCCAGCTTGCAGTCGCCGTCCGCGAAATCGAACCGGACGGGCATTTTGAGGAGCTGCTTCTGGATCGCGAGCTCCGGCTTGACGCCGAGGACGGACTGGATCGGCCCCGTCA
>CANRMW010000080.1 GCA_947631835.1 uncultured Clostridia bacterium | reverse complement strand
CTGATCGAGCGCGCGCATTTTCCCGCCGCGCTGGAATCGCTCGGCGGCGCGGCGTTCGCCGGGTGCGAGGCGCTGCGTGAGGTACGGTTTCCGGAAAACGCCGTTTTGCAGTTCGTCGGGGCGCACTGCTTCCGCGGCTGCGCGATCCGGGAGATCCGGCTGCCCGACACCGTGACAACGGTCGGCGTGAGCGCGTTCAAGGACTGCGCGTCGCTGCGCAAGGTCTCCGTGCCGGAGACGTGCGCCGAGCAGCAGGGCATTAAGGAGCTTGCGGAATGGGGCGTGCAGGTGGAACTTCGTCCGCTCCCCGTGCCGCCCGAAGCGGCAGAAGGGGGAGACGCGTCATGATGAAAAAGATCAGCGCCGTGCTGCTCATCCTGCTCGGCACGGCAAGCCTCGTCTTTCTGCAGGGGCTCATCGATGCGGCGAGCGCGGACCCTGACCCCGCCGCGCAGGAAAACCCCTTGGAGCTTGAAACGATCAATGGGTACGGTCTGGACGGGACGCAGACGCTCTCCGAGGTGCAGATCGCCGAGATCGGGGACGTGGTCTGCTATGAGGACCGTCTGTTCCGCCGCTTCACGTTCTCGCTGGAACATGTGACCGGCATCGGCACGGCGGCAAAGAATATGCTGGACCGGTACCCGAAGCTGAAAAACATCTATCTCGTGCCCTCTGTGGGCAGGGTGGTGATCGAGCCGAACTTTGAGGAAGACAGGGAGCGGTTCGAGCGGTATATCGAACGGCTGAAAAAAACCGTCGGCGAGGGCGTCACGGTGATCGACCCGTGGGAGGCGCTCTCCGAGCACACGGACGAGTACATCTTTTACCTCTCCGAGGACAGTTGGACCGCGCGCGGCGCGTATTATGTTTCCGCCGCGCTGTGCGAAGCGATGGGCATCGACCCCATACCGCTCGACGCGTATGAGGCGCACATGTACGAGAGCTTCAAGGGGACGCTGTACTCGAGCACGAAAAAAGAGTACGAGAAGCTCTACGGAGAGGATGAGGCGGCCGAAACGATCGATTTCGACGATAGATGCGTCTATTACCTCTCCCCGGGGAGCCGGAATCTGGAAAGAGCCTTCTCCGAGGACGGGGAGACCATTCAGCCGATCGTCTCGAAGATCCGTGTGGGGATGAATACCTTTGTGGGCGGGAACGACGTGGAGGAGGTCCTGCTCCTAGGGGACGGGCTTTCGGAGGAAAAAAAGGATGAAACGCTCCTGTTCCTTGCGGACGGGACGGGGAACGTCCTCGCGCCGTACCTCGCGAATTATTACGGCAGCGTTTATGTCGTGAACATTTCGCACGACACCGAGTTCCTCCCGAAGCTCTCCGGGATCATCCGAAAATACGGGATAGATACCGTGGTCATTTCGCAGCGGGCGGCGCGGTTGGGCGCCGGAGAGTGGAGCGCTGCAATCAGCGGTTTGATGGAGTAGGAGGTGTTGTATGGCGCAGCTTTTGACCGACGGGTTCCTCCGTTTCGCGAACGAGACGGGGATCATTCAGGAACTTTGGCGTTATGAAGCCTACGGATACTGGGCGCTCGTTGCGGTGGGCGCACTGGCGCTGCTGCTGGGCTTTCGGGTGTACCGGGGATACTGCTCGGCAATGCTCTTCATGCTGACCGCGACCGTCACATGTATCCTCCTGCGGGACCGCGTGAGCTGGCGTGCTGTGGACACCTGCTTTTCCGTGATCGGCGTGGTGCTCGCGTTTTTCTCGCTCTTTTGGCACAGACTGGACGCGTGTCTTTTCTGCGCGCTGATCGGCGGCTGCGCGGGGTGGGTACTGTTCCGGTCCGTATGGGGGATCATCCCGCTCGCGCTCATCGGGCTCATCCTCACGCTCACCTTCCCAGTGGAGACGCTCCGCGTGATGACGTCGATCCTCGGCTGCTGGATCCTCTGGGATGCGGCGGTCTGGCGCGGGCTTGGGATCCCGTTCATCGTGACGGTCCCCGTCGTCGCGGTGGGGTATCTCTCGCAGCGGCTGGTCAGCCGGAAGCAGACGCTTTTCAAGAAGGTGCGGCCAGACCGCGTGACGCACTGGTTGGAGGAGCGGGAAAGGAAAAAGCAGCATGCTGACGGTATTTCGCAAGGAAATTAAATATGTGATCCCGGCGGAATGGTTCCTGCGGTTGGAGCGGGAGCTGGACGCGCTGATGCACAGGGACGCGAACGGCGTAAACGGCACCTATACCGTGCGCTCGCAGTATTATGATTCGATCGACGACCGGGACCTGCGCGACAATCTGGACGGGCTGATGGAGAAGCGGAAGATCCGCGTGCGGATCTATTCGCCGGACGCGAGGACCGCGAAGCTGGAATACAAGTGCAAGAGCGGCAGCGACGGCGTGAAGTATTCCCTCTCTCTCGCGCGCGAAGAGGCGGAGCAGATGGAGCATCACCAATTCGGGTTCCTCGCGGACCGGCCGGAACCGCTCGCACAACAGCTCTACCTCAAAATGGCGCGCGGGATGTACCGGCCGAAGACGCTTGTGGAATACGACCGCACGGCGTTCCTCTATCCGGTGAGCGACGTGCGCATCACCTTCGACCACAACCTGCGCGGCACGGCGGGCGGGTACGGGCTGTTTGATCCCGCGCCGTTCTTCCTGCCGCTCAGTCCCCCGGACGTCGGCACGCTGGAGGTCAAGTACAACGACTTTCTGCCCGCGCCGATCAAACGGATCGTCCACAGGATCGACAGCCTCGCCGAGGCGAGCAGCAAATATTCTCAGGCGAGATTCATCAACCTTTAAGAGGAGCAGACACCATGAGAGAATTTATTCTGGAAAATCTGACGAGCGGCGAAGCGATCGACATTTCCGTCGTGCTGCTCAACAACCTTGTCGCGATCATCGTGGCGTTTTTCATCATGTTCACCTATAAGATCACCTATTCCGGGGCCGCGTACAGCCGCAAGTTCAACATCACGCTCGGCGGGATTGCGATCATCACCACTATGACGATGAGCATTATTTCCAGCAACGTGGCGCTTTCCCTCGGCATGGTCGGCGCGCTCTCCATCATCCGTTTCCGCACGGCGGTCAAGGATGTGCGCGACGCGGCGTTCATCTTCTGGGCGATCGCGGTGGGCATCGGCTGCGGCGTGTCGCAGTATACGCTGATCGCCGTCGGCAGCGTGGCGCTGCTCTGCTTCTTCCTCGTGACGAAGAGCGGCGCTGCATCCGGCAAGCAGCTCCTCGTGGTGCAGGGGACGACCAAAGCGCAGAACCAGGTGGAGGGCATTGTTTCGGAGCACTTCTCCGGCAAGGCGCATCTCACCGTGAAGAACCTTTCCGAGGACGCCTGCGAACTGGTCTACACCGTCTCGGAGCGCGCGCTCAAGAAGGCGGATTCGAAGAACCAGATCGACATCGCCCAGCGCTTGATGCGTGTGGACGGCGTGACACGGGTGAATCTCGTGGAGCAGCAGGACGACATCGCGAGGTAAGAGGGCGCGAAATGAAAAGCGTGTTGAAGGGAGTTTTCGCGGCCGTGCTCCTGCTCGCTCTAATCTTCGGCGTGAAGGTCGTTTATGCCCGGGAAGCGGGCGGCGGGGGCGTCGCCGCTTCGGGAACGGCAGCCGCGCCGGTGCAGAGCTGGAAGGGGCCGGACACAGAGCTCCTCGCCGATTACGGCCTGGAGCCGTTTGAGACGACGCTGCCTGTGCTCTTTATCGACACAAAGGGCCAGCGCATCACAAAGGAAAATAAGATCTGGTGCGAGGTCTCCGTGCTCGATGCGGATCCCTCCGGCGCGGCGCGCTCCGTGATGGAACCGCCGGATTCGCAGGAGGCGGCGACGATCAAGCTGCGCGGCGCGTCCTCCTATTACCGTTTCGATAAGCAGCAGTATCGCCTCAAATTCTACGAGGAGGAAGGGACCGGCCGCGCGAAGGACGTGGCGTTCCTCGGCATGGGGAGAAACAGCGAGTGGGTGCTGAACGGGCCGTTTCTCGATAAGACGCTGCTGCGCAACCGCCTCGTTTACGGCATCGGCCGCGAGATGTTCGAATGGGCGCCAGATACCCGCTTTGTGGAGGTCTTTGTGGACGGCGCGTATGAGGGTGTGTACCTCGCGGTGGAGCCGGTCTCGAACGGCGCTTCCCGGCTGCGGTTGAGCGAGTTTGGCCTGCTTTCCGGCGAGACCTCCTACATCGTAAAGCGCGACCGCTCCGAGACGGAGGTCGATCCGCTCAACGTTTACGGCAAGCGCGCGGGGAAGACCAATAACGATCTTTTTATGGAATATCCTTCCGCGAAAAAGCTGACCGATTCGCAGCGCGCGTGGATCGAGAAGGATATCAGCGCGTTCGAGGAGGCGCTGTTCGGCGACGACTTTGCCGACCCGGACATCGGCTATGCGAAGTACATCGACGTGGACGAATTTGCCGACTACTTCATTTTGAATGAGGCCGTCATGAACCACGACGCCGGCAATCTTTCCACCTATCCGTATAAGGAGCTCGGCGGCAAGCTGCGGATCGCGATATGGGATTACAACAACTGCTTTGACAACTTTCAGTGGGATGCTGAAGATTTTGACAAGTTTTACCTTTACGATGATGGATGGTATGCACGCCTGCTGCAGGACCGCGCCTTTGTGGACCGCATCGTAGAGCGCTACACTGTATGGCGGGAGGGCGTGCTCTCCCCGGAGGAGATGTTCGACCGCATCGATTCTTACACGGAAGAGCTGGGAGACGCCGTGGAGCGCAATTATGCGGTCTGGGGGTATTCCTTCCAAACGGAGATGCTGGCGGGCGAGGAGCGAAACCCCACCAGCTACGGAGACGCCATTCTCCAGCTTCGCACGGCCATCAACAAGCGGTTCGCCTTTTTGGACGAGCACATCACGGATCTCTACGCGAACTGCATCAACTGACCGTGGAGCGGGACCGGAGGATGGAATGACAAAAAATAAAAGCCTCAAATGGGGCCTGACCGCACTGTGCGCCGTGCTCTGCGCCGCGCTCCTTGCGCTCTCCTGTGTGCCGGCCGCCTTTGCGGCGGACGTTTCTGCGCTGGCGGAGCTCTATGACGGGAAGGTGCATTTCGCGCGGGAGGCGCTGGCGCGCGAAAAGGCGTGGATCAAGCTGAACCAAGGGGAAGGCGGAGAGATCTACCTGAACCATACCGAAGAAAAGGCCCCGGGAGACGTGAACCCGTATTTCGCGTGTCAGGCAGCGATGGGGCTCCTCGCGGGAAATGTCAGCGAGAGCGACATGGAAGCCGCCGCACGCTACCTGCGCTGGCACACAGAGACGCTGCTTCTCGAAAACGGCGAGATCACGAATCACCGTTTGGAGGACGGCGAACTCGTTTCCACGGGCGAGCACGATTCCGTGGATTCCTATATTGCGCTGTACCTGACGCTGCTCTCGACCTACACGGAACGGGGCGGCGCGCTTGCGGCGATCCCGGGGGCGGAAGAAGCCGCTGCGCTTTGCGCCGGGATCCTGCAGGACCTCTTGCTCGACGGCTTGACGCGCGTTTCCGGGGAAAACGGCACGCGCTACATGATGGACAACGCGGAGGTTTTGGAAGCGTGCCGCGGCGCCGCTCGGATGGCAGAGGAAAACGGGCTTTCTTCGCTTGCGGAGACGTTTTCCGCGCTCGCGGACACGGTCGAGGCGGCGATCGCGGAGCGCCTTTGGGATGCGGAGCTCGGCGTGTACCGGATCGGTCTGCGGGAGAACGGCACGCCGATCGACTTTTCCGGCTGGCAGAGCTTCTATCCCGACGCGCTGGCGCAGATCTTCCCGACGCTCTGCGGATTCGAGACATCGTCCGAGGGAGGGAACGCCGCGCTCTATGCGTCGCTGTGCGAGGCGTTTCGATGGGAGACTTTGGAGCATGGGGACAGCAGGTTCGCTTGGGCCGCGACGGGTTACGCCGCGGCGAGGCTAGGCGACTGGGAGCGCGCGGAGACGTATTTGCAGTCGCTTTCCGAGCGCTATGCCGAGGACCGAAGCTACCCCTTCCATTCCGCCGAGGCCGGATGGACGGCGCGTACCGCCGGCTGTCTGCTGGAGCACTATGAGGAGACGCGGCAGAGCGGCCTCGCAAAGGCCATTCTTGAAGTGTTGAAGGAGCTGTTGACATGGATAACAGGACAAAGCTGATCCGCTGTGTGGCGGCCGCCGTTCTCGTTTTGGCGTTCGCGCTCAGCGTCTTTGTGCTTTCCGTGAACCGGTACGGCTTTTCCGTCGGCGGCGCCGAACAGAGCGAAGCGGAGACGGAGAAAACCGAAGCGTCCGACGACATTTCCGGCTGGGTCTGGCGGTATATGGACGCGGGCGGGACGCCGGGCAACGGCAACGTGTGGACCACCGAGCATTACCGGGCCGACGCCTGGAACGCTGCGGCGGGACCTTTCTATACTTCGCCGGAGGGAAAACGCAGCGGCACCACCCTTACCGCAGCGGACGGGAACGGCAGTTTCGCGCCGACTTATTTTTTCAGAACGGAATTTTCCGTGGAAGACGCGGGCGCTGTCCGGCAGCTGAACGCCACCGTGCGGTACAGTGACGCGGTGCTCGTTTATCTGAACGGGGAGATCATCTTCGCGGGGAACGTGCCGCCCGGGGGATACGCCGCGAACCTTGAGACCGGCTGCTCCGAAGCATCGGGGACAGTGGAGGAGAAATTCTGCGTGACGGACCTCTCGGCCCTGCGCAGCGGGACGAACATCCTTGCCGTGGAGCTGCACCAGGAGGACCCCGCCGCTGGACGCGCGTATTTTGATATGCCGAGGCTCAGCCTCCTCGAAGAGGAGACCGAAGAGGCGGCGCCGGAGATCGACGGCGCGTTTTTGGAGCTCGGCGGGAGCGAAGAGCAGGTCTATGCGAACTTCCTCTCGAAGGACGCGGAGAGCTGGGAAGTCGGCTATATCACGGAATCCGCCCTGAAAGCGTATGAGGACGCGGAAGGGGATCTGGACCCGTTCGCCCTCGGCGCGACCTATGTGCTGCTCGGACGGACGTATGACGAATCGCGCCAGTGCTATGTCTATCGTGCGCCGCTCTCCCTCCTCCAGAAGAGCGAGACGTATCTGTACCGCGTGCGGCGCGTCGGCGGCAGGACGGAGAGCGAAACAAGGCAGTTCGATTTCTCCGCATCCCTTTCGTATGCTTTCGCGGTGATCCGCTCGGGTTTCTCCGGAGACGGGGCAGAGGAGGCCCTTGAGGCGGCGGAGACCGCCGCAGACGGCCTTGGGGGGACGCTTCGCTTCTATGCGGCGGACCGCGCGTTTGCGGACGGCATCCCGGACCGCTCGGGGAGCCTTCCCGGGTGCACGCTCGATTCGGCGGGCAATTACAGCTTCACCTACCACGATGTGCTGTTCCTCGTTCTGAGCCCGGACGAGGGCGATCCCGAAAAGCGGGAGGCGTTTATCCGCGCGGAGCGGGAGCGCATCCGCAGGCATTGGACGGTCGTCCTGCTGAACGAGCCGTGGACCGACGCGGCGGAAAATCCATACGGCGCGCTCGGGGTGGACCTGACCGTCAACGCGGCGGCGCAGGACATCCTTCTCGTGCAGGTCACGGACAGCGGCCTGCGCACTACGCTGGTCGAACCGTGACCGAGCCATTCAAAAAAGTTCGCGACCCTGCTCTCGCAGCGGGGTCGTTTTTTGTGCGAGGGACGGCGGTTCGCCGGGAAAACCGATTTTTCGGAGAAAAAAGTGAGAAAACTTTGCTCCGGCGGTTGTGTTTTGCGGGAGATTCTGCTATAATTTTCCTAAACAGCGGTCCCCGGGCGGCTCGCGGGACCGGAATGAATACGCCGAGAGCATCTTGTGCCGCCTCTTCGGGAGCGGCGGAAGGGAGAAGAACATGAAGATCCTGCTTCTTTGTGACGATCAGTGGCACCCGGGTGAGACGGTGGTGCGCGGGCTCCGGTTCCTGTGCGAGGCGGGGCATACGGTGGACACGGTGATGGACGCGAAGGACATCGTCGATGAGGAACTTCTTCGCACGAACGACGCGGTGATCATCGCGAAGGGAAACGCGCTGACGAGCGGGAATTACACCGCGCCGTGGTTTGAGGACGGCGTGACCTGCATCGGGCCGGAGGAGTACCGGAAATATGTGGAAGAGGGCGGCTCTGTCCTAGCGCTCCACGCGGGCACCACCTTCCAGCCGGATACCTGCCCCGGGATGACCGATTTTCTCGGCGTGCGGTTCGTCACGCATCCGCGCCAGTGTCCGGTGCGGTTCCATGTGACGGATGCGTCGCACCCGATCATGGCGGGAGTCGAGGATTTCACGTTCCCGCAGGACGAGCACTATCAGCTGGAAGTTCTGGGCGGGGATCTCGAGGCCTTCGCGGAGACTTCCTCCGCCGCCGGGACTTTCCCGGCCGGGCTTACGCGGACCATGGGGAAGGGGAAGCTCTGCATCCTCACGCCGGGGCACAACGCCTTTACGCTCCAGTGCCCCGGGTACCGGAAGGTCGTGCTGAACGCGCTCTCTTGGCTGGGCGAAAAGCCGTAAAAGCGAGTTTCGCGGCGCGGTTTTGCGGGACGCGCCGCTTTGTCGAGGGGAATATTGCTTTTTCTGCGCCTTTGTGGTAGAATAAAGATTAATGGATCGTTTATCGCGCGGGCAGCCGTTCTCGGCCTTTATGCAGTTGAGGCGCGGCGAAACGGGCTGCGCCTGTGGTATATTCTTACTTGCCCGCCCAGTTTGGCGGCATACCCGCTTTCGTTTGCCCTACGCTGGCTCGCGGAAAGCAAAACAAAGTCCCCACACAAACCCAGCTTTTGACACGGGGCAAGGCCCGCCACATTCTCCGGCGAAGCGGCGGTTTACCGCCACGACCGGCGCGACGCAAAAGTCTTTGCCCAGCTTTCTTCAGAAAGCTGGCGCGGCGGAACAGGCTGCGCCTGTGGTA
>CANRMW010000079.1 GCA_947631835.1 uncultured Clostridia bacterium | reverse complement strand
TTTTCGTCTCCGCATACGGATGCTTCATGACTTCCTCCTCTCCGGCGTTCTCCGCAGAACCGCCTTTTTCTCCCCCTCGCACCAGCTTTCTGAAGAAAGCTGGGCAAAGACTTTTGCGTCACCTACCTTTTCTGAAGAAAAGGTAGGACCAAAAGACTTTTACGTCACGTTGGTCGCGGCGGTGAACCGCCGCTTCACCACTGTTTCCAGTAATCTTTTCTCCCGCGCCGGAAACGGCGTCCGTGCGGGAAACCCGCCTCCCGTCCCCCGCGAGCCAGCATAGGGAAAACGTCGCCGCACCAGCTTTCTGAAGAAAGCTGGGCAAAGACTTTTACGTCGCGTTGGTCGCGGCGGTGAACCGCCGCTTCGCCGGTGTTTCCAGTAATCTTTTCTCCCGCGCCGGAAACGGCATCCGTGCGGGGAGACTGCCCCCGTTCCCCGCCAGCCAGCGTAGGGCAGACGTCGCCACACCAGCTTTCTGAAGAAAAGGTAGGACCAAAAGACTTTTACGTCGCGTTGGTCGCGGCGGTAAACCGCCGCTTCGCCAGTGTTTCCAGTAATCTTTTCTCCCGCGCCATAAGCTGCATCCGTGCGGGGAGCCCGCCTTCGTTCCCCGCCAGCCAGCGCAGGGCAAACGAGAGCGGCTTTGCCGCCGCGGTTATTATACCACAGAAAACACGAAAATTCAACTTATTTTTTGTGCTCTCCGACGCAATCTGGCGGGCTTTTCCGGAAATCGCCGTGCGGCGGGGCTTCTTTTCCACTGAAAAAAGCCTCGGAGGGGACGGCTTTCCGGCGCCGTTTTCCTTGCGACGCGGAATGGTCGAACGGGCGTGGAGACAGGAAACAGCGGCGTCCGCGCGGGACGCCGCTGTTTTTTCTCTCCTGTTTTACTCCGAAAGTATTTCCAGATACTCCGCGCCGACCGGCATATCCGCGAGATTTGCCGCACGGTGCGCGGCGAGCACGTTCCGCTCCGCGTCCAGCAGAAAATACGCGGGGAGCTGGAACTCGTTGCCCTCATACGCGCCGTGGGTGAGTCCGGCGGCCTTGCCGCGCTCCATCTTTGAGGAGAACCGCTCCGCCATCTCTGCCGTCATGCCTTCGCGCATCCCGTCGTACCCCTCGGCCGCACGCACATCATAGAGCGGGTAGAGCTTCTGCTCCGGGTCGCTGATGAGCGTGAATGGGATGCCCTGCGCTTCGACGCCGCCCTTCAGGATCTCCGGGGCGCTCTGGAGCACGACGAGCACCTGCGCGTCCTTCGCCCGAAAAGCGTCATACGCCGCCGTCAGGTCCATCAGATCGGTCTGGCAGCTCGTGCAGCCGTAATACCGCAGGAAGATCAAAAACGTGTACTTTGCCTTTTTGACCTCCTCGGAAAGCGTGAGCCCCTGCGCAAAGGGCGTATCAAACTGAAAATCCACCGCTTTTTCCATGGGGGATCCTTCCCTTCGTTTCTTTTTTGCAAGCCGCCCGGGACCGCTTTGGCCCCGGGCAGCTCCGTTACTTAAATAACTCAGATGGCGAAATCGCCGTCGCGGAAGATCTCCACCTCGCGGCCGTCTTCCGTCGTGCCCACGATCTTCATGTCCGGCGTGCCGATCATGAAGTCCACATGGATCTGCGAATCGTTGATGCAGTCCTCCTGCCCCTTCGGCGCGGCGCCGAGCCCGCGCCCGAGCGCCAGGTGGCAGCTCGCGTTCTCATCGATCAGCGTCGTGTAATAGACCAAACCGCTCATGCTGATGGGCGAATGGTACTCCACGAGCGCCGCCTCGCCGAGGTACCCGGCGTTCGCGTCGGTGGCGATGAGCGCTTCGAGCATCTCCTTGCCCTCGTCCGCAAGCACCTCCACGACCTTGCCGTTTTCGAAGCGGAAGCCGAAATTCTCGATCTTTTTGCCGCCGAGCACCAGCGGGCGGGAAGCGTAGACCACGCCGTTCGTCTGGAACTTATGCGGCGTCGTGCAGATCTCCTCGGTCGGGATATTCGGGCAGAACGGGATGAAGTTCGCCGGCATCGGCCTGTCCCCGCGGCCGAACTTCGACCACGGCCCGAGGCCCACCACGAGATCGGTGCCGTTCGAGGCGGTGTAATGGAGCTTTGTGACCTTCAGCGCGTCCACCGCGTTGCCACGCTCCGCGTTCTTCCGGCGATTCTCCTTCCAAGTCTCCACGACGTCGTTCGTCTCGTCGATGTAGCAGAGCTTGAGCACGATCTTCCAGAGCTCTTCGAGGCCCTCTTCGCCGCCCTTGCCGAGGATGTATTCCGCCCACTCCACGGTCGGGACCATGGCGATGAGCCACTGGCAGTGCTTTTCGCGGCTCGCCTTGCGCATCACGTTGCGGACCGTGTCCACATGGGCAAAGATCGCGTTGGAGTTCTTCTCGCTGACGTCCTCCATCAGCTTCGGGTTCACGCCCTCGAGACGCACATAGCACGCGCCCTCGTCCAGATATTTCTGGTTCATCTGGTATTCCCAGTCTTCCACGCGGCGCATATCCTCGTCGCTACGGTACTTCGCGGCGACCTTCATGTTCGGCAGGTCGAGATAATGCACGACGACGTTCCCCGCGCCGAGCTTATAGCACTCCTCCGCGAAGATGCTGGTGAACTCCCAACCCTCGATCGCCGCCTCGACCAGAACGGTCTGTCCCTTCTGCACGTTCAGGCCAACCTTCGCGAGCGTATAGGCATACTTATGTTTCATTTTTTCGAGATCCACTTCTGTTTCCTCCTTTATCCCGCGCCTTCTCGGTCTGCGGGAATATCTTTCCTATATTATAGCACAGCTCCGCCGCGTTGTAAACCCGTCGGCACGCCGCCGTTTCACGCCTTCCCGGGATCGATCAGGCGGTACTTTCCCTTTCCCACCTTCCGCAGCGTCCCCTCGGCGCAGAGCTTCCGCACGACGCGCTGCAGTTGGCTGCGGCTGCAGTTGAGCCGCATGACGCCCGTGCCGATCCCGTGCAGCGTGCGGTCCGGCTGGATCTCGCGCAGAAACGTCACGAGCTTCTCTTCCACGGACTGCGCCGGCTGGCCGATCAGCGAAAACAGGCGGAACTTGTCCGCCACGCTGCGGAGCAGGAAGTTCAGGAACCGGACGTCCTTTTCGAGCGCGGCGCGGTGCCGCTCCATGGAAAGGGAAACGCAGAGCACGTCGTCCAGCGCCTCCGTGTAAAACGGCAGGCTCCCCTTCTGGACGAACTCGATGTCCCCGAGCATCGTCCCCTGCCCGACAAGATACACAGAAAACATTGTGCCGTCCTCCCGCAACCCGTAAATGTTCACCCTGCCCTCCACCAGAAACAGGAACGAATCCATCGGCCGAAACGGCGCGACGAGCAGTTCGCCCTTCTGGAAGCGGACCAGATGAAAATCGAGCGCGGGCGTGTCGAACCGGCCGGAAATGTCCCACCGCGCGAGCATCCGCGCAAGGAGACGGGGATTGGAAAGCTGCCTCATTTTTGCCACCTCTTTTTCCGTATTGTATCACATGATACAATAATCCGCAAGCCCGTCTGTTATAATTCTTTATAGAAAAAGGGAACGCGCCCCAAAGCCCGTTCCGCAGGACCGGGCCCGGAGCCATTCCCAAGACGGAAACCATATAAGGAGGAACCCCCATGAAAAACGGAAAACTGCAGGTCGGCATCATCGGCTGCGGCGGCATCGCGAACCAGAAGCACATGCCGTCCCTGAAGACCCAGGCGGACAAATGCGAGATGGTCGCGTTCTGCGACATCATCATCGAGCGCGCGGAGAAGGCCGCGAAGGAATACGGCACGCCGGACGCGAAGGTCTATGTGGATTACAAGGACCTTCTGAAGGACCCGGAGATCGACGTCGTACACGTCCTCACCCCGAACGTCGCGCACTGCCCGATCACCGTCGCCGCGTTTGACGCCGGCAAGCACGTCATGTGCGAGAAGCCGATGGCCGCCACCACCGCCGACGCCCAGCTCATGATGGACGCGTGGAAGCGCTCCGGCAAGAAGTTCACGATCGGCTACCAGAACCGTTTCCGCAACGACACCCAGATGCTCCACGAGGCCTGCGAAGCCGGCGATCTCGGCGACATCTACTTCGCGAAGGCGCACGCCATCCGCAGAAGAGCCGTCCCGACATGGGGCGTGTTCCCGGACAAGTCGAAGCAGGGCGGCGGTCCGCTGATCGACATCGGCACGCACGCGCTCGACATCACGCTCTGGATGATGAACAACTACGACGTAGAGAGCGTCACCGGCTCCGTCTTTGAAAAGCTCGGCCATCTCCCGGAAGCCACGCAGGGCAACATGTTCGGGCCGTGGGATCCGGAAAAGTACGAGGTCGAGGACTCCGCGTTCGGCTTCATCAAGATGAAGAACGGCGCGACGATCTTCCTCGAGGCCGCGTGGGCGATCAACATGAAGGAATCCCGCGAGGCCGCGACGACGCTCTGCGGCACGAAAGCCGGCGCCGAGATCATCGGCGGCATGAGCAAGGCCGAGGGCGAGTATGACCTCGTCATCAACAAGACCTCCCACGGCCGCCTCACCGAGGAGACCCTTTCCGCCGGCGGCTCCATCGCCTTCTTCGAGGGCGGCAGCGACAAGCCGGAGGTCATCGAGTGCCATCAGTGGCTCGACGCGATCCTCAACGACAAGGAGCCGCTCGTCAAGCCGGAGCAGGCGTTCGTCGTCACGAAGATCCTCGACAACATCTACCGTTCCGCCGCCGAGGGCCACGAGATCAAGTTCTGATTCGCCGTCTGACAGGAGGAAATCATGTATACATACGATCGCAAGGGGCCGAAGCGCGGCGTGGCGCTGTACAGCTACTCCGCGGAGTTCGGCCTGACGAAGACGCTCGAGGACTGCTTCGAAGACGTGCACGACATGGGCGCGCACGGCATCGAGATCCTCGCGAACACGCACATCGAAAACTACCCCTACCCCACCGACGCGTGGGTGGAGAACTGGTTCCGCCTCTGCGACAAGTATGAGGTCGTCCCGGTCGAATACGGCCACTGGATCGACAGCCACGTCCTCGGCGGGCGCGAGCTGACGACCGAAGAGAGCATCGAGATGCTCTGCCGCGACCTGCGCCTCGCGCATCGCCTCGGCTTCACCGTGCTGCGCACGAAGATGCCCGTCATCAACGACGCGCTCGAGCCGGTCGAAAACTGGCGCGAGATCATCAAGGGCGCGCTGCCGCTCGCGGAAAAGCTCGGCCTCAAGATGTGCCCGGAGATCCACACCCCCTCGAACCTGAACGGCAAGATGGTACAGGACTATGTATCGTTCATCCAGGAGACCGGCACGAAGAACTTCGGCCTCAACATCGACTTCTCCGTGTTCCGCTCGAAGTTCAAGGAGGGCGAATGGAAGGACCCGGCGTTCTCCCCGAACGTCCCGGAGGACATCATCCCGCTCCTGCCCTACGTCTACTGCTGCCACGCGAAGTTCATCCACATGTCGGACGACTTCGAGGAGACCACCATCCCCTACCCGGAGATCGTGAACATCCTGAAGGAGCACGGCTGGGACGGCTATCTGCTCAGCGAATACGAGGGCGCGGACAAGTATGACGCCGGCTACGAGGTCGGCCAGACATTGCGCAAGCAGCACATCATGCTCAAGCGCCTCATCGGAGACTAAGGAGGGCGGCGTTATGGAAAGAGAAGTCATTCAGTCGGTCGGTTTTCGCAACACCGTGGAGAACGGCGAGGTCACCGGCTTCCAGTTCAAGATCCGCCTGCCCTACTACCGCGGGATCTTCCTCTCGCAGATCCGCCCGGGCACGCTGTTCGTAGACGGCGAGACCTTCACGAAGGACCAGATCACCTGGTGCTTCGCCGGCGAGGAATACACCGTGGACGAGATGGCGGTCGATTTCAAGACCCACTGGAACCCGAACGTCACGGCGGTCCTCAAGGTAAAAAAGCCCGGCGGCCTTGCCCAGGGGTATCACGATCTGAAGTACGGTTTCTGCTTCACCTCGAGCTACATGCCCCCGGCACTGCAGGCCATGCTGGACCCGGACAAAGAGAGCTTCGTCTTCATGCCGGAGTTCGGCCACCATGTCAACGAGCGGCGCCTGCTGATCGTCTGACAGAAAAACAGATCACGAGAATTTCTCCCTCTGCCCCGCAGGTCTTTTCGAAAGAAAAGGTCTGCGGGGCACACTTTTCCGCAGAACCCGAGCGGCGCAGAAAGGGGGCCTGTCCAAAGGACAAACCCCCGCTTTCATCGGAACGCTTTCTTATTTTGTCTTTTCCCCGCCGGGCGCTCCCGCCGAAAAGCGGAACCGCTTCACCTCTGGAGAATGCGACAGCGTGGATTCGCTCTCGATCACGAGCCCGTCTTCCGAGAGGTTCCAGATCCAGCGCGCGCCGCCCAGCGCCTCCGCCGGCCGCACTTCGATCTCCAGCCGGTTCGCGCTGCGCCACCTGCCGACCGCGCCGTAGGTCCTGCCGTGGAGCGTGGAAAGCGCGAAGTGGCTGTTCATCCCGATGTCGAGCGAATAAGTGCCGCGGTCCTCCTCGCAGGAGAGCACCGCCTTTTCCCGCCCGAAGGCGAGCGTCAGGCTCCGCATCGAGCCGCCCATCGGCGGGACTATCCAGATGCCGCCGATAAAATCTCCGAGGCCCGGAAGCGAGGACTCCGGCCGAAACACAACGCCGCCGTATTTCTTTTCGGAGCCGTAATTCCGGTCGGAAAGCATCGGGATCATTTCCGCGCCGCGCAGCCGCTGCTCCAGCGCATACGCCCACGGGCTTTCGGGCAGCGTCTCCTCGTCGCGCAGCGCGGGCAGGATATGCTCCCACGCCGCCTCGAGCTGTGCCTGCGGCTCCACGGCGGCGCTCTGGATCACGAGCACCGCGTCCTTCTCCTCAAAGACGATGCCGTACTGCCCGAACATTCCGTCCGCGCGGAACACATGATCCGGCGCACAGCGCCAGAACTGGAAGCCGTAGCCGCGCCGCCAGTCCGTGTTCGGATTGTTGTAGACCTCGCTGACCGTGTCGATCTGATTCGACGAGGCAAGGTCGAACCACTCCTCGGAAAGGAGCTGTCTGCCTTCCCACGCGCCCCTGTTCGCGACGAACTGGATGAACCGCGCCATGTCCTCGGTGCAGATCCGGCTGCCCGCGCCCCCGATCTCCGTGCCGTCCGGGAGCTTCGCACACTCGATGTCCCGCATCCCGAGCGGTTCGAAGAGGCGCGGCTTCAGGTACGCCATGAGGTCCTCGCCGGTGCGCCGCTTCAGGACCGCGCAGAGCAGGTTCGATCCCGCCGAATTGTAGAGGAACGTCGTGCCGGGCTTGTACTTGAACGGGCGGGCGAGGAACGAGGCGATCCAGTCCGGATCGTCCGGATCGATCATCGGCGGCTCGACGTCGTGCCCGCAGGACATCGTGAGCAGGTCCCGCACGGTGCAGGCGAGAAGGTTCTCGCTCGGGGCCTTCGGCATTTTGTCCGGGAAGATCTCGCAGAGCTTGTCTTCCAGGGAGAGCTTTCCTTCCTGCCGCGCAAAACCGATCGCCGTGGAGGTCAGCGATTTCGTGAAGGAATACATCATCCCCGGGGAATCCGGGTTATACGGCTTCCACCAGCCCTCGGCGCAGACCTTTCCGTGCCGCAGCAGCATCATGCTGTGCATCTCCGCACCGCGCCGCTCCACGCTGTCAATGAAATCCAGTACGCCCTTGGGATCGACGCCGACCGCCTCGGGCCTCACACGTTTGAGCTCCATTTTTCTCTCCTCTCTCCCGGCTCTCCCCAAAGAAACGCCGGGCTGAACGTTTTCGTCTCCCGGCCGCCGAAAGCGCCCGGGATGCGGCGGCACCGCCGCTTTCCATGCCTGCATTATAACACACCCGCCGCCCCGTTGCAAGGAACAAAACCGTTTTTCCGCACACAGAAAAAGCCTCCTTCCAAAGGGGGCCTTTTCCGCATCTACCTTTCCATATTTTTCATGATCTTTCTTTTCCCCGCGCCGCCGGGCGGCTTCGGGGATCTGATCTCTCATCGAGCGGGACGTATCTCTGCCCCGTGGGGAGCGCGCGGTACGCCGGGCGGATGATCCGCCGGCCCGTCGTCAGCTCCTCGATGCGGTGGGCGCACCAGCCGGCAATCCGCGCCACGGCGAACATCGGCGTATACAGGTCCTCCGGGATGCCGAGCATCTCATAGACGAGCCCGGAATAGAAATCGACGTTCGCGCATATCACTTTGGTGTTCCCCGTCACGCGGTGGAACGCGTCCGGAGAAAGCCGCTCCACGCGCTCGTAGAGCGCGAACATATCGCTGAATCCCTTCTTTTCAGCGAGCCCGCGCGCCTGCTTTTTCAGCTCGACGGCGCGGGGATCCGAGAGCGTATAGATCGCGTGGCCCTGCCCGTAGATGAGGCCGCTCCGGTCGCCGACCTCTTTGCGCAGGATGCGCTCGAGGTACTGCTCCACCTCGTCGTCGCTGTTCCAGTGCGCGACGTTCTGCATTAGATCCTGCATCATCAGCCGCACGCGGTGGTTCGCGCCGCCGTGCCGGAATCCCTTCAGAGAGCCGATGGCCGCCGCAATGGTGGAATAAATGTCCGTCTCGGCGGAGGAGAGCACGCGCGTGGTGAAGGTCGAATTGTTGCCGCCGCCGTGCTCCGCGTGCAGGACGAGGCAGAGGTCCAGAAGCTGCGCCTCCTCCTTCGTGAAGTTCCGGTCCTCGCGCAGCGCGTTCAGGATCGCCTCGGCGGTCGCGTGGCTCGGGTCGAACGGGTGGAAGAACATCGTCTCCTTGTCGTAATACCGCCGCTTCACTTGATAGGCATACGTCATGATGGCGGGCATCCGGGCGATCAGTGAGATGCTCTGCCGCATATTGTTTTCGAGCGAGAGATCGTCCGGCTCCTCGTCGTAGGAATAGAGCGTCAACACCGCGCGGGCGAGCTTGTTCATCACGTCCCGCGAGGGGTTTTTCATGATGACGTCTTCCGTGAAGAAATCCGGCA
>CANRMW010000078.1 GCA_947631835.1 uncultured Clostridia bacterium | reverse complement strand
TCGACGATCGGGGAGATCAGCACTTCGATCATGCCGCCGCCGAAGCCGTTGATGACCGTCGCGAGGACGAGCCCGAAGAACGGCGCGGGCAGCACGCGCGGCAGGATGCCGAGCAGCGCGAGGCCGAGGAACGCCGCGCCGTGGGCCAGCACCGCCGAGCGCCGCCAGCCGATGCGGTCCACATACCGGACGGCGAGGATGTCCGTCGCGACCTGCGTGACGAAGTTGCAGAGGATGAGCGCGGAGAGCTGCGCGTAGGAGACGCCCATCTCCTTTTGGAAGATGACGAAAAACAGCGGGGAGAGGTTGTTGACGATCCCCTGCGTGATGTACCCGCGGTAGCAGGCGAAGATGGTGCTTTGAAAGCGGTCTTTGGCGGTTTTTCGCATATCGGATACTCCCTCAAAACGGTGTCTTCCCCTATTATACTACCTCTCCTCGCTTTCTGCCACCGCTTTTTTTGAAAAGACGGGCGCCGGTGGCGCGGAGATCGGATGGTAGATTTTTTCATATTTTGCCGGTATACTTTCTGAGAAAGGAACGCGGCCGACAGGCCGCACGAAGAAAAAGGAGGAAACGATGGACAGGACCTTCGAAAAATTTCTGCGGCGGGGCATCGACCTTGCGCCGCTTGGCGCGGCGCGGCGGGAAGACAACACGCCGTATTTCTGCACGCCGAAGGGCGCGTCTGTTTTTGGCTGGGCGGGCGTGGACGGCATCCACTTCTGCTTTGTCCGGGGGTTTGGCGGGACGGTCTTCGCCGTGAGCCCGATGGATCCGCCGGAATGCGTCCGGCCGGTGGCGCGGGACTTCGCGGATTTCCTGCGGCTCCTGCTCGCCTGCGGGGACACCGCCGCGCTGGAACAGGCGTGGATGTGGGATGAGGCGCAATTTGACGGCTTTCTGCGGGAGAACCCGCCCACGGAGGAGCAGAAGGCGGTGATGGCACAGATCGCCGAAACTTTCGGCCTCACCCCGATGGAGCAGCCATGGGCGTACATCAAAGCGCTGCAGGTCGAGTTCGATTATAGCAAAATCAAATACACGGAAGACTACTATGATCTGGACATGAACCCCGCCGCGGAGCCGACCCCGCCCGCGTGGAAGGTCTACTTTGAGGGGAACTTCTGGGGGCACTGCGGCAAAGACCGCGCGGGGCAGGAGATCCCGCTCGGCAGAGAGTTCGACTGGGCCGGACGGCACTGGGCGGTCCCGGCGGCGTACAGCTGCGCCAAGGGGCTCGTGGTGGACTTCTGTATGCGGGTGGAGCCGGAGGACATCCGCGCCTTTATGGAAAAATGGAAACTGTATCGCGAGGAGGACCCCATCGCGGACCTCACGCGGGAACAGCAGATCCGGATGGAGTGGGAAAACCCGCTCCTGCTGCGGTTCGCGCCCGTGTTGGAGCTGAACGGGAAGACGCTGCGGATGTCCCACGGGTGCAGCGTGAGCTTCAACCCCTGCGTGCCGGAGGGGATCATCAACGAGCTCGAGGCCAAATGGGTCGTGGAGCACTACGGGCTGGACGCGTCGTTCGGGTGGGTCATCTCGCGGTACGCGTTCCCGTGGGGGAGCAGGCGGCGGCCCGACCTGAAAACGCTCGCTCTCGACATGGAGCGCCAGCCGGACCGTCTGCCCGGGCCGCACTTCACGGTACATCGGGCGGGAGATACTTTTTCGTTTGCGCACCCCGTCAGCGGGATGGAATACACGCTCACCGTGCGGGAAATGGAACTGCGGACGCTCCCGGAAAGGGCGTTCGGCTCGCGCGACATGTTTTACCCAAGGCACACCGTCGCGATGACCTACACGCTCTCCCCCGAACCGGCGGAGGACATCACGGTCGCGGACTGCGCGGAGAGCGACCGGCCGCTGCCTGTCGCGCCGCCGGACCCGACGCGCCCCGCCGCCGCGTCCGACGTCGCAGTGATCGGCGTCATCGGTGGGGCGGGCGGCCCGACCGCCGTTTCCGTCTCGGGAAAAGCGGAGGGCAAGCTGCACGCGGCGTTCTCCGCGCTGCACTTCGAGCCGGTCGAGGGAGACGTCGAATGGCGCGTGGAGTTTCAAATCCTGCGGTCGCCTGCGGGGAAGTTCCGGCTGCTTTAGCGCGTCTTGGTTTTTTCGGAAAAAGCTGTTGATTTTAGGCGGGAATTATTGTAAAATAAGAACAGGCAAGCGGCCAGCGCCGCGCATGAATTTAACAAAGGAGTTGTTCCATCATGAAATTAGGCGTTCTCACCAACGTCGTCGGCTCCCGTCCGTTCGAGGAAGCCCTCCAGTATTTCCAGTCCATGGGCATCCAGATGATCGAGATCGGCTGCGGCGGGTATCCGGGCAAGGATCACTGCGACCCCGAAGTGCTGCTCCACGACGAGGAGAAGTACAAGGAGTGGTGCGCGCTCATCGAGAAGTACGGCATGGAGGTCAGCGCGTTCTCCTGCCACGGCAACCCGATCCACCCGAACAAGCAGATCGCGGCGGCCTTTGACCACGATATGCGCAACGCCGTCCTGATGGCGGAAAAATACGGCCTGCATCAGATCAACTGCTTCTCCGGCTGCCCGGGCGACAGCGAGACGAGCCAGTATCCGAACTGGGTCACCTGCCCGTGGCCGGACGATTTCGGTAAGATCCTCGAGTACCAGTGGAAGGTGCTCATCGACTACTGGAAGGACTTCGTCGCGTTCGCGAAGGCGCACGGCGTCAACAAGATCGGCCTCGAGCTGCACCCGGGCTTCTGCGTCTACAACACCCAGACGCTGATGAAGCTCCGCGAGGCGGTCGGCCCGGAGATCGGCGCGAACTTCGACCCGTCCCACCTGATCTGGCAGGGCATGGATCCGGTCACCGTCATCCGCGAGATGGGCGACGCGATCTTCCACGTCCACGCGAAGGACACCCGCATCGACCAGCGCAACACTGCCGTCAACGGCGTGCTCGACACGAAGACCTACGCGGACGAGATCCATCGCTCCTGGATCTTCCGCTCCGTCGGCTACGGCAACGACGAGCTCTACTGGAAGGACATCGTCTCCGCGCTGCGCATGGTGGGCTATGACTATGTCATGTCCATCGAGCACGAGGACAGCCTCATGAGCCAGAACGAGGGCCTGCAGAAGGCCGTCGAGATGCTCAAGTCCGTCATCACCTTCGAGCCGAAGATGACCGAGCTGCGCTGGGTGTGATCCCGCGCCGTCCCGGAAAAGAAGGGTCCCCCTCGGGGGACCCTTTCGTTTTTGCAAAAGAACCGGAATGTGAAAAGGGACGGCCGAAGCCGTCCCTTTTGCGCTTTTGCTTTACGCGTTCGCGATCTTCTTCGCCCATTCGAGCGCGTTCTTGATGTCCGCGTCGGTGGGGATGCCCTTCTTGAAGAGGCTGCTCTTGACGGCGATGCCGAGCTCGCCGACGGTCTCCACGCCGTTCTTCTTCATGGCGGCCTTGATCGCATCGAGGCCGTTCGTGTTGCCCGTGTTGTTCAGGACATAGAACGCGACGGACTTCGTGCGGGTGGGGTTGAGGTCCTTGCAGAAATGATCGACCGCACCCGGGAGCTTACCGTTCATCGAAACGCCGATGAAGACGACCTTCTCGCCCTCGCACGGATATGCGGGCGGGATCTGGTCACACACGCACTGCAGTTCACGGCCGATCTCAGCGGCGATGGGCTGCACGTCACCGCCCTTGCTGAAATGAAGGGATTTTGCTTTCATCTTGTCATTGCCTCCTGTAGGGGAAGCGGGGATGGACCCGCTGCTCTCAAATTGTTTATAACCATTATATCACTTTGCCAGAAAAAAACATGACGAAAATGTGAACAATTCGGGAGAATGGCCAAAAAGTGAAGCGGTTGAGAAAAAAGTGCGTGGAAAATCCGCGGGCGCGGTTTCGGCGAAAAAAAGCACGCCGGAAAAGTATGAAAAATTGATGAAAAAGTGCTTTCTGCGCTTGCAAAGCAGGGAAAAGCATCCTATAATAGACGTGTATACGGAAAAAAAGGTCCGGGGCGTTCCCCGGTTCCGATACAGCCCCGCCGCTCTCGAAAAGCGCGGGGAAAGGGTCCCGAAACCCTTTCGGAGGTGATGATTTGGCAAAGGAAGCACTGACCGCTGTACGCGAGGCCGAACAGGGCGCCTCGAAGGCGCTGGCGGACGCCGGCGTCAGAGCGGAAGAGATCCGCAGCGCCGCCCGGAAGACCGCCGGAGAAAACACGGCGGCCCGCCTCGAACGCGCGCGGGAGGAATGTGACGCGCTGCGCGCCGAGGCCGCAGAAAAGCGCGCCGAAGCGGAGGGACAGGAGCGGGAAAAGACGGCCGCCCTCATCCGCGAGATCGGCGAAAAGCACCGCGTAAACGGCGAGGCAGCCGTGCAGGCCGTCCTGAAAGCCGTCATCGCCTGACGCGCCGTCTCTACCGTATGATTCTTCGAAGAAAGGAGATCAGCCTATGGCAGTTTTGCCCATGAAGCACATCGACGTGTACGCGCTGAAAAAGCAGCGCAAGGCCGTGCTGGAATATCTCCAGCGCAGCGGCGTCGTCGAGGTGGAGAGCCGCCCCGCCCCGGACGGCGTTTTCTCCGTGATGGACACGGAGAGCGCGAAGGAGCGGTTCGCGGCGAGCGCCGCCCAGCTTTCCGCCGCGGTGGAAGCGCTGGACGCGCTGCAAAAACCGGATGGGTCGCTGCTGAAGTCCCTGGAGGGCCGCGAGCGCATCGGCCTTTCCCAGTATAACGAGACCGCAGAACGTTCCGGAGAGGCGGTGCAGACCGCCCAAAGGATCACGGCGCTGTGGAAAAAGCGCGGGGAAAACAAGGCGGAGATCCAACGGCTGCAGACGCAGATCCGCGCGCTGGAGCCTTGGATGGCGCTGGACATTTCCATGCGGACCATCGCCACGCAATCGACCAGCGTGTTCATCGGCTCTTTCCCGACGGAATACACCGAGGAAACGCTCCGCGCGATCATCGCCGAGGGGATGCCCGAGGCGGACGGCGTGGAAGTGGAGGTGCTCAGCCACACGCCGCAGCAGACCTGCGTGTTCCTGCTTTGTCACGGCTCGGACGGCGTCGCGCTCGAGAGCTTCCTGCGGTCCATCGGGTTCAGCTACCCGGCGGAGCCCTCGAAGGTCCCCCCAAAGGAGCGCGCGGCCGCGCTTCAGGAGCGGATCGACGCGCTCCAGGAGACGGTCGCCGCCGAGGAAGAGGAGATCCGTTCCCATCTTCCGGAGCGCGAAACGTTCCTCTACACCGTGGATTATTTCACGATGCGCACCGAAAAGTACGATGTCCTCGGAAAGCTCTGGCAGAGCGAACGCGTCTTCATCGTCACGGGCTTCGTTCCCGCAGACGCGGCCGAAGCGCTCCAAAAGGCGCTCGAAGAACGGTTTGAGGCGTATGTGGAGCTCCGCGACCCCGAAAAGGACGAGGACGTCCCGGTGCTGCTGCACAACAACGCCTTTGCCGCCCCCGTGGAGGGCGTGCTCGAAAGCTACAGCTTCCCGGGAAAGTTCGAGATCGATCCGAGTACGGTCATGGCCGTGTTCTATTACTTCCTCTTCGGCATGATGCTCTCGGACGCCGGCTACGGCATCATCATGGTGCTAGGCTGCGGGTTCGCGCTCTGGAAGTTCAAGAACATGGAGCAGAGCCTTCGCAAGACGCTGACGATGTTCCTCTACTGCGGCATCTCGACGACGTTCTGGGGCTTCATGTTCGGCAGCTTCTTCGGCGACGCGGTCACCGTGATCGGCAAGACCTTCTTCGGGGTGGACATCGCTTTCCCGACGGTGTGGTTCTCCCCCACGGTGGAACCGATGCGGCTCCTGCTCTTCTCGTTCCTCGTCGGCATCATCCACCTGTTCGCCGGGCTCGGCGCGAAGTTCTACCAGTACGCGAAGCGCGGCATGTGGAAGGACGCGGTCTACGACGTGGTGTTCTGGTACCTGCTGATCGGCGGTGCGATCGTCTACCTGCTCTCCATGCAGATGTTCGCGGACATGGTCTCGCTCGGGTTCCTCCTGCCGGAGGCGGTCGGCCTCGGCGGGGCGGTCGCCGCGGGGATCGGCGCGGTGGGGATCGTCCTCACCTCGGGCCGGGAATCGAAGAACCCCGGCAAGAGGTTCTTAAAGGGCCTGTACGGGCTCTACGGCGTTTCGAGCTGGCTTTCCGACATTCTCTCGTATTCGCGGCTTTTGGCCCTCGGCCTCGCCACCGGCGTCATCGCCTCGGTCTTCAACCAGATGGGCGCGATGATCGGCTGCAACCCCTTGGGCGTCGTCGTGTTCCTCTTCGCGTTCATCGTGGGACACACACTGAATATTCTGATCAACGTGCTCGGCGCGTATGTGCACACCAACCGCCTCCAGTTCGTGGAGTTCTTCGGAAAGTTCTACGAGGGCGGCGGGCGCAAGTTCGAGCCGTTTTCTGCAAAGACAAAATATTTCAAGATCACGGAGGAAAAATAACATGGCAAACTTTGACATCAACTCGCTCGGTATCGTTTTCGCGCTGACCGGCGCCGTGCTCGCGGCGCTGCTCGGCGGCATCGGCTCGGCCATTGGCGTCGGCATGACCGGCCAGGCGGCGGCGGGCGTCGTCACGGAAGACCCGTCCCTCTTCGGCAAGGTGCTGATCCTGCAGCTTCTTCCGGGCACGCAGGGCATCTACGGCCTGCTGATCGCGTTCCTGACGCTCGCGAAGATCGGCGTTCTCGGCGGCAGCGGAGACATCTCGTTCGCAAAGGGCCTCCTGTATCTCGCGGCCTGCGTCCCGATGGCGGTCATCGGCCTGATCTCCGCGAAGCAGCAGGCGAAGGCATCCGTCGCGTCCATCGCGCTCGTCGCGAAGCGCCCGGACCAGTTCGGCAAGGCCATGATCTTCCCGGCGATGGTCGAGACCTACGCGGTCCTCGCGCTGCTCATCTCTCTGCTCTCCGTTGCGAACATCGGCGGCATCGCCATCTGATGACGGAAGCGGACCTGCCGCACAACGGCGGAAAGGAGAGAGCATGGCAACAGGATTGGATCGGATCATAGAGCGCATCCGCGAAGATGCGCAGCGGCGCGCGGACGAGACTGTGGAGACGGCGCGGGCGGATGCGGAAAAGCTGCTCGCCGAAGCCGCGCAGCAGGCGGAGGCCGAAGCCGCGGACCTTCTGGACGCGGCGCGGAAAGAGACCGCCGTCGCCGCAGAGCGCGCGCAGACCTCCGCGGAGTTCTCGCGGCGCAAGGAAGTCCTCGCGGCGAAGCAGGACGCCATTCGGGCCGTTGTGTCCGAGGCGCGGGCGCGGCTCGCCGCCATGCCGGACGCGGAATATTTTGAGATGCTCCTGCATCTCCTGCAAAAGAACGCGGCCCCCGGCAAGGCGGAGATGCGCTTTGCCGCGAAAGACCTCGCGCGAAAGCCCGCCGATTTTGACCGGAAAGTCTCGGAGATCCCCGGAGCGCAGATCACGGTCTCCCCGGTCCCCGCGCAGATCGAAGACGGCTTCCTGCTCGTCTACGACGGCATCGACATCAACTGCACGTTCGATGCGCTGTTCTCCGCGCAGGCGGACGAGCTTTCGGACATCGCGGGGCGCGTCCTTTTCGGATGAGCGCGCCGCAGAAAGGAGGGAACGCCGGATGAAAACGGAATACACCTACGCCGTGGCGCGGATCAAAGCCCGGGAAACGGCGCTCCTCACCGGACAGGACATCGACCGGCTCATGGCCTGCCGCACGCCGGAGGAATGCCTCCGCGTGCTCGCCGACCGCGGCTGGAACACGGCCGCCGCAGCGGACGCGGAAAGCGTTCTCGCGGCGGAGACGGAAAAGACATGGGCCTTCATACGGGAGCTCACTTCCGATCTCTCCGCGTTCGACGTTCTGCTCTACCCCACAGACTACAACAATTTGAAGGCAGCGATCAAGTGCGTCGTCACCGGCGTGGAGCCGCATGACGTTTTCCTGCCGGGCGGCGCCGTGCCGACCGAAAAGCTCCTCGCCGCCGCTCAGAGCCACGATTTTTCGGCGCTCCCCGCTCCCATGGCGGAGGCGGGAAAGCGCGCCGCGCAGACGCTTTTGCAGACGCGCGACGGCCAGCTCTGCGACGTGATCCTCGACCGCTCCTGTCTCGAGGAGATCCTCGCCGCCGGAAAGCGCAGCCGCAACCCGCTGATCGAAGCCTACGCCGAGTTCAAGGCCGCGACGACGGACATCAAGATCGCGTTCCGCGCGCTCAAGACCGGCAAGGCGCGGCCCTTCCTCGAAGAGAGCCTCGCCCCCTGCGGCACGCTGGATAACCTCGAGCTGACCAACGCGGCGCTCATCAGCGAGGATACGTTTTTCGCGTATCTCTCCCGCACGCGGTACAGCGGCGCGGTCGAAGCGCTGAAAGCCGGCGCTTCCGCGTTTGAAAAGTGGTGCGACGACCGCCAGACCGCGCTGATCCGCAGCGAGGCAAGGGGCGACTACTTCACGGTCGCGCCGCTCCTCGCGTATGTCCTCGCGCGGCAAAACGAGATCGCGACGGTCAAGATCATCCTCTCCGGCAAGCTGAACGGCCTGCCCGACGAAAAGATCCGCGCACGGTTAAGGGCTTTGTAAGGTCAAGACCGTAAGGTCGCGCCAAGGGGTTCCACCCCTTGGACCCCTTAAGGTCGCGCTTTTCTGAAGAAAAGCGCCCAAAAGACTTTGACGTTTGCCCGAAGGGAGCATGCGGTGAGACAGAAGCCGGTTCCTCGCCTTCGGCTTTTGGGGCCGGGTGCGCAGCAGTTTTCGACCAGCGCTGGCCTGCGGAAAGCGGAGGCGATTTCCCCTACAACACTTTACCTTCGGCGCGGGGGAACGTCCCCCAAAACCACCGGCGAAGTGAGCGAAGCGAACGCCCAACGCGACGTAAAAGTCTTTGCCCAGCTTTCTTCAGAAAGCTGGCGCGCGGGCAAAGCCCGTTTCGTTCGCCCTACACGGGCTGGCGCGAAACGGAGGCGAGCTTCCCGCACGGACACGGCTTGCGGCGCGGGGAAAAGATTACTGGAAGCACTGGCGAAGCGGCGGTTTACGCCGCGACCAACGCGACGAAA
>CANRMW010000077.1 GCA_947631835.1 uncultured Clostridia bacterium | reverse complement strand
CCCCTGCTTCGCGTATTTCGCGGCGAGGCGCACGACGTCGTTCTTCGCGGAGCAGCCGAGCGAGCCGGTGCAGAGCGTCAGGCCGTTGTGCGGGTCGTCCACGAGCTTCAAGAAGCGGTCGAGGTTCTCCTCCGAGGTGATGATGCGCGGCAGCCCAAAAATGCTCCAGCACGGATCGTCCGGGTGGATCGCCATGTTGATCCCGCTCTCCGCCGCGGCGGGGATGACCTTTTTGAGGAAATACCCGAGGTTCTCCCACAGGTCCTCCTCCGTGAGGTTCCGGTACTGCGCGACGACGTTCCGAAGCTCGTCCCGCGTGTAGCTCGCGTCCCAGCCGGGCAGCGTCAGGTCGCTGTCGCCGTTCACCGGGTCCACTGCCCGCACCTGCTCCTCGTAATAGACCAGGCTCGTCGAGCCGTCGGGCAGCACATGGTCAAGCTGTGTGCGGGTCCAGTCAAAGGCCGGCATGAAGTTGTAGCACACGCAGCGGATCCCCGCCTCGCCGAGCCGCCGAAGGTTCTCGCAGTAATTTTCGATGTACCGCTCGCGCGTCGGAAGGCCGAGCTTGATGTCCTCGTGGACGGGAACGCTCTCGATCACCTCAAACGCGAGGCCCGCGTCCTCCGTCTGCTTTTTCAGCGCGGCGATGCTCTCCCGGCTCCAGACCTCGCCCACAGGCACGTCGTAGACGGCGGTCACGATGGTCTCCATCCCCGGGATCTGGCGGATGTGCGAAAGCGTCACAGGGTCGTCGGGTCCGTACCAGCGAAAAGACAGTTTCATGCGGTCTCATTCTCCTTCCGTTCAGCCGCGCCGGGAATCCCCCGACGGCAAAAAGACTCTGTGTATATCCTACCACACAAAACGAAAAAACGCAAGCACAGAAATCCGCTTCCCGCTGCCCGGCGCACCCTGCGGGCCCTCCTTTTTTCCATCTTTTTCCATTTGATCTCCGTTCCTTTCGGATAAGTGAAAATGGGTAATACAGAAAGTAAAAAAAGACAAAATCTTTTCTGTGAAAAGCTCTTGCATATTTTCCGGGAAATGATATAATGAGCATTGGAACCAGCCTTTTCAGGGCCGCCGCGCCGGAGAGCGCACATCTCTTTCCGGCGGCGAAAGGCAGAAAAGCAAACGGGCTGTTCCCGTGTCCGAACGGCGTCTGCGCCGGTCGGGACACGCGGGGAGCGGGTTCTTCACGAACCAAACACGGGGGCGTTCGCCCGGGCGCAGGGTCGTCCGGTCTCGCCCTACAAAGTTAAAGAGAGGGGACCATTTATGTCGAAAGTAGTCAGAGTAGCCGTAGTCGGATACGGCGGCATGGGCGGTTGGCACACCAAGCGCCTGCAGGAGATCCCGGGCGTCGTCGAGCTCGCCGGCGTGTATGACATCAAGCCGGAGCGCAACGAAGCGGCCGAGGCCGTCGGCATCCACGCCTACGCTTCTTTCGAGGAGCTGCTCGCGGACAAGACGGTGGACATCGTCACCGTCGCCATCCCGAACGATCAGCACGAACCGGTCTGCATCCGCGCGCTGGAAGCCGGGAAGCTCGTCATCAGCGAGAAGCCCGTCACGATGTCCACCGCGTCCCTGGAGCGCATGATCGCCGCGGCAAACCGCACCGGTTCCGTTTTCACGGTGCATCAGAACCGCCGCTGGGACGAGGATTTCCGCATCGCGAAGCAGATCTATGAATCCAAGCAGCTCGGCCGCGTCTTTGCCATCGAGTCCCGTGTCCACGGCTCGCGCGGCATCCCCGGCGACTGGCGCAACACCAAGGCGCAGGGCGGCGGCATGGTGCTCGAATGGGGCGTACACATGCTCGACTAGATGAACATGATGATGGGGACCATGCCCGTCTCCGTATACGCCACGCTTTCCAACGTCACGAACGAGGAAGTGGACGACGGCTTCACCTCGATCTTCACCTTCGCGAACGGCGTGACCTTCACCGTGGAAGTCGGGACGAGCAACTTCGTCAATCTCCCGCGCTGGTACATCCTCGGCCTCAACGGCACGGCCGTCATCGAGGACTGGGCGATCAACGGCAAGATCGTCGTCGCCGCCTCCGATGAGAAGCACGACGCGGTGCCGATCGTCACCGCCGCGGGCCTGACGAAGACCATGGCGCCGCGCACGAAGGAGACCATCCGGGAATATCCGCTCCCGCGCATCGACTCCGATATCCACGACTATTACCGCAACATCGCGGCGGTCGTCAACGGCGAGGCGGAACCTATCGTCACGCACGACCAGCAGCGCGAGCTCATGCGCCTGATGGAGGCCATCTTCGAGAGCGCTGAGAAGAACCAGGTCGTTTACTTCTGATCTCTGCGCGGCACATGCAAAGCACAGCCAAAAACGCCCTCCCGTCGTTGGACGGGAGGGCGTTTTCCATACATCGCAGAAAAGCGTCAGATCTTGATCTGCAGCCATTTCCCCTGGCGAAGCCGCACAAAGCTCAGGAGGAACCGCGTGAACTGATCGCCGAACAGGCCCATCCACACGCCGAAGAGCCCGAGGCCGCAGGGGTAGCACAGCAGCCAGCTCAGGCCGGGACGGATGATCGCCACGCTGATGAGCGAGGAAAGCGCCGTGAACTTCGCGTCGCCCGCGCCGCGCAGACAGCCGGTCATGATGACCTGCGTGATCTGGAAATAGATGACGACGCACAGCACGCGCATGATCATCTCGCCGAGGTTCAGGATCTCCGCCTCGTTCGAGAAGATCGAAAACAGCGCGCGCCCAAGGAACAGGAAGACCATGGACATGAGGAACGCGAAGCAGAGCCCGAGCCGCCGCGTCATGGAGGAATAGAGCCGCGCGAGGTCCTGCCGCGCCTGCCCGAGGCTTCGCCCGATCAGCGCGACGGAGGCGACCGAAAGCCCGTCGCCGAACGAGAACGAAAGGCTCATCATGTTCATGCCGATCTGGTGGGCGGCGTACTGCGTGGTCCCAAGGTTTGCGACCGTGATCGCGAACAGCAGGAAGCCGATGCGCATAAAGATCTGCTCGACAAACGCCGAGAGCCCCACGTTCAAAAGGGAACGGACGTCAAAGCGGGACGCGAGCCACCCGCGGATGCCTCTGGGATAGAGGAAAGAATTTTTGGAAAGCAGCGAAAACACGCTCATGGCGCATCCGCAGGCCGAACCGATCACCGTCGCGATGGCCGCGCCGCGCGTCCCGAGCGCCGGGAACCCAAAGTTCCCGCCGATCAGAAGGTAGTTGAAAACGACGTTCACGCCGTTCGAGACGAGATTCGTGCGCATTGCGAGCTTCGTGTTGCCCGCGCCGCGCTGCGCCGCGTTGATGACGAGCATGACCGTCGTGAAAACGATGCCCGACATGATGACCTGGAAGTATTCCACGGCGGCCTCGTGCGTATCCGCGGCGGATCCTGCAAACCGGATGAACGGGTCGGCGAACGCCACGAACGCCGCGCTGATAATGGCGGTGAGGATCAGCGTCACGACGATGCACATCCGCACGATCCGCACGGCGCTTTCCCGGTTTTCCTCGCCGCGCCGCCGCGCGACGAGCGCGGAGATCGCCGTGCTCATCGACATGAACACGCACAGCCCGATGAACTTCGGCTGCTGCGTCAGGCCCACCGCGGCGATCGCATAAGCGCCGAGCGTGGAGACCATCGCCGTATCGATGAAGCCCACCAGCGCCACAAGGAACGATTCCACCACCGAAGGCCACGCGATCGCCACGGTCTCGCGCAGCAGCTCTTTCCCGCTGGGGATGTCGCCCTTGGGCGGTTCGTTTTTAAGGATCCGAGCCGGATCGAACAGTTTCACGGAAATCCCTCATCCTTTCCCGCCCCGAGGCGGCAAAAATGATTGCATTTGCAACTATTATAGCACTGTATAGGGATTCTTGCAAGGGGGCGCGGGCAAAGAAAAAGCACGGGCGACCCCCGCGCTTTTTGTATGCTTTTTGTTTTTTCCGCGCCCGTTTCAGAACTGCAGCACGATCCCGACAACCGCCGCCACGGCGATAAACACCACGGGGTGGAGCTTTTTGAATTTCAGCACACCAAAGAGCAGCACCGCGAAAAGCACGATCGCGGGCAGAGAAAAGAGCTGGGCGAGGCTTTCGGGGAATTGGAAGCCCGCGAACGCCTCGGGGAAAAACAGCGAGCCGCTCATCGTGGAAACGCACGCACAGGCGATCAGGCCGGTCACGGCGGGCCGCAGCGTGTAGAACACATCCTGCACGATCCGGCTCTCCTTGAAGCGCTTGAGGAACTGCGCGACGATCAGGATCACGATGATGCTCGGCGTGATGAGCCCGACAGTCGCGACGGCCGCGCCGAGGATCCCACCCGGGATCCCGGCGGCATACGCCCCGGCGTTGTAGCCCGCATACGTCGCCATGTTGACGCCGATCGGCCCGGGCGTGCTCTCGGAAATGGCGATCATGTCGGAGAGCATCCGCTCGTCGAACCAGGTGTATTTCTCCGCAATGTCATAGAGGAACGGCAGCGTCGCGAGCCCGCCGCCGATGGCAAAGAGCCCCGCTTTGAAAAACTCGTAAAACAGAAGGAGAAAGATCATTTCTTTTCCTCCTTCCCGGCTTTGGCCCTCAGCCGCCCGTAAAGGATGCCGAAGAGCATCGCCGTGACCACGATGATGATCGGGGAAACGTCGAGCACGAGGGAGAGAAGCACGACGACCGCGAAGACGATGATCCCCAGCAGGTCCTTCACGCCCTTCTTCCAGAGCTTCACGATCGCCGAGACGATCAGCGCCGCCACGGCCACGCGGATGCCCGCGAGCGCGTGCACGACGACCGGGTACTCCGCGAAATGCTGAATGAGCGTCGCAAGTGCGAGAATGATGACGAACGACGGCGCGACAACGCCGAGCGTCGCCACGATCCCGCCGATGACGCCGCGCGTCTTCTGCCCGATGAACGTCGCGACGTTCACCGCGATGATGCCCGGCGTGCACTGCCCGACGGCGTAATAATCGAGGAGCTCCTCCTCGGTCGCCCACTTTTTGCTTTCCACGACCTCTTTCTGCAGCATCGGCAGCATGGCGTAGCCGCCGCCGAAGGTCAGCCCGCCGATGCGCGCAAAGGTCAGGAACAGGTCGAGAAGCCCGGCCTTTTCCATGGTCAACACCCCGTTTTCATGATCTGGGCCCGCGCCGCAAAAGTTCCTCGCGGCAAAACGGGCGGGCAGACAGAAGGCGGTACCGTCCCCGCCGCCCTGCGGTTATTGTACCATAGCTTTCCACACTTTGCAAGCCTGCTATTCGAGACTTTCCGCAAAGCGCCGGGCGAGGGCATCCACGGTCTCCGGGTCCTGCGCGGAGCCAAAGCGCACGAGCGCGACGGTTCTGCCCTTTTGCAGCAGGACGGAGAGCTCGCGCAATTCCCCTGTGAAGCGCGCGGCGCGGTCGGCGCCGGGGAGGGAAAGCAGGGACTCGGTCTCGTGGTCTTTGGAGTACGCGCGAAGCATCTCTTGGAAGAGGCGCTCCGCGAGGAAGGCGCTCTGCGTCCGAAAATAGGAGACGTCGTAGACGCCCTCGTAGAGGAGCGTGCCGTCCGCGGCGCGGATGCGCGGGCATTCCTCCCGCTCGATCACGGCGGGCGCGAGGAGGTCATGGCGCGCGCGGACCGAATTGAAGCTGAGGCCCGTGAGGTACGGCTCGACAGTCGCGCCGCCGGTCAGCTCGAGGAGCGTCGCGAAGGGCAGCGGCTTTTGGTAGTCCTCGAGCGGGACGCGGCCCATGCCGAGGCGGTCCCCGAAAAAGTACGACCCGAACGCCGCGAGGAACAGCGCGGCGCACACCGCGCCGAAGACGCGCCGCGCGCGGTAGAGGCCCATGTTGGGGCGCTTCAGGTTCGCCGTGCGGAGCGGTTCGCCGGCGCGCAGATGGCTTTCGAGACGCGCGAGCACCCGCGCCTGCCGCAGCGGGCCGACGGTCTCCCAAAGGGTCGCCGCAAAGAGCAGGAGCGTGAATACCGTCCCGAAGCGGAGCGTCATGAGGAGCGGGCCGAGCGCGGCGTAACTCCAGATCAGCAGGGCGAGGAGGACCGCGGACCACCCCGCGCTCCAGTATTCGTTTCTCCTGAGGCGGCGGAAGCCCTCGGCCTGCAATTTGGGATCGGTGTGAAACTCCGGTGCAGCGGGGTCCTCGCTTCGGAAGATGAAAAACATCCCCCGGTTTGCGACATACTCCCAGCCGAACGACTCCGCCATCTCCTTCTCGTCGGGCGCGGGTTCGCCGCCGTTTGCGGAAAAAAGGCCCGTCCCGCCCGGCGCGGCCTCCAGCCGATACCGGACGGGCTTCGCCTCGCCCGGCTCGAACGATGCGAAGACGTGGATGCTGTCGTCTTTTTTCAGGTGGAGCCCCTGCCCGGCCATCGCGCCGAGCCAGCGTTCCGTTCCCGGCGCGTCATACGCCGGACACGGCGGGAGCCGGTAGACCGTCTTCTCCACTTGTCTCCCCTCCTTCCGCGTCCGCGACGCAGAGCCGCAGCCGCACGAGCTCGGCCTGAAACGCTTTTTCGCCTTTTTCAGTGATCGTGTAGGTCCGCCTGCGGCCGTCCACCTCGGTCTGCCGGGTATACTTTTCGTTCTCGAACTTCGCGAGGACCGTGTAGAGCGTCGCCGGGCCGATGCGCACGCGCCCGCCCGTGCGCTCCTCCACATACTTTGCCGCGTCCGTGCCGCACATCGGGCCGGTCCTCAGCGCCATGAGGACGTAGAACATCGACTCTGTGAGGTTTTCCATCGAGCGTTTCGGCATCGTTCCTCTCCCCTTTCTTTTCCGATTTTTGCCAAATCCGCGTTATTCTTTCGCTTTATCGTTTCTCAATATTGTTTAACGATATTGTAAACCGGGAAAATGGATTTGTCAAGAAAAAATTTTTGGAGGGGGATTCTTGCCGCGAGGGAGTTGGAGGAGCGCAGGGGCGGAACCGTTTCCCACTTCGTGCGGCGCTGGCGGCGAAGCGGAGGCGAGGCGCAGGGAATGCGGCGCATTTTGGCGCGGTTCGTCTGTGACGGGAAATGGAAGAAGTTTATTTTACTGCGGGTTTGGAAGGAAAAAAGGGCGGCGTTGACTTTGGGGCCTGTGTGTAGTAGAATAGAAAAATGGTAAATGCTCGTTTGTCGAGAGGGCTGTTGATATGGAAAAAATAAAATTAAGCCATACATTAAAATCTTATAGTATAGTGTTTCTAGTTGGTATATTTATTGGATGTATATGCAGATTGTTAGATTATTGCTCTTTAGACTCTTTGTGGGGATTTTCGTCAATTCAAACATTATTGGGATTTTGGATTATTACAAATACAATAATTGTTTTATTAAGCACTTCAAATAAATGTGCAGGTATTAGTTCATTCTTATATATGTTTGGAATGACATTGAGTTTCTACGGATTACAGGCAATATTAGGAATGTTTATCCCATTATTTTCAGGTGGATTCCGTAAATCTTTGTTTATACTATTTACTTTGCTTTCTATTCTGTGTGCAATAGCAGCTTTTGTTTTATATTATTGGAATAAAGACAATGTTTTAAGTTCATTGTTGTATTCTTTACCAGTAGGTGCATTAGCAGCAGAAATAATTGCAATTTTTTATAATATATTACAGCACAATACGTTTATGTTCTTGTTTCAATTCATAATGGATATTGCAGGGACTCTTGTATTTGGAATCGTATTTTTTAAAAGAGTTAAGCATAAGAAAATCTATATTTTCGGAATTGTATTAAGTGCATTAGTTTTTTATTTAATTTTCCCTTGGTAGATCATATTTACAAATTCCAGTTTGTCCCGCTGATACAATTAAGCGTCGGTTCTGGACCGCCGCCCCCGGAAACGCCCCGTTTCCTGCGGGCGGCGTTGACTTTGGCGGCGGGGCGTGGTAAAATGGAAAAAACGATAAATCGGGATTTGATCGGAATAATTCCTCGTATGATATTAGTGTTACAGGATTTGTAAATTATTAAAATGAAAAAACTGCCTAAGAAGTTAATCGTTCTGTTAGTATCAATCATTTTAACTTTCGCCATGATGATTGCCATAATGTTTTTTGTGGCCATCAAAATAACCTTTTTTTCATCATATATAGACACGATAGAGAAAAATTGGGATATTAATATTATTGGCGATTGTAAATGTATTTATAGTATGAGCGACGGGATTCTGGAGGGATATACATATTATTTATTTGAATATGATGAATCTATCTCGTTCGATGGAATAACTATTCAGAATGGAATATACGGTGTTTCAAATCAAATGGTTGATGATATTTTAGATGAAATGAAGATTCAATCTGATCTAAAGCCAAAATGGGAGGAGATTACCGCATCTGCAACTATTTTCGGTTCAAGTCACGATGAAAGGAATAGACTGTATTTGTTAATTAATAGTTCAGAAAAGTGTTTTTATGTGATTCAATCCATTACATAAATGTAAGTTGATGGGATAAATTAATTAATTTAAGGATATGAGGATATGGAAATCAGAAAACTGATAGAATCCGATTACGAGCAAGTCCTTGAACAATATTTCGCATTGGACGCGCTGCATGCCCAGGCGCGGCCGGACTGCTGTGTTTGTCGGGATAAGAACGAAACGCTTCCCAAGGATGCTTTTTTGCAAAACTTGGCCGATCCGACCGTGCTCCAGCTGGGCGCCTTTGAGGGAGCGCGGCTCGTGGGCATTGTCCGGGCAACGCTTTGGGAAGAAAGCTGCATGGTCAAGGGCCTGAAGACCGTTTGTCTGGACGACCTCTATGTTTCGCCCGCCTGCCGCCGCAGAGGAATTGCGGCAAAACTCTTTGCCGAAGTGGAATCTTGGGCCAAAACGCAAGGCGCGGTTCGTCTGGACCTGTACACTTGGGCATTCAACAGGGAAGCCATCTCGATGTATCAGGCGATGGGAATGACGCCCCAGCGCTATGTGTTTGAAAAGAAGCTGTAACTCGGACATCCACAAAACCATTCCGCTGGCAGCTTTCCGTCTGCCCGCTTGAGAATGCTTACGCATCGGTTCTGGACCGCCGCCCCGGAAACGCCCCGTTTCCTGCGGGCGGCGTTGACTTTGAAGACTCGGCGTAGTAGAATAAGGAGCACGACTGACGGAAGGGATTTACGGGAACAGGATGAT
>CANRMW010000076.1 GCA_947631835.1 uncultured Clostridia bacterium | reverse complement strand
GTCGCGGACGCGGCGTTCCGTCTCCGCGCGCTGCGCCGCGTTCATCCGGTTCGGAAAGGGGATGCCGCGCAGGTTCCGCGCAAGGCGCACCCGCGTGCTCACGGCGACGTCGCCGCATTCCCCTGATTTTTCATACCACCGCTTCCCGTTATCCATGCTGCTCCTCCTCCATGGCGCGGATCTCGTCGCGCAGCACGGCCGCGCGCTCAAAGTCCTGCGCTTTTATGGCCTTCTGCATGGCCGCGCGCTTTTCCTCCAAGGGAGAGACCACCCGAAGCGGCCGCGCGGGATCGGGGATGCGCAGCGCGGAGGTGCCGGGCCGCTTCCCCGTGTGCTTCGAGGTCCCGTAGATCCGGCGGATCTGCGGGATCAGCCGGTCGTGGAACACGGAATAACAGTTCGCGCACCCGATCCGCCCGCTCTGCACGATCTCCTCAAACGACGCGCCGCACTGCGGGCAGCGCACGGTCTGGCGCTCCCGCTTCGGCTCGCCGAGGATCCCCCCGAAGAGGTCCCCGAGATCAAAGCTCATATTCTGGAAAAAATTCGTGTATTCCTGCTCCTTCGCGCAGGCCGTGCAGAGGTCCTGCTCCGTCATCACACCGTTCACGATGCTGGTGATGTGCGTGGTGGCCTCCCGTTTTCCGCAGTGCTGACACAACATATCCGCTCACCCTTTCCATATTTTTTGCCCTCGGACGACCGCTTTCTCTCCAGCCGGCCCCGAAAGGACTATACGTTTAAAATCAAAAGCATATTCTTGAACGCTGCGGCGCGCAGCGCGTCCCTGCATTCCTTCGGCGCGGGCGCGAGAGATCCTTCCGAAAGCGCCGCCGCCATCAGGCGCGCGTCGGGATCCGAGACGATCCCCGCCTCCGTGAGGTTCCGCAGCATCGCCCGGAACGACGCCGCGTCCAAGCTCTGCCCGATCCCGTTCACGAGGTGCATGATCGCATCGCTCCGGCTCATCGGCCTGCGAATGATCCGAATGTATCCGCCGCCGCCCCGTCGGCTCTCCACGATATATCCCTGCTCCGGCGTGAAACGCGAGGTGATCACATAGTTGATCTGGCTGGGAACACAGCCCAGCGCGTTCGCAAGCTCGTTGCGCTGGATCTCCGCGATCCCGTCCGCTTCGTTCAAAAGCTGCAAAATGTAATTCGCAACATTGTCGCTGATCCGCATATTCCCACTCCTTTATTTTTTGTCTTTGACTTTCTTTGACTTTTATTTTACCAGAAATCCCTTTCCTTGCAAGTCCCGCAATTCCGGGTTACGGAAGATTATCGTATATTTTTGAAACATTCCTTTTGATTTCGCAGTTTTTTGAAGTTTTTCACGGTGCAGCGCTCATGTTCCGCGCTCCGGGGATTCCCCGCGCTCGGCGGCGGCGAACGCCTTCGGCGTCATGCCGGTGATCTGCTTAAAGCGGCTGCAAAAGGATGCCGCGTCCGAAAACCCGCAGGAAAGCGCCGTCTCCCCCACGCCGTACAGGCCGGAGAGCAGCATCTTTTTCGCCGCGTTGATCCGAACCTGCATCAAATACTGCTTGGGCGACATTCTCTCCGAAGCGACGAAGATCCGGTAGAGATACGTCCGGTCGATCCCGACAAACCTCGCGACGTCCCGGATCTTCACGGGGTAGCTGAAATGCGATTTGATATATCCGATGGCCTTGTTGACATACTCGTGCTCTCTCGAAAACGCCGTTCCCTCTGCGGAATCCTCCAGCACCGCCATCGCGCCGTAGAAGCTGCTCATCACCTGAAAGGGACTGCCGTCGGCAAACTCCTCGATCATGGCGCGCATATACGCTTCAAACCGCGCCGTGTCCCGCACTTTTCCCGTGTATCTCCCGATCAAGCCCGTGCGCCGCAGGATCTCCGTGACGTCGAAGCCGTCGAACGCCACCCACATATACGTCCAAGGGTGTTCCTCATCCGCACGGTAGACCGTGCGCTCGCCCGGCCGGATCAGAAAGCACTCTCCCCCGTGCAGGGAAAACGATTCTCCCCCGACGGTATAGACGCCCTCTCCGTCCACGATATAATGCAGGAGATACTGTCCCCGCACTGCCGGTCCCCAGAAATGCCCGGCGGCGCAGCGCTCGTACCCGCAGTAATATACGGTGACGGAACCGCCGTTGTTCAGATGGACGGCCCTGTGCTTGATCGTCTCCATGTGCGCGCCTCCTTCTCCCCTTTTCTTCATTCTATCATACTGCCCTGAAAAAAACAACAAAAAAAAATTTTTCCGAAACAATTTTCCTTGCATCTCCTCTCGTTTGCCCGTATAATGAAAAATAAGGACCACTCTTTTGGGAAAAGGAAAGGAATGTGAGAAAATGCCGAAAATCACTTTTATGGGCGCCGGAAGCACCGTCTTCGCGCGGAACGTCCTTGGCGACTGCATGTGTACGCCCGCGCTCTGCGAGAGCGAGATCGCTCTCTATGACATTGATGCGGAACGCCTCGAGGAGAGCTTCATCATCCTCAGCGCGATCAACCGCAACGTCAACGGCGGCAAGGCCGTGCTCAAGACCTATTGCGGCCCGGAGAACCGCAAGGACGCGCTGCGCGGCGCGGATTTCGTCGTCAACGCCATCCAGGTCGGCTTCTACGAGCCCTGCACCGTCATCGACTTCGAGGTGCCGAAGAAGTACGGCCTGCGCCAGACCATCGCCGATACGCTCGGCATCGGGGGCATCATGCGCGCGCTCCGCACGATCCCCGTGCTCGAGGATTTCGCCCGGGACATCGAAGAGGTCTGTCCCGACGCCTGGTTTCTCAATTACACCAACCCGATGGCCATGCTCTCCGGCTATATGCAGCGGTACACGGGCGTCCACACGGTCGGCCTTTGCCACAGTGTCCAGGTGTGCTCCGATCACCTTCTCCGCAGCCTCGGCATGGAGGACAAGCTCGAGGGCCGCCGGGAACTCATCGCCGGCATCAACCACATGGGCTGGCTCCTCGAGATCACCGACAGGAACGGGAACGATCTCTATCCGGAGATCCGCCGCCGCGCCGCCGAAAAGAACGTATCGGAAAAACACACCGACATGGTGCGCTTCGAGTATATCCGCCGCCTCGGGTATTACTGTACCGAGTCGAGCGAGCACAACGCGGAATACAACCCGCTCTTCATCAAGTCGAAGTACCCGGAGCTGATCGAGCGGTTCAACATCCCGCTCGACGAGTACCCGCGCCGCTGCGTCAACCAGATCAAGGGCTGGAAAGAGGAAAAGGCGAACATCCTCCAGGACGGCAAGGTCGGCCATACGCGCACGACGGAATACGCCTCCTACATCATGGAAGCCATGCTCACCGGGACCCCGTATAAGATCGGCGGCAACGTCCTCAATACCGGGCTGATCGACAACCTCCCCTCGGACGCCTGCGTGGAGGTCCCCTGCATGGTGGACCGCATGGGCGTGAACCCCTGCCATGTCGGCCGGCTCCCGGTCCAGCTCGCCGCGATGAACATGACGAACATCAACGTGCAGCTCATGACCATCGAGGCCGCGCGCACCAGAAAGCGGGAGGACATTTACCGCGCCGCCATGCTGGAGCCGCACACCGCCGCGGAGCTCTCCATCGACGACATCGTGAAGATGTGCGACGAGCTCATCGAGGCGCACGGAGAATACATGGCGATGTACCGTTAATGAGTGTCAATCAAATCGGGAGCGATGTGACGACGTCACACCGCTCCCTTTCTTCGTTGTTCTTTATTCCTCGGGCGCCGGTTCTTCCTCTCCGCTGACAAGAAGCTGTACCGCCGCGCCCCTCGGGAAGGACTCCCCGGGCTGGTGATCCTCCCAGTAGCCGATGACGAGCCCGGGCTCCACCGTATCGCTGTGCGTGATCTGCATCGTTGTGAGGAAGCCCTCCGCAAGCAGCCGCTCCTCCGCTTCGTCGTAGGTGAGCCCCGCGACCTCCGGCAGCTTTCTCTGCGCGCTCCCGATGCTCACCGTCACGCGCACGCGATCGCCCCGGTTCATGGGCGACCCGGCTTTCGGGTATTGGTCAATGATATGCCCTTCTGGGACCGTCTCGCTGCTCTCCTCCACGACGTCCAGAACGAAATCGTAGGATGCGTCGCGCTCCTGAAGCGTCTGCACGCGGACCAGCTCCTCCCCCATCAGATCGGGCAGGTCGAAGTCCCCCGTCGCGGCCGCAGAGATGCCGTTCTTCTGGAAGGTCTCGAGAATGCTGTGCAGTGAATATTCGCTGTCCTTGAACCACGTCGCGGAAAGGACCAGAAGCACCGTCAGCGTGAGCGCAAAGGAGAGGATCAGCCACACGAACAGCGGCAGGCTGTGCGTGTGCGGCCGGCGGCGCTTTCCGAGCGGGAGGGCGCGCGTCGTTTCGATCTCATCCACCTGCGAGACTGTCTTCGAGGCGGCCGTGAGCTCCGCGAGCAAGCGCGGGAAGCTGGGCGTTCGGCTGTCCACCTCCACCTGCAATCCGTTCGCGATAGCGGAGGCGACGTGGTTCGGCAGGGCGCGCACGATGCTGCGGTCGATCATCAGCCTCGCGTCCTTGCGGCGCTTCGGGGCCTCGGGCGGCAGCGTGCCGGAAAGCGCGAAGAACAGCGACGCGCAAAGGCCGTAAACATCCGTGACCTCGTCACAGATCTTGGTCCTCGAATACTGCTCGATGGCCCAGCATCCCGGGCAGATATCCTCCACGATCTCCGTCCCGGCGCGCCGCGCGGAGGGAATCTCAAAATCGGTGAGGAACATTCTGCCCCCGTCCGTCACGCGAAGCGTGTCCGGGGAGATGCCGAGGTGTTCCACGCCCTTCGAGGCCATCGCCGAAAGGCTGCGCAGCAGGGGCAGGAACAGCCCCTCGCACTCCTCCCACGGCAGCGGCCCATTTTCCTTTACATAGGCGCGCAGAGAAGTCGATTCCGTATACCGGAACACCGCGTACTGCGTGTTGTTCGCGGCAAAAATGTCCCGGATCTCACAGAGGTCCCGGATCCCCGCGAGCCGCGAGAGCTCCTGATTGAACCGCTCAAACTCATTGAGATAGTCCGCGAAGATCAGCTCCACGCCCGCAGCCGGCTTCACCGTGATCCCGTTCGGATCGCGAAAGGCGATGTCCTCCGGGAAAAACTCCCGCAGCTCCACCTTCTCGTTCGTTTTGTTCTCGAGCGCGGCGTAGGTGATGCCGACGCCGTTCACCCGGACCGCCTGTCCCACAAGGTACCGGTCGGCGAGGACCGTTCCAAAGGGCAGCGCGTTCGGCTCCTGTCCTTCATTGTGCCAGCCGCATTTCGGGCAGCGTGACGTCCCGCCCGGTATCGCGGTAAAGCAGTTCATGCAGTAGGCTCTGTTCCCTTCCGCCATCCTATTCCCAAACCCTTTCTCTTCCGAATTGCTTTTTCATATCTCCCTGTCTGCGGCAAGCGGCACGGCTTCCGCAAAACCTTCGTATTCTTTCTTAGTATAGCATAAACCGAAATGGGATTCAAGGCAAAATATGGCGAAATGAAAAACGCGCCGGAAAAACCGGCGCGCCTTTGAAAAAACTTGCTTATGCCTTGCCGACGGAACCGAACAGCTCCATCTTTTCCTTGACCGTCGCCTTGATCGCCTCAAAGCCGGGCGCGAGGAGCTTGCGGGGATCGAAGCCCTTGCCCTCGAGATCCTTGCCGGCCTCGATGTACTTGCGGGTCGCGTCCGCAAAAGCAAGCTGGCATTCGGTGTTGACGTTGATCTTCGAAACGCCGAGAGAAATGGCGCGCTTGATCATATCCGCGGGGATGCCCGTGCCGCCGTGCAGCACCAGCGGCATCTCGCCGGTCAACTCCTGGATCTTCGCCAGAACATCGAAATTCAGGCCCGCCCAGTTCGCGGGATACTTGCCGTGGATATTGCCGATACCGGCAGCCAGCATCGTCACGCCAAGATCCGCAATGCGCTTGCACTCTTCCGGATCCGCAACCTCGCCGCCGCCGATCACGCCGTCCTCTTCGCCGCCGATCGCGCCGACTTCCGCTTCCACGGAAATGCCCTTTTCTCCGGCGATGCGGATGAGCTCGGTGGTCTTCGCGACGTTCTCCTCGATCGGATAGTGCGAACCGTCGAACATAACGGAGGAGAACCCGGCCTCGATGCACGCCAGCGCGCCGTCATACGAGCCGTGGTCCAGATGCAGCGCGACCGGCACCGTGATCTTCAGGGATTCGAGCATGCCGTTCACCATGCCGACGACGGTCTTATAGCCGCACATATACTTGCCGGCGCCTTCCGAAACGCCGAGGATCACAGGAGACTTGAGTTCCTCCGCCGTGAGCAGGATTGCCTTCGTCCATTCGAGATTGTTGATGTTGAACTGGCCGACCGCATATTTGCCCGCCTTTGCCTTGTTCAGCATCTCCTTTGCCGATACCAACATGATTTCCGCCTCCAAAAATGGATTTTGTGATTCTATTATAGTGGAAATCGCCGGAAAAATCAAGCCCATTTCCGGCCGTTTCCTCCGTTTTCGCGAAAAAAACGCTTTTCCCCGCTTGATCGCTCAATATCGGCTCTCTTCCATGATATAGGGCGCGCAGTTTAAGCGCTGCACGATCTCCGCAGGAAGCACACGGACCGGGTCCACCGCACCCCCCGCAAGGATCTCCAGCGCGAAATCCACCGCCTTCGAACCGAGAAACGGCGCGTAGACCGCCGAGGCCAGCGTGCGCGACTTGGAATCCCGCAGCGCCTTGAGGTATTCCTGCTTTCCCCCGCAGCTCAAGACGAGCCCCACGTCGTCCCTGCGCGCCTCCTCCAGCGCCGTGAGCACCCCGGAGGCGAGCTCGTCGTTCGGGACGAAAACGCATTCCAGCTCGATCTCGCCGTAAAGCAGCGCGGCGAACGTGATCCGGCACTCCTCCCGCGTCGATCCCGTCGCATATTCGTAGACGTGCGTTCCAGGGGAAGCCGCGCGCAGCTCCTCACAGAACGCCTCCGCCCGGTCGAGCGCCTGCGCGTCCTCGACCTCCGGCACAAGAACGGCTACGTCGCTGTCCGCGCTCAGCCGCGACGCCGCAAAATCGGCGGCGGCCGTCCCCAGCGCGCTGTCGTCGCCCCGGATCCTGTACGCGCCCTCGCACGCCAGCGGGAGGTCGAGGGAAACCAGCACCGCCCCCGCGTCGATGACCTGCTGCGCGGCCTCTTCCACGCCCTCGAACCCGGGGTACAGCAGCACGGCGTCGTCCTTCCGCGCGGCGGCTGCGCGCAGCGCGGCGGCCATCTCCTCTCCGGAGGAGCAGTCCGCCCGGAAAAACGAGACCTCGTCCGAAAGCTGCTCCGCGCGCGCTTCCGCCATCCGCGCGGCTTCCGAGGCAAACCCCCGCGCCTCCTTCGGCACGATCACGGAGAGCCGCAGCCTCCCGTCGTCCGCGCCTGCTCCGCTCGCCTCCTGGACCGTCACGGGTGTCGGCAGGGGCATCGCCTGCACGTCCTCCGCATCCGGCAGGGGAGTGACAGGTGAAGACCCGCAGGACACCACGGTCAGGAGAATGGCCAGAAAAAGGACCGCGCACAAAAAACGCTTCATCGGGAAACCCCATTTCACAAAAGAATCGGCAAAGGCCGTATCATGTCGCCCTCAATACGCAGTCTATTTTACACGCTTTGCCGACTTTTGTCAAATTCTCCGATTTCCTGTCCCTTTTCCTCCGGCTCCGCTGCCAGCGGGAAGGTCACCTCCGCCGTAAAAACATCTCCGTGCACATAGACGCGGAACTTCCCGCCCATGGATTCCGTAAAGCTCTTTGCGATGGAAAGCCCGAGCCCGCTCCCCGTGCCCTCTCTGCTGCCATCTCCGCGCACGAACCGCGCGGTCATCTGCTCCGCGTCCAGCTCCATCTCCCGCTCCGTGACGTTCTGGATCTGCACCGTGCCCTCCTCTTCCCGCTGGAACAGAGAGAGATACACGCGCGAGCCCGCCAGCGCGTACTGCGAGGCGTTCTTGATGAGATTTTGGAAAACGCGGTACAGCTTTTGCCCGTCCGCGAGGATCACGCATTCCGCCTCCGGGATCTGCACGCGCCACACAAGTTTCCCCTCCCGCAGGACCGCGTCCATTTCCGCGAGCGTCTGCCGCAGGAGCTTATCGAGCGAGATACGTTCCATGTGCAGCGGCAAATTTCCTGTAGCCGCCTTCGAGATATCGAAGATATCCTGCACCATGTGGCCGAGCCGGTCCGCCTTCTGCCCGAGAACGCGGACGTATTCCCGCGCCGTTTCGGGCAGGTCCTCTTCGTTTTGGAGCAGATCGATATAGCTGATGATCGCCGTCAAAGGCGTTTTGATGTCATGGGAGACGTTCGTGATGAGTTCGATCTTCGTCCGTTCCGACTGCGCGCTCTGTTCCACCGCGAACCGTATGCCGTCGCGGATCATGTTGAGCTGGGTGGCCGGGCCGTGGAGGGGCGACTGCATCGGAATGCGGTTGACCGCGTTGAGGTCCCCCTTGTACAGCCCCTCGATCTGCCGGAACAGCTCGTCCAGCTCGCGCAGGTCCTCCCGGAGGAACAGACCGAACGCGGCGAGCAGCCCGCAGAGCGTGAGTACGGTCATCACCGCCGCAGCGACAAGAAGGAACGAATGGACCCAATTCGCCGCGAGGAAAAGAAAAACGAGCGTGCCGAGCGCCGCTGTACACCCGAGCGCCGCCACCAAACAGACGTAGGTCCGCCCGAGCCGCGAAGAAAACCCGTGTCCCCTCCGGCGCACGGCGCGCATCAGGGAGAAAACCAGGCTTTGCCGCCAGATACGGCGGTTCACGCGCAGGTCGGTCACGGCGAGGTGCGCGAGCATCAGCGCAAGGCAAAGCGCAGTGAGCGCGCCCTCATAGCCGCGCACCGCAAGCATCGCGAGGATCGGGACGGCTGCCGCGAACAGAAGGAGCTTGACCTCGAACCAAACGCAGCCCCAGAGCTCGCCGATCTTCCGCACGAGCGCCTTCCGGTCGCGCCGGAAAGCGACCGCGAAGATCAGAATCAGCAGGATGAGGAGCGCGACGACTGCGGCGACGGAAAGCCGAAACATCGACGCGCGGACGACCTCCTCCGTCTCTCCGATCACAAGGGAGGGCGGCACGGCGGCGCCGGGGATAACGGTCGCGCGGCGGCGGACCGCGAAATGCACTTCCGTGCGCATCGCATCCGCATCGTTCCGGCGCGACTCCAAAATATGCGTGAGCCGCAGCGAG
>CANRMW010000075.1 GCA_947631835.1 uncultured Clostridia bacterium | reverse complement strand
CCGTGCATCCAGGTCGGCGGCCCGGCGACCTCGGTCAACGCGTGGATCGTCCCGTTCCGCGCGTTCTGCGAGCAGAACAACGTCCCGCTCGATTTCATCACGACGCACCACTACCCGAGCGACGACCCGCTCTCGACGATGGGCATGAACGGCCCCGGGACGAAGGGACCCGGCATGGACAAGGACGCCTTTGCGAACATGACGCCGGAGGAGGTCCAGAAGTTCCACGAGCAGTTCACGAAGCCGCGCGAGAACACGAACCCGCGCGACGTCCTCGCGCAGATGACGAAGAAGGCCAGCGAAGAGGCCGGCCCGTACCCGCTCTATTACACCGAATGGAATGGCTCCCACGATTTCGACAACAACTATCAGGCGGCGGCCGTCGCGCAGACGCTCGCCTATAACGACGGCTATGTGAAGGGCTACTCCTTCTGGACCGTCAGCGACATTTTCGAGGAGATGGGCATGTTGCCCGGGCCGTTCAAGAACGCGTTCGGGATGCAGACGAACCACGGCGTCGCGAAGCCGTCCTACCGCGTGTTCCAGACGCTCCACGAGGCGGGCGACATCCGCATCGACGTGGCAAAACAGGACGATCTCATCGAGGTGCTCGCGCTGACCGACGGGCAGGACGCGACGGTCCTCGTCTACAACCATGATCTCGACCGCCGCGTGCAGAAGACGGAAGAGGTCGAGCTGACGCTCACCGGCGCGGCGAAGGTCTGGAAAGCCGTCATCGACGAGGAGCACACCAGCATCGTGAAGGCATGGGAGAAGATGGGCTCGCCCGCGTACCTCAACAAGGCGCAGGTGCTCGCGCTCCACGAAGCCTCTGAACTAAAATTCGAGCAGCTCCCGGCGGAGGGCGGCAAGGCGGTCGTGCAGTTCACCTCCGCGCCCGAGAGCGTCACGATCTTCAAGGTGCGCCTCGCGTAACGCTGCGTTTTCCGAAAACACAAAAGAACAGAAGGAGCGGGCCGCCGGGGATCCGGAAGCCCGCTCCTCTTTCGTTATGAAAAGCCGGTTTTATTTCGCCGGGAACTCGATGTTCGTCTTCGCGGTGCTCTCGCCGAACGCCGTGAAATTCAGCAGGCCCGGCGTGATGCCCTTTGGCGCGCCGAGGATGCGGATGCGCACGCGGTTCGCGATCACCGGGTCGATCGGGTGATACGCGACGGAGAGGTCCGTCGTGTTCTGCGAGAAATCGACGACCGTCTTCCAGTCGTCCTCGCTCGTCGCGGTCTCAATCACATACTGATACGCGCCGCCGACCACGCCGTTTTTGAGGTCCATGCCGATGTCCTTCCACATCACGCGGAACGCGGAGATATGGAACCGCCCCGCAAGATGGACGGCAAGGCACGGCGCTTCGTCGCCCTCCGCCGGCTGCCACCAGGTGTGCAGCGCCTCGTCGCCGGCGTAGATCGGGTAATGCCCCGGCGCATAGGAGGACGCGTTCGTGTTCTTGAAGAGCGTCAGGCCGACCGCCTCAGCCGCGTTGCCCTTTTCCGGCCGCTGCAAAACGCCCGGCGCCCACTGCGGCACGTCGCAGCCCGTCAGCGCGTAGAGGTTGCCCTCCTCGTCAAAGCCGGCGGGGTCCATGCCGATGCGGCGCTCCATCGTCGCGTCCACGCAGACCGGGATCGTGTAGAAGATCCAGAGCGTATCGTTCGGGCCCTTGACGAACGAGCCGTGGCCGCCGCCCTTGCACAGGCCCTTGTCGCGGTTGCGCGAGACCGGATTCTTCGCCTGCGGGTGGAACGGCCCGAGCGGGGAATCCGAGACGTATGCGCCCATCGCGTAGGCGTAGAACTCGGTGCCGGAGCAGGAGTAGACGAGGTAATACCGCTCGCCGTGCTTCACCATCCAGCTTCCCTCGATGAAGCCGATCGACCAGTTCTCGTTGTTGCCGCCGTAGCGCTCCCAGTAGTTCTCCTTGACAAACGGGATCAGGACCTTCGGCTTCGTGCGCAGGCGGTTCGGCTGCGCCGGGTCGAGCTCCGCACCCATGATCGCCGGGCCGAGGCCAAAGTAGAGATAGAGCCGGTCGTCGTCGTCGCGGAAGAGCATCACGTCGCCGGCGACGAACTCGCGGCCGTCCGGCAGCGTCCAGTCGCCGACCTTCGTCCACGGACCGACGGGGTTGTCGGAGACAAAGAGCGGCGTGTTGTTCGCCGCGCCGTAATATTTGCCGTGGTATTCCTCGACCGTCGGTGCCATCGGCTGGGAGATGGGCATCCAGCTTTCGTCGTGGTGGACCGTCCAGTGGACGAGGTCTTCGGATTCATAGACCGCGCCCGAGGTGATGTAGAGATACCACTTGCCGTCAAAATAGTAGGCGGAGGGGTCGGCGGTGGCGCGCACGTCGTTCAGGGCGTTCTTGCCGTAGCCGAAGCCGAACACGTCGGCGATGCCGTCCTCTATGCCGGAGTCGTGGCCGTCCTCCTGCATGAGGTCGGAGATACTCAGCATTTTCTTCCCGTTCCGGCCCCACGCGGTGGAGTCGTCCGGCCTGCGGGGGATGTCCTGCGCGTCCTCGGGGTGCGCCTTTGCGGGGAGCACGGGGTAGTCCGGCAGGACGATGGGGTTGATGTAGGTCTTTTTGATGTCCTTTTGCATAGGTTTCCTCCCATAGAACACACTTCCCCCCGCCGGAAAACGGGGGGATCTGCGTTGGTTCGTTCCAATGCGTGCGTTTGAAAATCAGCCCTTGACCGCGCCGATCATAACGCCCTTCGTGAAGTACTTCTGGATGAACGGATAGAAGCACATGATGGGCAGCGTGCCGACGACGATCGTGCAGTACTTGACGAGCTTTCTGTCGAGGTTCGTCGCGTTCTGCGCGTCGGCGGAGGACGCGATCATGGAGGAGTCGTTCACGAGCAGCGTCTCGCGGAGGATCAGCTGCAGCGGGAACTTATCTCTGTCCTTCAGGTAGATCATGGCCGGGAACCAGGAATTCCAGATGCCGACGGCGTAATACAGCACGACGACGGCGATGGAAGCCTTCGCGAGCGGCACGATGATGCGGAACATGATCGTGAACTCATTCGCGCCGTCCAGCTTCGCGGATTCCTCCAGCGAGGCGGGGACTTCCTGGAACGCGGTGCGCAGGATGATGAGGTTGAAGACGGAGATCGCCGAAGGGATGATGACCGCCCAGCGGCTGTTGTAGAGGCCGAGGTTGCGCACGACCATGTAGGTCGGGATCATGCCGCCGTTGAAGAGCATCGTGAAGGAGAGGATCAGCATGAACACGTTGCGGTATTCAAAGCCCTTGCGGGAGAGCGCATACGCGCCCATGATGGTCAGCAGCATGCTGATGACCGTGCCGACGATGACGTAGAACGCCGTGTTGCCGTAGCCGGAGATGATGCCCGGCGCGGTGAGCACGATCTTGTAGCCGCCGATCGACGGGGTGCCGAGCGGCAGGAGGACGACGCCGGTGTTGCTCGCGAGCAGTCTCGCCTCGGAGAAGGACGCCATGACGACGTGCCAGACCGGGACGATGAAGATCAGACCCATAATTCCAAGGAGGATGTAGAGGATCACGAGGAACAAGACACGACTCGGAGATCTTTTGATTTCAATCATAAATCTGTCACACTCCCCTTCCTTAGAACAAGCTGGTGTCCGAGAACTTCGCGCTGATCTTGTTGGAGATGACCAGCAGCGCCGTGTTGATGACGGAGTTGAACAGGCCGACGGCCGCAGAATAGCTGTAATTCATGTTCTGCAGACCCATGCGGTACACATACGAGGAGATGACGTCCGCCGTCTCGTAGGTGTTGGTGTTGTAGAGCAGGATGATCTTCTCATAGCCCACGGAGAACATGGAGCCCATGCGCAGGATGAGAAGGATGATGACGGTGGAGGCGATGCCCGGCAGCGTCACATGGAGCGTCTGACGCCAGCGGCCCGCGCCGTCGAGCGCGGCAGCTTCATACAGCTCCTGGTCGATGCCGGAAAGCGCGGCCAGATAGATGATGCTGTTGAAGCCGATGCCCTGCCACATATCGCTCAAAATGTAGATCGGCCGGAAGAACTGCGCCTGCCCGAGGTAGTTCATCCGCTCGCCGCCGAGCGCGACGATCAGTTCGGTGACAAGACCGTCGGAAGCGGTGAAGTCCGCGATGAGGCCGCAGACGACGACCACGGAGATGAAGTAGGGCAGATAGCTCACGGTCTGGATCGTCTTCTTGAAATACTTGTTGCCCACTTCGTTGAGCATGAGGGCGAAGATGATCGGAATAGGGAAGCCGAAAACAAGGTTCAGAATGCTGATCGCCAGCGTGTTGCCGATGGTGCGGCCGAAATACACGCTGCCGAAGAAGTCGATAAAGTGCTTGAGTCCCACAAACTCACTGTGAAAAAACCCGCCCTTTGGCGTGTAGTTCTGGAAAGCCATCACAATGCCGAACATCGGAACGTAGGCAAAGATGATGAAGAACGCCAGAACGGGGATCATGATGATATAGAGTCCGGGGTTTCTCTTGATGTCTCTCAGAAACTTCATGCTGTTACCCCTATCTGTATAAGATCACGGAAAACGGCCCGCAGACCTGGAACGAAACCTGCCGCCCATTCCCGCGTCCCGCCGCGGCTCCCCCTCCTTGGAGGGAGAGCCGCGGCACGGAACTGTGCCTTTGGTTCAAGCTGCGGAAACGCTGTTATCTCTCGTTGAAGCGGTCGAGAGCGGCCTGCTCAAGCGCGATGGCGTCGTCGATGCCCATGCCCTTGACGGTCTCCACAAAGGCGTCCCACTCGTCGAGCGAACGCTCGCCGCGGATGAACTTCGTGGTGTTCTCGGCGACATAGGTGAGGATGTCGGCCATCTTGGTCGAGAATTCCTGGCCCTCGGCATCGGTCAGCGTGATGTTCGGCATGAAGTACGCGCCGTCGGAATGCTGCAGCCACACATCTTCGATGGCGGAAATAGCGAGCGGGCCCGCGTATTCGAGCTCACGGCTCCAGCGGTACATGCCCGGGGCTCTCCAGAAGTACTTCGTGAGGTAGTCGCCCGGGTTGATGTCCGGGTTGTTGAGGACCTTGTCGGTGAAGTGCGGCTCGCCGTCTTCGCCGATCTCATACTCGTTGCCCTCTTCGCCCCAGTAGCAGAGGTAGGAATACTCCTCGATGGAGCCGAGGTTCAGCCAGGAGAGCGCCAGTTCCGGATTCTCGCACTGCGTGGAGATCGCGACGTCGGAGGTGCCCTTCGGCCAGTTGTACTGACGGAGATGGACGGTGTCGCCTTCCTTCAGGACAGGCTGCGCGACCGGGATGGTCGAGATCGTGGTGTCCTCGGACATCATCGGACGCATGTCGATCAGCGTGTAAATGTCGGCGAACGCGCCGCACTTGCCGGTGCTGGAGAGGCTGTCGGGAACGAACACGTCGGTCGCTCTGGTGTAGAAGTCCGGATCAAGCAGGCCTTCGCTGTACCACTGGTTCAGCATCGTGATGTAATCGTGGTAGCCTTCCTCGATCGGGCCGTAGTGCACGGTGCCGTCCACATTGTAGAACGCGCTGTTCTGCGAGCCGGCGCCGAGCGCCGCGATGCCGTAGCCGGCCGGGAAGATGTTGAACATGTCGGAGGCGTACTGGTTGAGCCAGAGCGGGTTTGTCGCGCCGCACTGCTCCTTGAACGCCACGAGCATATCGTGCCAGTCGTCATAGGTGACCGGAACGTCGAGGCCGCACTTGTCGAGCCAGTCCTTGCGGACGGTCAGGCCGTACCACGGGCCCTGATCCGGCGTATTGATGTACGCGATGGAGGCATAGTTGCCGCCGTCGGTGATGCAGTCGCGCTTGAGGGCGTCGTTCTGGCTGATGAGCTTCATGTAGTCCGGCGCATAGGTCTCGATCATGTCGTTGAGCGGGATGATGACGCCGTCGGTGATCGCCTTATCCACGCCGCCCTTGTAATACGAGGTGATGGCGAAGATGAGGTCCGGATACTCGCCGGAGGTGATCATCAGGTTGAAGGTGTCGGTCTCGGTGCCGGAGGCCGGGACGTCCCACTCGATGTGGACGTTGGTCTTCGCCTCTAGGCGCTGCACGGCCTCAATGTCGTTGATGGTCGTGATGCCGAGCGACGGGTCGCTCGTCGGGTTGGTGTGCCACGCGGTGAACGTGACCTGCTCGGCCAGCGGGAACGTGTAGGTCTCGCCGCCCGCTTCGCCGGGTTCTGCCGTCTCGCCGCCGGTCTCTCCACCGGTCTCGCCGGTCGTGGTGCCCGTGCTGGTGCTGCCGCTGGTGCCGCTGCTGCCGGATCCGCTGCTGCACGCCGCGAAAGCGGTCATGCAAAGCGCAAGCACAAGCAGAAGGGCAAGAATTTTCTTGGCTTTCATGGTTTTTGATTTCCCCTCTCATATAGAGTATAGAATTTATTTCTTTCCGTCCTCCGTGTCCCAGAACAGAGGCGGTAGAAACCGTGGATGGGTGCAGCCGCTTCAGAGCTGCTTTTCGATGCGGCTGAGCGCGGCGTGGAGCTTGCGCAGCGCCTGCTCGCGCTTGCCCGCAAACAGCGTCGCGAGGAAGCCCGTGCCCGTCGCATCCGCGAGCGTGACGTCCGCGTCCACAAGGCCGGTGAGCATCTGCTCGGGCAGCGCGCGCTCGGCGGCCGCCGTCAGGCCGTCGAGAAAGACCTTCTTCGCCGCGTCGTTCGCGAGGATGTCGCGCATCTTGTCGTGCACGGAGAAATGCCCCGGCACGACCTCGAGCGTCCCGGCGACCTCCTCCACGCTCTCGAACCAGTTGATCGCGTCCTGCGTCTGCTTGAAGCCCTCGAACGTGAACGGCGCCGGCATCTCCTTCGCGCGCCGCAGCGTGACCGTATCCGCCGTGCCGCCGGCCCTCGCCGTGAGGACCGTCCCGGCTTCGTCGAGCGGCACGTTCTCAAAGACGAACGTGTGCGCGCCGCTCTTCGCCGCGAAGCGCCTGCCGTCCACAAAGAGCGTGACCTCGGGCAGGTTCGAATGCACGCGGACGGTCGTCGTCTTGCCCGGCCGCGCGAAGTACCGCCTGCCGTCGATGTGGACGAACGGCTCCCTGCCGAACCACGCTTTGTAGACGTAGAAGCTGTCCTTTTTGATCTTGCGGTCGAGCGTCACAAGGCCCTTGTTGTTCCGGCCGAGCGTCCCGCCCTCGCGGCGGAACGAGCTGCCGAAATCGAACATATTCCAGACGAACGTGCCCCAGATCCACGGCCGCGCGGCGAACGTCTCGCAGGCGTTTTCGTGGATGAGCACCTGATATTCTTCCGTGTAATCCATCTTGACCGGCTCGTCGGAATGGTAGCTGACGACGCTGTCGCAGCCGTACTCCGTGATTGCAAACCGGCGCTCGGGGTACTTTTCGTGGTATTCGTCGCACCACTTCGCGAGGTCGCCCATCTGCCCGCGGTACCAGCCGAAGTAGTGGTTCCAGCCCTCCGCGTCGGAGCTTTCGTGCAGCGGATGGTCCCAGCCCGCGCCGTACTCGTGCGCGATGACCGTGATCCGCTTTTCGTCGAGGCTCTTGACCGCGTCGTTCAGGTCCTTGTGGCAGCCGAGGAGCTTCGGGTTGTCGTTCCCGGCCATGAGGATCTCGTTCGAAAGGCCCCAGAAGCAGATCGAAGGATGGTTGTAATTCTGCGCGACGAGCTCTTTGATCTCGTTCACGGCGGCGGCGTGGGCGTCGTCGTCCCAGCTCTGCGCGAAGTACGGGATCTCCGCCCAGACGACCAGCCCGTGCCGGTCGCACGCGTCGTACATCTCGGCGGCCTGCTGGTAATGCGCGAGCCGGATCGTGTTCGCGCCCATCTCCGCGATGATCTCCGCGTCCTCGTCGTGTTCCTTTTTCGTCAGTGCGTTGCCGAGGTACAGCCGGTCCTGGTGGCGGCAGACGCCGCGCAGCGGGTGTTCGTGCCCGTTCAGGAGGAACCCGCGTTCCGGATCCACCTGAAAACTGCGCGCGCCGAACGCCGTCTCCACCTCGTCGATCACTTCGTTCAGCGAGACAAGCCGCACCCGCGCCTTGTAAAGCGCCGGGGAATCCGGCCCGTCCCAGAGCTTCGCCTCGGGGATAAACGCGTCGAGCACAGTCTCCTTTTCCGCAAAGCCCCAGCTCTCCGAGAGCTCGTTTCCTTCCTCGTCGAGAACCGTGACGGAAACGGTCTGCTTTTCTTTGACGCCGTCGAGCAGCACGCGCACGCGCACCGTTGCGCCGCCGTCCGCGGGCTCGGCGTCCACGAAGACGCCGCTGTCCCCGAAGTGGTCGAGCGTGATGCGGCTCTCCGGCACGCTGACGACCTTCACATAGCGGTAGAGCCCGCCGTAGAACGTGAAATCCGCGCGCTGCGGATAGACCTTTTCGCTGTACCGGTTGTCGCAGAGGATCGCGAGCACGTTTTCGCCCGGACGGCACAGCGACGTGACGTCCGCGCGGAACGCGCTGTACCCGCCGACGTGCCGCCCGGCGAACTGCCCGTTCACCCAGATCTCGCCGACGAGCGCCGCCGCGCCCACCTCTATGTAAGTGCTGCCGCCGGGGATCGGCTGCTCCGGCGCCTCAAACGACGTGACGTACCAATACGCGCCGCGCTGGAAGGGCTGGCCGTTCTGACCGTCCACCGCGTTCCAGCTGTGCGGAAGCGTCACGGCCTCCCAGCCGTCCCCCTCCGGCATCGCCGCGGGCGCTGCGCCGCAGGTCCGGCTGAACAGCCAGTTTTTCTTCAGATCGACACTTTTTCTCATCTGTCCCGCTCCTCTGCGGTCCGCCGAAAAAGACGGCGCGGTCCTTCGCGAAAGCAAATGGCGGAGAGCCGTGTCCCATTCGACAGACCTGTTTTTATCCCCGGTTTCACGATAAAGCGCAAAACCTACACTCTATGAGTCAAAATTCCTGTGCACTATTTTAGCATCTGATTTTTCGTTTGTCAAGCCAATTTTTGTTATTTTAACCAAATTGTCACCCATTTTTGTCCACTTTATTTTCATCTCATAAAGTGTAGATTTTGGCACACTTTGCATTTTGGTCCGGACCCGCCTCCCGGGCGCGGCGGTAAAACGTCGAGCGGCTCATGCCGGAACGCTCCAACGCCTGCGCGAGGGAGATGCGCTTCCCCCGCCACAGCGCCACGGTCTCGGCAAAGTCCGCCGGCGCGGCGATCATTGGCCGCCCGAACCGCTGTCCCCTCGCTTTTGCCGCCGCGATGCCCTGCGCCTGCCGCAGCCGGATG
>CANRMW010000074.1 GCA_947631835.1 uncultured Clostridia bacterium | reverse complement strand
GGTGGCCGTTCATGCCGGCCTCCAGCGCGCGCTCGCGGTCCTCCTCGAAGGCGTTCGCCGTCATTGCGATGATCGGCAGGCCGGAGAGCGCAGGGTTCTCCAGCGCGCGGATCGCACGGGTGGCGGCGTAGCCGTCCATGATGGGCATCTGGATGTCCATGAGGACGAGGCTGTAATGGCCCGGCTCGGAGCTGCGGACCATGTCGCACGCCTGCTCGCCGTTTTCGGCGCACTCCACGAGGAAACCTGCTTCCTTCAGGATCTCGGCGGCGATCTCCCGGTTGAGCTCGTTGTCCTCCGCGAGCAGGATGCGCTTGTTCAGGAAGCTGTCCTCGCGGGGGAGCGGGGCGCTCGGCGTCTCCTGCGTCTGCGGCGCCCTGCCCAAACTGCGTTCCAACGTGTGGTGCAGATCGGAGGCGAAAAGCGGCTTGCTGATGAAGCCGGTGACGCCCGCGCTGCGCGCCTCCGCCTCGATATCGGACCAGTCGTAGGCCGACATGAGGATGATGGGGGAATCCTTGCCCACGATCTTGCGGATCTCCCGGACGGTCTCGATGCCGCTGAGTTCCGGCATGGACCAATCGACGATATAGACCTCAAACGGGTCGGCGAGGTCCACGGCTTCCGTGGTGCGCGCGACGGCCTCCCTGCCGGAAAGCGCCCATTCCGCGCGCATGCCGATCTCCCGGAGCATTTTGGAGACACTCTGGCAGCAGACCATGTCGTCATCCACCACAAGGCCGCGCAGCCCTTTGAGTTCGGCGATGGGGCCCATCTCCTGATGCGCGGCGGAGAAGCGCAGGTCGAGATTGACGGTGAAGGTGGTGCCTTTGCCCTGCTCGCTCTCCACCGAGATGGTCCCGCCCATCATATCCACGATGTTTTTGGTGATCGCCATGCCGAGGCCGGTGCCCTGGATCCCGCTGACCGTGGAGGTCTGTTCCCGGGTGAACGGGTCGAAAACGGTCTTCGCAAAGTCCGGGCTCATGCCGATGCCGTTGTCGCTGACGCAAAATTCATAGAGGCCGCGTCCGCGGGCGCGGGAGGGCTTCTGCGTGACGCGGATGGCCACGGTCCCGCCGGCGGGCGTGAATTTGATGGCGTTGGAGGTGAGGTTCAGAAGGATCTGGTTCAGCCGGAGCTTATCGCAGAAGACCTCCTCATCCGTCACGTCCACGGTGTCGATGAACAGCTCCAGATGCTTCGCGTGAACGTCCGACTGGATGATGTTCCTGAGGCTTTGCAGGATCTCCGCGAGATTCTCCGAGCGCTCGGTGATCGTGACCTTTCCGGACTCGATGCGGCTCATGTCCAGCACGTCGTTGATGAGGGAGAGCAGGTGGTTCGAAGCCTGTGCGATCTTCGCGAGATAATCCTTCGCGCGGTCTTTGTTGTCCAGATGGGTGGTGGTCAGCGCCGTATAGCCGATGATGGCGTTCATCGGCGTGCGGATGTCGTGCGACATATTGTTGAGGAAGGTGGTCTTGGCGCGGTTCGCGGCGTCCGCCGCCTGCAGCGCGCGGGTCAGCTCTTCCGTTTTCTCCTGCAGCTCGCCGGTCGCGAGGGCGACTTTTTTCTTCAACTGCCGCTGGTTGCGCGTCCGCACGGCCAGCATCGCGAACAGGAACAGCAGCAGAAGGATCAAGACGACGCCCGCCACGCTGTAGCCGGGGTTCCGGTACAGGAAGGAGATCAGCCCTTCCTCGTCTTCGCGGCACGCGTCGATCTCCCGGGAGATGATCGCGTCCAGATCCGCTTCGGCGAAGCTGTCCCCGCCCTTGTCGAGGAGGGAGAGCAGATAGCGGCTGCCGGGAACGCTGCTGCCCACCGCATAGGAGAGGGAGGTCGATCCGAAAACGACGGACGAGAGCCGGTTGCGCACATCTTGCTGCACATACTGCTCGGCGGTATAGGAGAACAGGATGGCGGCGTCCGCCTTGCCGTCCAGCACCGCCTGGACGCAGTCGTCCGTGGTGGGGAAACGGATCAGCGCATCCTCGCTGTACCGGGAGGCGATCAGGCTGTTCAGAGCGTCCGCGCGTTCCATCACGGCGAGGCTTTTCGGTTCCCCGGAAAAGCCGTCCAGCGTCAGCCGCGCGAAGCTCGTGTGGAAGTACGGGACGGTGATCTTATACCCTTCCTCTTCCGCGAGGTAGTAATCGCCGGCGAAATCCAGCACCACGTCCGCCGCGCCGGAGGAACGGAGCGCATAATACTCGCTCCTGTCTTTTGCGGGGATGAACTCATAGCGCAGGCCGAGATTCTGCGCGAGGGAATCGAAAAGCGTGGGAAGGATGCCGCACGCCTCTCCGTCCCGAAAATAGCAGTAGGGGATGCGCTCGGGGTTGAAAAGCACGCGCAGCGGCTTCCCGGAGGCGCGGTGCTCCTCCAGAAACGCGCGCTCGCCGGCGTTCATGATGATGGAGCCGTCGTGGTCGGTGGAGTAGTACGTCTCGTGGAGCACGTCCCGCCAGTTGGGATCGTGCAGGTCCATCTCGTCGATGGCCGCGTTGATGCGCTCCATCAGGTCGGCGCGGTCCTTCCGCGTACAGATATAGAACGGGCTCGCGTCGAACGATTCCAGCAGCCACTCGTTTTCCAGCCGGCGCAGGCTGCCCGTCACAGCGGCGTCGATCTCGCCCGCCTGCAGCGCGCCGGAGAGCTTTTCCTGGTCGGCAAAATAGACCGGCCGGAAGGTGAAGCCGTGTTCCTCGGCGAAGCGCTCGAAATTGGCGTTTTTGGAGTTGCCCTCCAGCATGCCCACGGTGATGCCGTCATAAGTGGCGTAGTCGCCCGCTACCACGGAGCTGTTCCCGGCCTTTACCGTGAAGATCGTGGAATTGACGCCGATGGACTGATTGGAGAACAGGAAGTCCTCCTCGCGCTCCGGGGTCTTGGAGACGGAGGTGACGACGTCCACGTCGCCGCTGCGCAGCAGTTCGAGCGCCTCGGCGTAAGAGCCGTCGTAGCCGACGTATTCGTAGGACCAGCCGCCGTGAATGGCGAGCCGCTGAAGGAACTCATAGCCGTAGCCGCTCCGGCTGCCGTCGCTTTCGATCGTATGGTATCCGGAGAAGGCGAAAAATCCGACCCGCAGGATCTCCGGCTGTTCCGCTCCCGGCTGCGCTGCGCCCGCGATGGGGCAGGCCGACAGCACCAGCAGAGCGATCAGTGCGAAGCACAGCAGGCGTATCCGTTTCATAGCGTGTTTCCTCCTTAAGCGGCGCCGGTCTCTCTTTTCGCGCTCGTCCGACGGTCCCGTGGACTGCGGGAAACGGGCGATCCGTATATCAAACCATTTTCCATTATAGCGCAAAACCGACGGGAACGCAAGACGGAACCGGAGATTGTGGAGGGCGGAACAAAAAAGGCACGGTCCCGGGAATATATTTTTGAAAAAAGTGTTGACAAATGGACGGAAAGTCTGCCCCTACTGGATTAGGGTAAACGTTTACTCAAGCTCTTTACGGGATGGGGAAACGGCCGCCCGAAAGGGATCGGACGAGAACGGCGCGCTTTTATGAAGTTTCGAAATGTGGGGCCGGAATACAGGAGGCGGAACGGAATGAAAAAGCTCCTTTGTCCCTCGATGATGTGCGCGGATCTCGGGCATCTTGCGAGGGAGATCCGGCTCTTGGAGGGCGCCGGCGCGGATATTTTCCATATTGATATCATGGACGGGCGGTTCGTGCCGAATTTCGGCATGGGCCTGCAGGACCTCGAATACGTCTGCGGGCACGCCTCGGTCCCCGTCGATGTGCATTTGATGATCGAGGACCCCGGGGCGTATGTCGAGAGATTTGTTGATCTCGGCGCGAAGATCGTGGACGTCCACCCGGAGGCGGACCGGCACCCCGCGCGGACGCTGCAGAAGATCCGGGACAAGGGGGCGAAGGCCGGGCTCGCGGTCAACCCGGGGACGGCTGTGGAAACGGTCCTGCCGCTGCTCCCGCTTGCGGATCATGTATTGGTGATGACTGTCAACCCGGGATTCGCCGGGCAGAAATACCTGGATTTCGTGGAGGAGAAGATCGGGCATTTTGAAGCCGTGCGGGTGCTGCTGAGGATCCTGAACGGGAAGACTCCGGAGGAGAGGCACATCGTTCTCCCCGTGGAGATGATCGAACGGGCGTCCGTCAGGCGGTGAGACGGGCAGCCTGCCCCTCGTGGCTCTACCCCGTGCTCAACGGGGCGACGTCGGTTTGGGAGCGGTGGGGCTCCTATGAGGCCTGCTTCCGCGCAGGGTCGGCCGAACGGAACGGGAAGAACAGATCAAAAAACGATCCCCCGGTTTTGCCCGGGGAATCGTTTTTGCGGGCGAAAAAGCGGCGAGCCGAATAGGCCCGCCGCAGCGTGGTCCGAGTGGCGCGATTTGAACGCGCGGCCTCTTGCTCCCAAGGCAAGCGCCCTACCCCTGGGCTACACCCGGACGGATCTTTGCGAAGGGCCGCTCCCGCCGTTTTCCGAACGGCGGCGCAGCCTCCCGCAGCGTAACCATTATACCGCAAAACGCGCGGTATTGTCAAGGGCGAAGGAACGCCGCGGCATTCCTCTCGGCGCGGTCACGGTTCGCGGTCGGTGTTTTCGGCGAGGTACCGCCCGATCGCTTCCTCTGTGTAGGAGAGCAGGCGGCCGAAGCGCGCGGCGATCTCCCGGCGCGCATCGCCCGTATAGCGCCCGGCGTTCTGCAGCGCCGCCTTGTCGCGCCGGATCGCAAGCAGCTCCGCGAGGTCCGCGTCGAGCCGGTAGAAGACGATGTTCCGCTTCCCCCGGTTCAGGGCGGCGGGGAACAGGTCCGTGATGACCGGCTCCTCGAGGAAATAGGCTTTCACGCCGTACTTTGCAGCGATCTCGGCGCATTCCGCAGGAAAATCCGCGCCGAGGTCGTTTTGAAGCTCTTCGGCGGTGAAGGGATGGCTCAGCGCGACGCGCTTCACGCCGGCCTTGACCACCTCGCAGAATGCGTCGCACACGCCGAGGGCATAGGACCGCTTGTCAATGGGATTCATCTTTATGGCTCCTTTATGTACGCGGCGGCGCCGCGTCAGTCTTCCCGGACCTCCACGCGGGCAGCGTCCTTGAGGGAATTTTGCAGCCAGCGTTCGAGGTCGTTTTTCGTGGTGAGATCCGCGCCGGACTGCAGGATGTTCTCCCGCATGGCCGGGGTCAGGCTCTCGAAATACTCCCGCGCGGCGGGGTCGAGCTTTTTGACGTCCATATCGGCGCTCCTTTTTGCTTGGTGCCGATAGTGTGCGCGGGGAAGCGCCGTTTATGCGGGGTCAGCGCCAGCCGCCCGAGACGACGAGCGTTTCCCCGGTGATGTAATCGCTCTCCGCGAGGAACCGCACGGCGGCGGCGACCTCCTCCACGGTCCCGGCACGGTGCATCGGGATGTCCGCGAGCAGCGCGGCGCGGTCCTCTTCGGAAAGATGCGCGTTCATTTTCGTGTCGATGAACCCGGGCGCGACGGCGTTCACCGTGACGCCGTTCGGCGCGAGCTCGAGCGCGAGGGCCTTCGTCAGGCCGATCATCCCTGCCTTCGCCGCCGAGTACGCCACCTCCAGCGACGCGCCGGAGACGCCCCAGACGGAGGACACGTTGACGATCGCACCGGACCTGCGCCGCAGCATGTGCTTTGCCGCGAACCGGCTCAGGTGCGCAGCGGCGGAGAGGTTCACGGCGAGCGTTTTGTCCCACTCGGCGGCGGTCATCTCGTCGTAAAACCCGACCCACGAGACGCCCGCGCCGTTCACGAGCACGTCGATGTGGCCGAGCTGCCGGACCGCTTCGTCCCAGAGCGCCTCTGCGCCCGCGGCGGTGGAGAGGTCCGCGCGGATCGCGCAGACGACTCCGCCGTGCGCGGCGAGCTCCCCGGCAAGGCGCTCCGCGTTTTCGAAATGGGCGGAACCGGCGAGCGCGGCGGCGTACCCCGCGCGGAAAAATTCCCGGGCGACGGCCGCGCCGATCTCCCCGGACGCCCCGGTGATGAGTACCGTTTTCATTCCATGTTCCCCGTGAGATGCATCAAGATGGCGAGCGCGGCGAGCGGCGCGGTCTCCGCGCGCAGGATGCGCGGGCCGAGCGTCGCCGTGCGCGCGCCCGACTGTTCAGCGAGGGCGACCTCCTCCTGCGCGAACCCGCCTTCCGGCCCGATGAAGAGCGTGTACGCTTTCGTTTCGGGCCGCGCGAGCGAAGAAAGCGGCGCGCCGCCGCCCTCGTAAAAGAGGATCTTTTCGCCCGGCGTTCGGGAGAGCGCTTCCTCGAACGGCGCAAGCGGCAGGACGTCCGGCACGGCGCCGCGCCCGCACTGCTTTGCCGCCTCGAGCGCCACGCGGCGCAGCCGCTCCACGCGCTTCTCGGCGGCTTTCGCGTCCGGCCGGGAGACGCTCCGCGCGGTCAGCACCGGCCAGACCGCCGCCGCGCCGAGCTCCACGGCCTTCTGCGTGACGAGCTCGAGCTTCTCGCCCTTCGGCATCGAGACGCAGAGCGTCACGCGGACGTTCGGCTCGCCGCGGCTCGCGCGCTTTTCTGAAAGGGCGATCTCGGCGCTCTCCCCGGAAAGCGCCGCGAGCGCCCCGAGGTATTCCGTGCCCGCGCCGTCGGAAACCGTGACGGCCTCGCCCGGGCGCATCCGCAGCGACTTTGCGATGTGCCGGAAATCCTCGCCCGTGAGGACCGCCGACCCGCGCCCGGCGGCTTCGTCCCAGACGATGTTCTGTGTGAAAAAGAGCGGCAAACGCATCCCCTCCCGACGTTCGATAAGAGTAGTTTACCGAATTTTGGCGCAAAAGTCAATGTGAAAAGGCCCTCCGGAATGATTTCGGAGGGCCTTTTGCCTGAAATGCAGATTTATTCCAGTTCTTCGTAAGCGAAGGTGCGGGTGATCTTTGTGTCGTCAAAGGAGATCAGCTCGGAAAGCTCCACTTCGATTTCCGATTCGCTCGTCAGCACATAAGCCTTTTCGCATGTGATGGTCGCACCGGTCTTGATGTTTTTCATGGAGTTCTCGTTTTCGATATCTCCCATGACGATCGCGGTTTCCAACTCCACGCCGTCCTGGTAGACCTCGGTGTTGATGGCAAACATGAAGTTCCTTGCTTCTTCGTCGTGGTTGGTAAATTCAAACTTTACGATCACGACGGGATTTCCTTCATAATCCTCGCCAAGACGGGCGGAGACGATCGAGACCTCATAGTCACCCAGTGTGCCGCTGAATGGCGGCACGGCTTCGCTTTCCGGCTCCGGCTCTGGTTCCGCTTCGCTTTCCGGTTCATCCTCCGGTTCTGCCTCGTTTTCCGGTTCTGCCTCGTTTTCCGGTTCTGCCTCGCTTTCCGGTTCTGCCTCGCTTTCCGGTTCTGCCTCGCTTTCCGGTTCTGCCTCGCTTTCCGGAGCCTGCGTCGGTTCCGCTGTGTCATTGGTTTCTGATACGCCGGTCGGGGCAGCGCTGCTGCTTTTTGACGGTAATGCGCTGCACGCGGCAAGCGCGAGAAGCAGCAGTGCCGCGAGCATCAGGGAGAAAAACTGTTTCATTCTGAAAGCTCCTTTTTTGGGAAAGAATAATGGATGATATCGAAGTTGATATCACTTATGATGTCAAATTATAATATATCTCCACAGCATTTGTCAAGATAGAATGAGAAAAAGAAAGAAAAAAACGGGGAGGGAGCTCCATGGAACCGAACAAAGAGAAAGAACCCCTGACGATCAAGAGACGAGGAGAAGACGGACACCGAATCATCACCGTGCGCATTCGGGAGGATATTCTGCGGCAGATCGATGAGATCTCAGTGGAGACGCGGCGTTCCCGCAACGAACTCATCAATTTGATTTTGGAGTACGGAGTGAAAAACCTGCGGATCGAATAACCAAAAAGGTGGACGGCTTCGGAAGAAGCTGTCCACCTTTTTCCTGTTCGTTTTTACTCCGGGTAGACAAACCGCCGGTGGGCGGAGAGCGCGTCGCGGTAGCGGGCGATGTAGTATTTCGCCATTGAGAGGTTCTGCTCGGAGAAGTTCCCGCACTCCTCGGGCTTCGCGCCGGGGATCTCGCCCTCGAACGCGAGGATGAAATCGCACATCTCGAGCACGAGCGGGAAGACGTCCTCCGGCGTGTGCTCGCCGAAAAGCAGGAGATAGAACCCGGTGCGGCAGCCCATCGGCCCGAAGTAGACGACCTCGTCCTTTCGCGCGCTGTTCCGAAGGAACGTCGCGCCGAGGTGTTCGATCGTGTGCAGCGCGGGCTGGTCGAGCACGGGTTCGCGGTTCGGCGCGGTCATGCGCAGGTCGAAGGTGGTGACGGCGGTCCCGCCGCTGCGGTCGATCCGGGAAGTGTACAGCCCCGGCAGAAGGTTCAGGTGGTTGACCTGAAAGCTCGCGATCTTTTCCATGGAAACGGTCTTTTCTGCGGTTAGATTTCCGCGCCGATCAGTTTTTGATAGAGCTTCATGAGCTCCGCCACGCAGGCGCTTTCGCTGGTGCGGGCGGCGGTGTCGCGCGTAAAGCCGTATGCGTCCATGACGGCGCGGTCGTTCTCGCGGTGCGCCGTGCGCAGTTCTTTCGGCATGAGTCGTTCATCGTAAAGGTCAGCAAGGCAGCTGTCTGGATAGATAGCCCGCGCATCGAGAATTGCCTGTGCAGTCCGCTCAATTCTTGTTTTCTGCGCCTCAGTCGGTGTGGGCCAAGAAAAATTATTATAAACCACATTGACGGAGTAACGATAATCGCTTTTGATACGGCCGCATACTGTTCGCACCCATGCGTTATGCACGTTAGACATCAATATACCAAACTGGTATAAACCGGCGTTTGGCAACAACAAATTTGCATTGCTGCAAATCACTTCGGCAGAAACAAAGTCCATAGGAATGTATTTCCGAGCCTCAGAAGAATGACATGGAATGATGATATAGTCTTGTTCTGGCTGTCGAATTTCCCCGAACAGGTAAGGGGTCGCCGCCAGTTTCCTTGTGCTTTCGCGATTGCTGTTTTCGCGCATCATTTTGACGTTCTCAATGGCTTCCAGCACCGGCTTTACCTTTTTGATGTCTGTCGGGGATATACCCTTTAGCCAAAGACACCATCGTTTCTTGCCGTGAAGAAATTCTGTTGCCCCGAGAAATGGTCGGAACATAGTTGCCGCAATCGGATATGCTTGAACAATTTCCTGCTTTTTCTCATCGGAATAATCAGAGAGATACCCGCCGTCATTCGGCATACTGCCAAACACAACGTTTGCAACGTTGCAGATGGGCTTTT
>CANRMW010000073.1 GCA_947631835.1 uncultured Clostridia bacterium | reverse complement strand
GTCCTGCTCTTCAACGGCGAGATCTACAACTACCGGCCGCTGCGCGAGGAACTCCTCGCCGCCGGCCACGTCTTCACGACGAAGGCGGACAGCGAGGTCCTGCTCCACGGCTACGAGGAATACGGCACGAAGCTCTTCGACCGCCTGCGCGGGATGTTCGCGTTCGTGATCTGGGACAAAAACAAAAAGGAGCTTTTCGGCGCGCGGGATTTCTTCGGCATCAAGCCGTTTTACTACGCGCAGATGGGCGAAACGTTCCTCTTCGGCAGCGAGATCAAGAGCTTCCTCGACCACCCGAATTTCCAAAAGGAGCTGAACACGCGCGCGCTCGAGGGCTACCTCTCCTTCCAGTATTCGCCCGGATACGAGACCTTTTTCAAAAACGTCTATAAGCTCCCGCCCGCCCACTGGTTCCGATACCGGGACGGCAGGATGGAGATCGAGCGTTACTGGGCGCCGCATTTTGAGGCGGACGAGAGCAAGACGCTCGAGGAATGGGTCGATGAGATCGAGCGCGTCTTTGACGACTCGGTCGAAGCGCACAAGATCGCCGACGTCGAGGTCGGGTCGTTCCTCTCCTCCGGCGTCGATTCCAGCTACGTCGCCTGCTCCGCCGACGTGGACAAGACCTTCACCGTCGGCTTCGACAACGGCGAGAAGTACAACGAGATCAGCTACGCGAAGGAGCTCTCCGAGCGCATCCCCGTGAAGAACTACCCGAAGACGATCACGCCCGAGGAATTTTGGGGGAATTTCGCGAAGATCCAGTACCACATGGACGAGCCCCTCGCGGACCCCTCCGCCGTCGCGCTCTATTTCGTCTGCAACACCGCCGCGAAATACCTCAAGGTCTGCATGTCCGGGGAGGGCGCGGACGAGCTCTTCGGCGGCTACAACATCTACAAAGAGCCGCTCGCCGTCCCGCTCTACGATAAGATCCCCTTCCCGATCCGCCGTCTCATCGGCAGGATCGCCGAGCACCTCCCGCACAAGGCGGGCGTCAACTTCCTGATCCGCCGCGGCAAACGGCTCGAGGAGCGCTTCATCGGCAACGCCTATATGTTCACCGAAAAGGAGCGCAAACAGCTTCTCAAAATCACGACCGACGCGCCGTCCCCCGAGGCGGTCGTCCGCCCGTTCTACGAAAAGGTGCGGGACAAGGACCCCGTCACGAAGATGCAGTACGTCGATATCCACGCGTGGATGGTCGGGGACATCCTCCTCAAGGCCGACAAGATGAGCATGGCGAACTCCCTCGAGGTCCGCGTGCCGTTCCTCGACAAAGAGGTCATGAAGGTCGCCGAGCGCATCCCGATGCGCTTCCGCGTGAACGGGGAGAACACGAAGTTCGCGATGCGCCGCGCCGCGCTCCGCCGGATGCCAGAAAAATGGGCCGACAAGAAAAAACTCGGCTTCCCGGTGCCGACGCGCGTCTGGCTCAAGGAGGACAAATACTACAACATCGTCAAGGAGAAGTTCCTCAGCCCCGAGGCGGAGCAGTTCTTCCGCACGGACCGCCTCGTGAAGCTCCTTGACGACCACAAGGCCGGCAAGGCGGACAACTCCCGCCGCGTCTGGACGGTGTACACGTTCCTCGTCTGGTACGACCAGTTCTTCGGCGCGGACGCCGAAAAATACGTCCCCGCCCGAAAGGAGACCGCCGCATGATCACACTGGAAGACGTCAAAAAACAAGATTTCCTGCCCGTGCTGCTCGGCAGCGACATCAACGTCTACGGCATGGCCCGCTCGTTCCACGAGGCATACGGGTATAAGAGCGTCGCCGTCGGCAAGGGCATCCTTCTCCCCTGCATGAACAGCAAGATCGTCGAGGTCCTCTGCGTTGAGCCGCGCCTCGAGGAGGACGAGGTCTTTGTCGAAACGCTGCTGAAATTCGCCGAGCGCTGGCCGGGCATGAAGCTCCTGCTCGTGCCCTGCGGCGACAACTACATCAAGATGCTCGTCCGCAATCAGGAAAAGCTGCGCGGTGCGTATCTCTTCGAGTGCATCAGCGAAGAGCTGCTCATGCGCCTTTCCATCAAGGAGAGCTTCTACGAGGTCTGCTCCGAACATGGCTTCGCGTTCCCGAAAACGACGACCTGCACCCCCGAAAACTACAAGACCGTCGAGCTGCCTTTCGATTTTCCGGTCATCATCAAGCCCTCGAACTCCGTCGCCTACTGGAACTGTCATTTTCCGCACAAAAAGAAGGTCTTCGTCGCGAACGACCGCGCGGAGTTTGACGCAATTTTAGAGGCGATCTACGGCTCGACCTATCAGGACCACCTGATCCTGCAGGAGTTCATCCCTGGCGACGATTCGAAAATGCGCGTGATGAACTGCTTTTGCGGGCGCGACGGCCGCGTGAAGCTCATCGCGCTCGGCAACGCCGTGCTCGAGGAGCACTCTCCCGAGGGCATCGGCAGCTACGCGGCGATCATCAACGGCTACGACGCCGCGCTCGCGGACCAGATGAAGGGCTTCCTCGAGGGCATCGGCTACGTCGGCTTCGCGAACTTCGACATGAAGTTTGACGAGCGCGACGGCAAATACAAGCTGTTCGAGATGAACCTGCGGCAGGGCCGCAGCAGCTACTTCGTGACGGCCGCGGGCTACAACCTCGCCGAATGGCTCGCCGACGACGTAGTCTACCACAAGACCATGCACCTCACCGTCGCGACGAACAAGGTGCTCTACACCATCATCCCGACGAAGATCATCTTCGACTACTGCCCCGACGAAGCGGTCAAGGCGGAGGCGAAGCGCCTGATCTCCGAAGGCAAGGTCAAAAATTCCTATTACTACGAGAAGGACAGGAGCCTCAAGCGCTGGCTGATGTTCCAGCGCAACCAGCTCAACTACTTCAAAAAATACAAGCGCTATTTTGGCAACAAAGGACTCAGAGATTGATGAAGCGTTTTGGAATCCTCGGCGGCCTCGGGCCGATGGCGACGGCGTACCTGATGGAGCGCATCATCGACATGACCGACGCCGCGACCGACCAGGAGCACCTCGACATGGTGGTCCTCAACCGCCCCTCCGTGCCGGACCGCACGGCGTACATCCTCGACCACACGAAGCCCTCCCCCGTCCCGATGCTGGTGGAGGGCGTGCAGACGCTCGAAGCCCTCGGCGTGGACGCCATCGGCACGCCCTGCGTCACGGCGCACTGCTTTCACGATGCGCTGCAGAGCGCCGTGAAGGTCCCGATCATCCACATGGTCCGGGAGACGGCGCGGCACCTGAAGGAATGCGGCGTGGAAAAAGCCGGCGTTCTCGCGACCTCCGGCACAGTCCACACCGGGCTCTTTCAGGAGGCCCTCGGCGAGATCGGCCTCGGCTTTGGCGTCCCGAACGAAACGATGCAGTCCTACGTCATGTCGCTGATCTACGACTGCGTGAAGGCCGGAAAGCCCGCCGACATGGAAAAGTTCGCGGCGGTCTCCGAATCGCTGCGCAGGGACGGCGCGGAGGTGCTGATCCTCGGCTGCACGGAGCTTTCGGTCATCAAGCGGGACAATCCCCTCGGCGCGGGGTATCTCGACGCGCTCGAGGTGCTCGCCCGCGCGGCGGTGACGGTCTCGGAAAAGCCGCTGCGCCCGGAATACCGCACGCTCATCACGAAATAAGGAGGCGCCGCCCATGTGCGGTTTTGCAGGTTTTATCAACCACTTCGATACGTTCGACCGCGAGGCCGTCATCCGCAAAATGGCGGACCGCATTAAGCACCGCGGGCCGGACGACGACGATTACTACCTCGACGACGCCGTCGCGCTCGGCTTTCGGCGGCTCTCGATCATCGACCTCTCCGGCGGCCGCCAGCCGATCCTGAACGAGGACGGCTCGCTCGTCCTCGTCTTCAACGGCGAGATCTACAATTTTCAGGAGATCCGCGAGGACCTGCTGCGCGCGGGCCATGTCTTCAAGACGAAAACCGACAGCGAGGTCATTCTCCACGGCTACGAGCAGTACGGCAAGGAGATCCTCCAAAAGCTGCGCGGGATGTTCGCGTTCGTGATCTGGGACAAAACGAAAAAAGAACTCTTCGGCGCGCGGGACATCTTCGGCATCAAGCCGTTTTACTACTACGAGAAGGACGGCCAGTTCCTCTTTGGCAGCGAGATCAAGAGCTTCCTCGACCACCCGAAATTCGAGAAAGTTTTGGACGAGGACATGATCCCCCTCTATCTCTCCTACGAGTACATCCCCGACGAGCGCACGGTCTTCCAAAACGTCAAAAAGCTCCCCGGCGCGCACTGCTTCACCTACCGGGACGGCAAACTCAAGGTCGAGCGGTACTACCGCATCGAGTATAAGATCGAGGAAGACAAGACCCTCGAAGACTGGGAACAGGCGATCACGGAGGAGTTTGCGGAATCCGTCGCGATGCACCAGATCGCCGACGTGGAGGTCGGGTGCTTCCTCTCCTCCGGCGTCGATTCGAGCTTCGTCGTGAAGGAGATCTCGAAGGGCACCGAGAAGGTCAAGACGTTCTCCGTCGGCTACGAAGAGGAAAAATACAGCGAGCTCCCCTATGCGCAGGAGCTTTCCGAGGTCATTGGCGTGCCGAGCATCGCCAATAAAGTTTCCGCGGACGATTTCTTCGAGGCCATGCCCGCGATCCAGTATTACATGGACGAGCCGCTGCCGAACCCCTCTGAGATCCCGCTTTACTTCCTCGCGAAAAACGCGCGGAACTATGTGAAGGTCGTGCTCTCGGGCGAGGGCGCGGACGAGCTCTTCGGCGGCTACCCGATGTACCTCGCGGGCGGCCACTTCGCGCGCTACACGAAAAAAGTCCCGAAGCCCGTGCGCAAGCTCGCAGGGACCGTCGCGAAGCACGCCCCGAACTTCAAGGGCAAAAACTTCCTCGTGCGCGGCGCGATGGAACCCTACCAGCGGTTCATGCGCGCGAACTACGTCTTCCAGACGGCCGAGCGCCAGAAGTTCCTCAAGCGCCCGATCACGACCGAAGTCCCGGAGAATTACTCGAAGCGCTACTTTGACGAGGTCCCCGCGCTCGACGAGCCGACCCAGCTCCAGTATGTCGATATGCACACCTGGATGATCTACGACATCCTGCTCAAGGCCGACCGCATGAGCATGGCGAACTCCCTCGAGCTGCGCGTGCCGTTCCTCGACCGGAAAATGCTCGAGCTCTCCTGCCGCATCCCGCAGCGGTTCCGCGCCGCGAACGAGACGACGAAGGTCGCGCTGCGCGCCGCCGCGCGAAAGCAGCTCCCCGAGAGCACCGCGACGCGCAAAAAGCTCGGCTTCCCCGTCCCGCTCTCTGACTGGCTCCGCGAGGACAAATACTACAACATCGTCAAGGCCGCGTTCCAAAGCGACATCTCCGAAAAATTCTTCGTCGTCCCGGAGCTGATGAAGCTCCTCGACGACCACAAGGCTGGCAAGGCGCACAACATGCAGAAGATCTGGTCCTTCTACACGTTCATCGTCTGGTACGACCAGTTCTTTGTGAAAAACTGACTGCGAAAGGAGCAGCGCTGATGTACGAGAAAGACAGGGCCGCCCTCACCCCGCCGCTCGGCTGGAACAGCTGGGACTGCTACGGCCCCGCCGTCAATGAGGAGCAGCTTTTGGCCAACGCCCGGTACATGGCCGAATACCTCAAGTCCCACGGGTATGAATACGTCGTCTGCGACATCCAGTGGTTCGAGCCGCTCGCCGGAAAGTTCCACTGGAACTACAACGCGTTCACGCCGCTCGTGATGGACACCCACGGCCGCCTCCAGCCGGACCCGGTGCGCTTCCCGTCCGCGGCGAACGGCGCGGGCTTCGCGCCCATCGCGGAGCAGATCCACGCGATGGGCCTCAAGTTCGGCATCCATATCCTGCGCGGCGTGCCGCGGCAGGCGGTGTACAGCGACTGCAAGGTGCTCGGCACGGACATTCCCTGTCACGACATCGCGCACCCGAACTCCATCTGCGCGTGGAACACCGATATGTACGGCATCGATGCGGCAAAGCCCGGCGCCGCCGAATACTACGAATCTCTCTTTCGGCTCTACGCCGAATGGGGCGTGGACTTCGTCAAGGTGGACGACATCTGCAGCATCAAGGCGACGCCCCTCGAGCCGTACTCCGCCGAAAAGGAGATCGAGCTGATCCGCCGCGCGCTCGACCGCTGCGGCCGCCCCATGGTGCTCAGTCTCTCCCCCGGCCCGGCGCTCATCGAAAAGGCATGGCACTTGGCGAAGCACGCCAATATGTGGCGCATCACCGACGATTTCTGGGACGACTGGTCCCTCCTGCGCGAAATGTTCCGCCGCTGCGAGATCTGGCAGGCGCACGTCGCGCCGGGCCAGTTCCCAGACTGCGATATGCTGCCCGTCGGCCTCATCCGCGTCGCGGCGGACGGCAAGGGCCAGTACACCCGCTTCACGCACGACGAGCAGATCACCATGATGACGCTCTGGGGCGTCTTCCGCTCCCCGCTCATCATCGGCGGCGAGCTGCGCGCCAACGACGACTTCACGCTGCGCCTGCTCACGAACGACGCCCTGCTCCACCTGAACCAGCACGGCGGCGTGCCGCTCCAGCTCTTCAGGGACGAGAATAAGGCGGCGTGGCTGAACTTTGCGGACGGCGTCCCCTACGCCGCGCTCTTCAACCTCTCGGACGACCCGGCCGAAATCTCCGCCGACCTCACGGAGTTCATCGGCGCCAAGCCCCGCGAAGCCGAAGAACTCTGGACGAACGCGCGCCAGACGGTCTCAGGAAAAGTCTCTGCGGCGCTCCCGCCGCACGGCGCGGCCGTCTTCCGCCTCAAATGAAGGAGGGTCTATCTTATGCTTGAAACACTGAAAGAACTCGTCTGCAAGGCAAATCTCCAGCTCCCCGCGCATCACCTCGTGACGTTCACCTGGGGCAACGTCAGCGGCATCGACCGCGAGACCGGTCTCATGGCGATCAAGCCGAGCGGCGTGGAATACGGCGTCCTCCGCCCGGAGGACATCGTCCTTGTGGACATTGCGACCGGCGAGAAGGTCGAGGGAAAGCTCAACCCCTCCTCCGACACCGCGACGCACGTCGAGCTCTACCGCACGTTCCCGAACATCGGCGGCATCGTTCACACGCACAGCCGCTGGGCGACGGTTATGAGCCAGGCCGGGCGCGCCATCCCGGCGCTCGGCACGACCCACGGAGATTATTTCTACGGCGAGATCCCCTGCACGCGCAAAATGACGCCGGAGGAGATCGCCGGCGCGTATGAAGCGGAGACCGGCAAGGTGATCGTCGAGACGTTCGAGGGCCGCTCCCCGGACGACGTCCCCGCCGTGCTCGTGCACAGCCACGGCCCGTTCGCGTGGGGCACCGATCCCATGAACGCCGTCCACAATGCGGTCGTGCTCGAGGAGGTCGCGTTCATGGCGTGGCACGACCTGATGCTCGACCCCGCCCTGCCCCCCATGCAGCAGGAGCTGCTCGACAGGCACTACCTGCGCAAGCACGGCGCGAACGCCTACTACGGGCAAAACTAAGCCAAGAAAAGACGAAGCCCGCCCTTTCCCGGAACATCCGGCAAGGGCGGGCATTTGCTTTTTTTCGGTCTCATTCCCCGCGCGCCTCGCGGACGGCCTCGCGCAGCCGCCGCGCGGCTTCGCCCGCGTCCTCGTCCCGGAGTCCCGCGTAGCTCACCGGGAACACCGCGTCCGGCCCGGTTGCGGCGGGGGGCGTTCGGTAATACGCGCCGAGCGGCACGATCCGCACGCCGCGCGCCGCCGCGCACGCGGCGAGCCGCGTTTCCTCCACGCGCGGGACACGGAGTAGAAAGTGCAGGCCGGAGTGGATGTTTTCCACCTTCAGCCCGAGCTCGTCGTTCGCGAGCAGCGCTTCGAGCAGCGCGTCCCGCTTCTTGCGGTACCGGATGCGCATGCGGTTCAAGTGCTTTTCAAAAAAGCCCTCGTCGATGAACCGCGCCAGCGTGTACTGTTCGAGGTTCGGCACCGTGCAGGCGTAAAACCCAAGCCGTTCGATAAACCGCCGCATCAGCGCCTCGGGCAGGGCCATATAGCTGATGCGCACGGTGGACGCGAGGCTCTTTGTGAAGGTGTTCATGTAGATCACCCTTCCGGCACCGTCCAGCGCCGTCAGCGGCGGCGCTGGACGGCCGGAAAGCCGAAACTCCGAATCGTAGTCGTCCTCGATGATGAACCGCTCCGGCGCGTCCTCCGCCCAGCGCAGCAGCGCGAGCCGCCGCGCCGAGGACATCGTGACGCCCGTCGGGAAATGGTGGGCCGGGGAGATGTGCACCACATCCGCGCCGCTCTCGGCGAGCGCCTCCACGGAAAGCCCCTCGCCGTCCACGGGCAGGAACCGGCACGACGCGCCGTGGCTCTCGTAGATCCGCGAGAGCTTCCGGTAGCCCGGGTCCTCCACAGCCCAGACGGTTTTGTTCCCGAAAAGCTGCACGAGCAGCCCGTAAAGAAATTCCGTCCCCGCCCCAACGACGATGTTCTCCGGGTCCACGCGCATCCCGCGAAACGCCAGCAGATGGTCGGCCAGCGCAAGCCGCAGCGCCTCCACACCGCCCGCCGGGGCGTTGCGCATCAGGTCGGCGCGCTGCTCGGAGAGCACCGCGCGCATCAGCTTCGCCCAGGTGGAAAACGGGAAGTTCTCGGGGTCCGTGCGGCTCCCCGCGAGATCGAAAAGCGGCGCGCCGGCCGGCTCCCGCGCGGGCGCGGGCTGCGGGAGCTGCCGCGCACAGGCGGCTGGTCTCCCGTTCTGCTGCCCGTGTGAGACGAAATACCCGCGCTTTGGCAGCGCGTAGATATACCCCTCCGAGATGAGCTGCGCGTAGGCGTTTTCCACGGTGATCACGCTCACCCCAAGGTTCTCGGCGAACTGCCGCTTCGAGGGCAGCCGCGTCCCCGCCGCGAGCGCCCCGCTTTGAATGTCGTTCTTCAAAAATCCGTAGAGCTTCGAGTAGAGCTTTTCTCCCGGCAGTCCTTCGAGCGTGTATGTAAGCAATTTCCCGCCCCCTTTCGACGGTTCTATGATGTTGCCGATTTTGATACAAACAGTACCGTTTCAATCTCGTTGCGCAAGATTTGTTTCATTTATTCTCATTCAATATCTGTTGCCAAAGATTTGTATTTATCCGGATGACGATACTTGTTTCCCATCACTTCACGGTCACGATAATCCCGCAGCATATCCATATTGATCTCAGCTAAATAAATTCCTTCCTCTTCCGGCGCTTCAAGAATACACATATCCCGTACTCCCGGTTCATTACTTAACCATGCAACTCCGTCAAACACCGTTGA
>CANRMW010000072.1 GCA_947631835.1 uncultured Clostridia bacterium | reverse complement strand
GCGACGCAGGAGCGGGCGGGCTTGCCGGTGAAATACTTCGCGTAGACCTCGTTGAACGCGGCGAAATCCGCCATGTCCGCGAGGAAGCAGGTGGTCTTGACGGCACTCTCGAACGACGCGCCCGCCTCCGCGAGGACCGCCGCGAGGTTCTGCATCACCTGCTCGGCCTGCGCGGTGATGTCCGCCCCGGCGATGTCCCCGGTTTTCGGGTCGATCGGGATCTGGCCGGAGGTAAAGAGCAGACTGCCGCAGGCGATGGCCTGCGAATACGGGCCGATGGCGGCCGGCGCTTTTTCGGTATGGATGGTTTTCAGCATTTTGATCTTCCTTCCAGTTTTTTCATTTATCTTCAGGGCAAAGAACAGCCCCGGTTTACGGTCATCTGAGCACGCCGCCCGTGTTGAGCAGGCCGGTGCTGAACAGGAACAGCACGTCGTCCGCGCCGTCGAGGAGCGTCCCGAGCTGCGCGGAGGCGATATAGCGGAGGTCCACCAGCGTCACCTTCGCGTATTCTCCAAGGAAATACGGCGCGACCGCGCTGCCGAACGAATCCCGAAACAGTACGAGATGCTTTTCCGTGCGGGCTTCGGGATTTTCGATCTCCACGAACGAGACCGCCCCGGAGAGGAACACGTCGTACAAGTCGGGCGAATCGGTTTCCGGTTCGTAGACCGTTTGCGCCTCGGGCTGATCGAGGTTTCGGACGACGGCGGAAGCGGTGGTCGCGTTCACGCCGTAAAAAAGCGTTTCGGCGGGCAGCGGCGCGGCGTAGCGCCCCCAAAGCACGCCGTAAAACGGCTCGATCGCGCGCCATTCGAAGTCCGGGTCGCGCCATTCGCCGCCCATCCCGGTGAGGAGGGCTTTCGCTGCGAGGCCGATCTTCTCCTGCCGCCAGTGGGTGTCGGTCCGGTAATAATTGGAGAGGGAGAGCGTTTCGGTCAGGTCGATGTATTCGGCGGCGAGATTTTCCCCGAGGATCCGCACCGCGTCTGCGGTCGAAAGGCGCGGGGGACCTTTTTCGGTGAAATCGGATTTGTCCGGTATGACAGCGTAATACAGGCGCTCCTGCCCGGTGAAATACGTCTCCGCGACGCTTTGCAGCAGCCGCGCGTTTTGCTCGACGGCCTTTTCATCGAGCGGGCCGGGAGGGGAGAACAGGAAGCCGCCGTCCTCGAAGACGCCCTCCACGGCGTCTTGCCGGAAGAGGCCGGTGCGCAGCGCGGTATTTGCCGCGCGGAACGGCTCCCGAAACGCGAAGTGATCCACGGCGTAATCGGAAAGCCCGGAGAAGAACCGGCCGTTCAGGAGGCTCTCGGCGGAAAAGGCGGGGAACTCCGCCAGCTTTCTGCGCTCGGAGGCGGAGATCTCCTCCTTTGGCAGGAGGACCGTCAGCGCGCAGAGCAGAAAGATCACGGCGAAGAAGAGGATCGCCGGAAGTTTTGTGCGGAAAAACGTTTTCATCGCGACCCCTCCTCAAAAGCGGAAATACAGGAACGGGCTGAAGGAACCGGCGGCGAGGAACGCCGTACACGCGAGGAGCAGGAGCAGCGCCGCCGCGGGGCGGAGTGCCGCCGAGAGCGTTCCGGCGCAGCGCCATGCGCGGGCCTTTTCGAGCGCCCACGGCACGATGGGGAACGCGCCCGCCGCCGCGAGCGCCAGCACGAGCCCGTACTGCGTAAAGAGCCACGCGGTCTCGGCGTCCCAGAGGGGGAGGCCGGCAAGGCCGAACATCCCCGCGAGCTGCGAGAAAAACGCGCCCGCGCTTTCCGAGTTGAACAGCACGAAGCTGACGAGCGTCACAAGCACGACATAAACGTGCGCGAGGGGCTTCGGGAGCTTTGCGAGGCGCGGCACGAAGCGCTCGAGCACGAGGAACACGGCGAAATACAGCCCCCAGAGGACGAAGACCCAGTCCGCGCCGTGCCAGAGGCCGGTCAGCGCCCAGACGACGCAGAGGTTGCGGATCTGTTTTGCGGGCGAACAGCGGCTCCCGCCGAGCGGAATATAGATGTAATCCCGGAACCACGCGCCCAGCGTGATGTGCCACCGCCGCCAAAATTCACCGACGGAGGTCGAGGCGAAAGGGTGCCGGAAGTTTTCCGGAAGGTCCACGCCGAACATCCGCCCGAGGCCGATGGCCATGTCGCTGTACCCGGAAAAGTCGAAATAGATCATCAGCGCGGCGCCGACGGCGGTCATCCAGAGCATGAGGACGCTAGAGCCCGCCGCGCCGTCCTTCGCAAGCTCGGCGAGCAGGTTCGCGATGAGGACCTTTTTCCCGAGGCCCACGGTGAACCGCAGCGCGCCGTCGCTCGCGCCTTTCCAGGTGACGCGCCCCGAGATCATCTGCTCGCGGACCTCCTCAAAGCGGACGATCGGCCCGGCGATGAGCTGCGGGAAGAACGTCAGATACGCCGCGAAAACGAGGAAGTTCCGCTCCGGCCGGATGCGGCCCTTCACGATGTCCGCGACGTAGCTGATCGACTGGAACGTATAGAAACTGATGCCGATGGGCAGCGCGACCCGCAGCAGCGGCAGCCGCGCGCCGGAGACGGAGTTGACGGCAGAGATCAGAAAATCCGCGTACTTGAAATAGACCAGCAGGCCGACCGAGACACAGCAGTTCAAAACGAGCATGAGGCGCGGCCGGAAGCGTTCCGTCAAAAGCCCGAAGACCCACGATGACAGCGCGACGAAGACCATCAGGAACACATACAGCGGCTCCCCGAACGCGTAGAACACGAGGCTCACCGCAAAAAGCGCCGCGCACCGCGCTTTCCCCCGCGCGAGAAGCCCGGCGGCGAATGCCAGCGGCAGGAAGAAAAACAAAAATGGGATGCCTGCGAATACCATTTTTACCTCCCCCGTACTTTTCTTGAAAGAAAAGTACGCAAAAGAACTTTTACGTCGCGCCTACCTTTTCTGAAGAAAAGGTAGGACCAAAAGACTTTTACGTCGCGTTGGTCGTTCGCTCTGCGAACTTCGCCGGTGTTCCTGGGTGGCTTTGCTCCCGCGCCGGAAGTTGAGTTTGTGCGGTGGGCCTGTCTCCGCGCACAGCGGGTTCGCATAGGGCGAACGAAACGGGCTTTGCCCGCGCGCCTACCTTTTCTGAAGAAAAGGTAGGACCAAAAGACTTTTACGTCGCGTTTCGCGCGCTTGCGCGCGCTTACCTATGCCGAAACTTCTTTCCTCGCAGTCCGCGCCGAACTTGCTGTGCGGGAAAGTGGATTTCTCCGGCTTCCCGCAAGCCTCCGTAGAGCGAACGAAAGCGGCTCTATGGGGGAAATTGCTCCGACGTTCTCTATGATGCAGGCCCCGAGAGACAGGCAGGGCCCCTTTCCCCCCACGGGCCAGCGCAGGGCAAACGTCGAAGTCTTTTGCCCCGAACTATGCCTATTCTTTCGAAAGGGAAGTTTTGTGTGCACAAAGTTCCCAGAGTCAGGCCAAGCTCCGGCTTTCATCTGACCAGTGTAGGGCAGACGTTAAAGCCTTTTGAGCCTAGCTACGCCTTTCTTTCAAAAGGGAAGTTTTGTGTGCACAAAGTTCCCAGAGCCAGGTCAAGCTCCGGCTTTTATCTGACCGGCGCAGGGCAGACGATAAAGTCTTTTGTCCCAAACTACGCCTTTTCTTTCGAAAGGGAAGTTTTGTGTGTACAAAGTTTCCAGAGTCAGGCCAAGCTCCGGCTTTTATCTGACCAGCGTAGAGCAAACGGTAAAAGTCTTTTGATCCAAACTTTTCTTCCAGAAAAGTTTGGTTAGTTGGCGAGTTTGTGGAAGGCTTCGGCGTACTTATCGGAGTGCTCGGCCATCGCAAAGAAGATCAGGTCACCCTCGCTCTCGACGCGCACGTCGGCGGGATCGACCTCCACGCAGACCCACTTGCGCGGGTTGGCGTTGGCCTTGATCTCTTCCTTGAGCTTTTCGACGTCAACGCCCTCGTTGACGCGCAGCAGGCAGACCTGATACGGCACGACGTTGATCATCGGGACGCTCGCGAACGCCTCGGCGTAGTCCACGTCTTTTACAAAGAAGTAATACTCGAACTGGTCCTCGGGGATCTCGAACTGATCCAGCCCGCCGAGGAAATCGCGCGTCTCGGCGTCCACGTCGGCGGTCTCATAGATCTTCGCCATGATGTCGGGGAGCTCGCCCTCGATCTTTTTCCCGCCGGAGGGAGAGCCGCCCGAACAGGCGGCGAGCGCCGACAGGATGAGGAGCAGGCAGAGGGAGAGCGCCAAAATACGGATGGACTTTTTCATAACAAAACCTTCCTTCAAGGAGCGTTCATGCGGGCGGGAACAAGGCGTCTCCGCCCGGTTCGGGGCGTGTCCGGCGCAGGCCGAACCGTCCCTTCAATGAAAATGTAGGGAAAAAGCGCAACGGGGTTACGCTTTCCGGCAAATTATTTTTTAGGGGCGGAGGCCGCTTTCGGCTTTAGCCCTTTTTCGTAGAACGCGACCGCGTCTTCCACGGGGCCGTCAAAGACGATCCTGCCCTCCTGCATGACGACGCCGCGCTTGCAGAACGTGAGGGCCGTCTCCGCGGAGTGGGTGACGAAGAGCAGCGTGATGTCGCCGTGCATGATCTCGTCGATCTTCCCGCTGCACTTTTCCCGGAACGCTTTGTCGCCCACGGCGAGCGCCTCGTCCACGATGAGGATCTCCGGGTCGGTGTTGACGCAGATGGAAAAGCCGAGCCGCGCCTTCATTCCGCTTGAGTATGTGCGGACCGGCTGGTCAATATACTCGCCGAGCTCCGCGAACGCGGTGATCTCCGGCTCCATCGCCGCGATGTGCTCGTCGGAAAGGCCAAGGATGTGGCCTTTCAGAAAAATGTTTTCCCGGCCGGTAAATTCCGGGTCGAAACCGCTCGTCAGCTCCAAAAGGGCGCTGACCGTGCCGCGGACCTCGACCTCGCCCTTTGTGGGGAAGGTGACGCCGCTGATCATTTTGAGCAGCGTCGATTTCCCGGCGCCGTTTCGCCCGAGAACCGCCACGGATTCTCCCTTGTACACCGTGAGGGAGAGGTCGCACACAGCGTGCTTTTCGCTGTGGGGGACGCGGTCGAAAAACAGCCCGAGCAGCCGCTTTCGGCTGGAGCTGTACAGCTTATAGGTTTTGGAGACGTTGCGAAACGCGATGGCGATCTCTTTTTCCATGCCGTCACCTCACAGTACGTCCGCCAGCTCCGGGCGCACCCGGCGGTAACAGAAATATCCGAGCACCCAGATGACGACCAGCTCCACGCCGAAGTACAGCAGGCGCTTCGGCTGCTCGAAAAACCAGGTCTCGTAAATGAAGCAGTTGCGGTAGCCGTTGCAGACGAACGTGACGGGATTGATCATCAGGAAGGATTTCGCGATGGGGTTCTCCATGCGGTCTACCTCCCAGAGGATGCCGGAGAGCCAGAAGACCGCCGTCACAAAGGAACGGACAAGGTTGCTGAAGTCTCCGCTCACCGCCGCGATCGGGGCGGAAAGAAACGCCCAGCCCGTGAAGAAAAGGAGGTTGCACAGCATATAAAACGGAAGCTGCACCAGATAGACCGTCGGGAAATGCCCGGTGCAGAGAAAGATCAGGACCGTGCAAAGCTGTAAAATGCAGTGGACCGCGAATTTGGAGAGGCTGGTGAAGGTCGGGATCGTGGAAACGGGGAACTTCATCTTCGTGACGAGATAGCGGTTCTTCGCGATGCAGTTCGTCCCGGAAAGCAGCATCTCGCTGATATAAAACCACGGGATCATGCCGCAGATCAGCCACAGAATGAACGGAAAGCCCCGAATGTCCCCGCCGCGCCGAAGACCCAGCGCAAATGCGAACCAGTAGACGAAGATTGTCACCAGAGGCTTGATGACCGCCCACGCCCAGCCCAGCGCAGACGCGCGGTAGGTGCGGCGCAGGTCGGACCCCGCCAGCTTTAGGATCTGCCTGCGGTAGCGGACGTGGTCGCGCACGATGTCCCCCACGCGCTCCACGGAGTCCGCCCGAAAATGTACGGTTTCTTCCCGCATCCTCTTTCACCTCCTCCTACCTTTTCTGAAAGAAAAGGTAGGGCCAAAAGATTTTTACGTCGCCAACCTTTTCTAGAAGAAAAGGTTGGACCAAAAGACTTTTCGTCGCGTTGGTCGCGTGTGCAGACACACGCTTCGCCGGTGCGTTTAGGTGGCTTTGTTCCCGCGCCGGAAGTTTGGTCTACTTGGTGAGCCAGCCTCCGATTTCGGTAAGCCAGCGTAGGGCAAACGAAACGGGCTTTGCCCGCGTTTACTTTTCTTGAAAGAAAAGTAAACAAAAGAACTTTTACGTCGCGTTGGTCGTGCGCCATGCGCACTTCGCCGATGTGTTTTGGGGACCTTGTTCCCGCGCCGGAAGTTTGGTCTACTTGGTGAGTCAGCCTCCGCTTTCGTTAAGCCAGCGTAGAGCAAACGAAAGCGGCTCTGCCGCCCTGCGGTCATTATACCATAAGCGCGAAGCGCGTTGGTATAATCAGCCATCGCCCGTTGCTGCGGACCAAGGCCGTTCCTCCGCTTTGTCACACGCTGAGGAACACGCCCCGCTTCCCGCAGGCCAGCGTAGGGCGAACGAAACGGGCTGCGCCCGCGGTTATTATACCATAGTGGTAAAATTTAGGCAAGTACAGATTTGGTTTCGAAAAAAGCGAAGCGGCGGGGAGGCCCGCCGCTGGACGTGATTTGTTTTTTTCAGGGGTGGTTGACGACACCGACGAAGAGCAGAGAGCCGTCGTCGCCGGTGATCGCGAAGAGGAACGGGCGGTCGAGCGTGAACTCGATCTTTTCGCCGACAGGCGGCGCGCCCGCGCCGGTCATGGCGATCTCCGTATAGGCCGCGGCCTCGCAGCCCTCCTCGTCGACGGTGACGCGCGCGGCGTGCCGCACGGCGGAGACATACGGCCGGACCTCTTCGAGCAGGCCGTGCGGCAGCATCGGAGAGAAATCGGCGCTGGCTCCGTCAAACACATCGGTCACGCCGAGGGCCGAGAGGCTGGAGATCAGGTCCGTGTCGCGGACGACGTCGAACTTCGGGACGGAGAGCTCGATCTCCGCGTACTGGCTGTTCTCCCACGAATCGCTTTGTAGCAGAAAGTCCACCGCCTCGCCGCTTTCGAGCAGCTTGTCAGGGGAGACGCCCTCGTCCGGGAGAATCAGCCACATCTCGCCGCTGTTCTGCAGACCCTTCGGGACGGCGGAAAAGCGCTCGCCCCAGTAATAATGCCCGTCGGCCGTCTGGTGCATGAAGTCGATGGTCCCGTCGCCCGACGGCGCGTGGAACGTGCCGGGTTCGGTGCGGTTCTCGTTAAATTCGTACTTCCACCGCGCGCGGTAGTAGATCGTGGAGACGAGCGCGAGCACGGTCTCCGGGTCAAACGAGAGGCCGGACGCCTGCTCCGTGAGGCGGTTTCCTGTGTGTTCGTTCACCCAGCTTTGCAGCGCTTCGTTGTACGCGCCGCTGCCCATCTCGCCCCGGAACGAATCCGCGCGGTAGTCCTGCGCGAGGGTGTCCATCGTCTTTTGCACATATTCGAGGGTGTCGCTCATCCAGACGGAATTGGCAAGCAAACTCGTCACCGTGCCGTCGTCCTGATAGTTCGCGTTCCAAAGGGCTTTGGCGTTTGCCCGCACGTCCTCGAGGCTTGCCGCGCCGAGCAGGGAGAGGAGCTGCGCGCGGCTCTCGCCGTCGGTCATCTCGGAGAGCATCGAGAGTGCGAGGTAGATGTTGAGCGGCGAGCAGACGCGGTTTTCGTCCGCGTCCCCGGAAAGAAGCAGCGGGACGGCGCTTTCCGCGAAGCTGTCCAGCGCGCCGTCGTAGCTTTCGTAAGTCTGGCGCAGGGCGCGGCGCTCTTCGAACCAGCGGTCGTAGTTCGCTTCGGAATATTTCTCGCGCTTCGGGAGCTCCGCCGCCGCGACGGTGAACCCGCCTCCGCCGGTTTTGCCGCCGGACATTCTCGGGAGCAGCAGCGCCGTGAGCAGGAGCACCACGGCGAGCGCGGCCGCGACCGGCGCGGCCCAGCGTTTGCGGCGCGGGCCCTTTTTCGGCGGGGGCGGGGCGGCGCGCTCGATCTGGTCGTCGCGGATGTCGGTGAGCCCGTTCCAAAGGTCTTCTCCGTTCATACCGTAAAATCCTCCTTTTCCAACTCGGTTTTGAGGCGCAGCCGAAGCGTCTGCATCCGGCGGGCGAGGCGGTTCGCGGGGACGCCCTCGGCGAGCGCGAGGGCGTTCAGCGGCTCGCCGTACCAGTAGCGCCGCACGAACAGCACGCGGTCGGCCTCGGGGAGGGAATCGAGCCAGCCGGAGAGAAGCTCCGCGAGGGCCTCCCTTTCCGCCGTGACCTCGGCGGCGCGGTCGGGGACGCATTCGTCGAGCTCCGAGAGCATCCGCTCCATGCCGGGGTACCGCTTCGCCGCGCGGTTTTTCCGGAAGCGGCTGACCGAGAGGTTCCGCGTGATGCGCCCGAGGAACGCGCGCAGCGACGCGGGACGGTCCGGCGGCATCCGGCGCCACGCGGTGAGCCATGTGTCGCTGACGCACTCCTCGGCGTCCTCTCTGTTCGAGAGGATATTGACCGCGACCCGCCGGCAGAACGGGCCGTGCTTTCTGTCTGTTTCCGAGATGGCGGTCTCGTCGCGCCGGTGGTACAGCTCGATGATCTCGTCGTCTTCCATTCGGATCCCTCCTTTTTCCGTTCTACCTGTTCTGTCGCAAAACCGCGGCCCGATATACGCGCAGGCGAAAAATTTTTGAAAAAATTTTGGAAAAGCGGCGCCTTCCGGGAGGGAAAGCGCCGCGTGTGTCTTTTTCTCGTTTATTTTACCAGCCGGTCGCGGCACTCGAAATACTTCTCCTGCGTCTTCCTGACGATCTCCTCCGGGATCTCCGGAGCGGGCGTGACGCCGTTGAGGCGGTTTTCGATGAGCCAGTCGCGGAGGAACTGCTTGTCGAGGCTCGCAGGGGACGTGCCCTCCCGGTACTCGTCGGCGCTCCAGAAGCGGCTGGAATCCGGCGTGAAGAGCTCGTCGCAGAGGACCAGCTCGCCGTTTTCGTCGAGCCCGAACTCGAACTTCGTATCCGCGAGGATGATGCCGCAGGAGTACGCGTAGTCATAGCATTTTTTGTAGAGCGCGATGCCGACCTCTTCGATCTGCTTCGCGAGCGGCTCGCCGATGACCTTCGCGACGCCCGCGAAGGTGATGTATTCGTCGTGGCCCTCCTGCGCTTTCGAGGACGGCGTGAGGATCGGCGTCTCGAGGCGCTGGGCCTGGCGCATCCCGGCGGGGAAGGAGAAGCCGGAGAA
>CANRMW010000071.1 GCA_947631835.1 uncultured Clostridia bacterium | reverse complement strand
CAGGATCTTCGGGTGCTTCAAAAGCGCTCGCGCGATGCAAAGGCGCTGCTTCTGGCCGCCGGAGACGTTGGTGCCGCCCTGTTCGATGTATGTGTCGTAGCCGTCCGGGAACGCGCTGACAAATTCGTCGGCCTGCGCCAGCTTGCAGACGTGCACGATGGCTTCGTCGCTGGCGTTCTCGTCGCCCCAGCGCAGATTCTCCTTGATGGTGCCGGAGAACAGCTCGTTCTTCTGCAGGACCATCGCGACCGCGCCGCGCAGGGCGTCGAGATCGTATTCCTTGACGTCCGTGCCGCCGACCTTGACCTTGCCCTGGTGTACGTCGTAGAGGCGCGGGATGAGCTGCACAAGGCTCGATTTGGAGGAGCCTGTGCCGCCGATGATGCCGACCGTCGCGCCTGCGGGGATGTGCAGGTTGATGTTGTGGAGCACCGGCTTCGTGTTTTTCTTGCCGTAGGTGAAGAAGACGTTCTCAAAATCGATGGAGCCGTCCGGCACATCCGTCTTCGCGTTTTCGGGAGAGGAGATGTCCGGGACCTCGTCGAGGATCTCAACGGTGCGCTCGCCGGCGGCGCGCGCCATCGTGAGCATGACGAAGATCATCGAGAGCATCATCAGGCTGCTCAGGGATTGCATCGCGTAGGAGATGAGGGAGAGCAGCTCGCCGGTGGAAAGCCCGGTCGCCGCGTCCCCGCCGGAAGCGACGATCGCCCTGGCGCCGAACCACGAGAGCAGGAGCACGACGGCGTTCATGACGATCATCATCATCGGGGAGTTCCACGCCATCAGCTTTTCGGCCTTCATAAAGTCGTTGTAGATCTTTCCGGAGATGTTCGTGAACTTTTCGATCTCGTGGTCCTCGCGGACGAAGTTCTTCACGACGCGGATGCCGTAGAGGTTCTCCTGCACGACGTTGTTCAGCTTATCGTAGGTGCGGAACACGCGCTGGAAGATCGGGTGCGTGTGCGTCATCAGGAAGTAGAGGCCGAGCGCCAGAAGCGGGATCGCGCACAGGAAGATCAGCGAGAGCTGCGCGTCGATGGAGAACGCGGCGATCAGCGAGAAGACCATCATCAGCGGGCCGCGCACGGCCATGCGGATGATCATGCCGAACGTCATCTGGAGGTTCGTCACATCGGTGGTCAGACGCGTCACGATGGACGCGGTGGAGAATTTGTCGATGTTGGAAAAAGAGAAGGTCTGGACCTTGTGGAAGAGGTCGTGGCGGAGGTTCCGCGCGAAGCCCGTGGAGGCGACGGCGGCAAAATGGCCGGACGCCACGCCCAAAACGAGCTGGCCGAGCGCCGCGAGAAGCAGCGCGCCGCCCATGAGCAGGATCATGGTCATGCTGCCCGCGTCGATGCCGTTGTCGATCATCGAGGCCATGAGGAGCGGGATGACGACCTCCATGACGACCTCGCCCATGACGGTGACCGAGGCCAGGACCGCGTTCCACTTTTGGTCGCGGACGCTCCTAGCGAGTTTCTTAATCAAGCGAAGATTCGCTCCTTTCCGTTTTCTGCCGGCGGGAGGCGGCGTTGTCGATGTTTTCCCGCATTCTTTCGAGATAGTGCAGGACTTGGATCTTTTCCTCTTCGGCGAAGCCCTGCGTCAGGGTGGATTCCACCAGCATGTGATCCCTGCAGATATCTTCCAGCAGGCTCTCCGCGCGCCGCGTGAGGATGAGGCGCCTCAGGCGCATATCCTTTTCGTCGGTGCGGCGCTCGATCAGCCCGTTGCGCACGAGCAGATCCACGGTTTTTGAGGCGGTGGAACGCGTGAGCCCGAATCTCTTTTCCACGTCCTTCATATAGACCGCCGCGTCTCGGTTTTCCGCCAGAAAGCGCAGCAGCCACATGCTCGGGCCGTTCAGGGGCTCGTGTTCGCGATTATGGGTATTGCTGTCGATGAAGCGGCGCAGCGTGCTGTTCAGACGGAACAGCGCATGGCCGACTTCTTCCTTTGCCACGGATCGTCCTCCTTTCCGGATCGGCGCGATTTGCGCCAAACGAAACAATCATGCGGTTAATTGTTTACATCGGTGCATATTATACCCGCTCCCTTTCGAAATGTCAAGAGGAAAATGGAGCGATTTCAAAAAAAGTTTTCGGTTTATTTTAAAATAGGGGATTCTCATCTCCCGGAAAATGTGGTACAATAGAAAAAACGAGTTCTTGGGAAGGCGGGCCGCCTCCCTCCTATATATAGAGAGGTCTTGCGAATGAAAACAAAAATTGCGTTCTGGACCGCGTTCGGCGGCATGGCGGTCGGCGCCGGACTGCGCTGCATCCAGATGCTCTTTTTCTTCAATTACGATACGGGGTTTGTGACGGACAGCGGCGTCTTCACCGTCGCGTACAGCGCGGTGGTGCTCGGGACCGCTTTGGCAAGCGCGCTGCTCTGCTTTTTTGACGGCTCCGCGCTCGGCGCGATGCACCGGGGGAGCAACCCGGCGGTCGGCGCGGCTTCGCTGCTTTCCGCGCTGTTCCTCATTTTCTGCGCTGTCGTCCTCATTCAGGATTTCGTGAACTTCCGGGCGACGGGCGTGACGTACTTTGTGGAGCCGCTGCATGTGCAGGCGGACCTTCCCTTTGCGGTCGTCTCAGCGGTCTACGGGGTCATCAGCATCGTTTCCGGCGCGCTTTGGTTCCGCGGGGAGGACTATCCCGGCCCCGCCGGGGCGATGGGCGTCGTGGGCGTGGTCTGGGGTCTCTATTATATGCTGCTCACATTTATGACCTATTCGGCATCCGCGACGACGGTGGAGAACATCTTCACGGTGGGCGGCGGCGCTTTGATGGTGCTGTTCTTCCTCTCGGAGGGCAAGCTGCTTTCCGGCGTGGGGCGCAGGAAAGCGGCGCGGAGCGTTTATGTATTCGGGATCCCCGCCGCGCTGTTCTGGCTGACGTATGTCCTCTCCAACACCGCGCTCATCGTCGCGGGACGCGGATACGCCACGGAGATGCCGTATATCATGCAGCTCGTCATGCTGGCGCATTCCGTCCGGATCCTGGCGCTGCTTTTCACGTTCCGCAAGCGGAATTTTGTCCCTGCGGAGATGATTCGGCGCAGAATTTCCGGAGAAGAAGCCCCAAAAACCTCCGCACAGGGAGACAAACTTTGAAATTTCGGGGAAAAAGTTTACGTTTTTGGCACATCCCCCTTGTAAATTTTCCCGGAATGTTATAAAATACTGGTAGGCAGACATGCTTACACTTTTCCAGGAGGTATCATCATCATGGCTGTTAAAGTTGCAATCAATGGGTTTGGCCGCATCGGCCGTCTGGCGTTCCGTCAGATGTTCGGTGCCGAGGGCTACGAGATCGTCGCGATCAACGATCTGACGAAGCCCTCCATGCTCGCGCATCTGCTCAAGTATGACACCGCGCAGGGCGGCTACTGCGGCAAGATCGGCGAGGGTCTCCACAAGGTCGAGGCCGACGACGAGGCGAACACGATCACCGTCGATGGCAAGACCCTGAAGATCTACGCGGAGAAAGACGCGAAGGATCTCCCGTGGGGCGAGATCGGTGTGGATGTTGTGCTCGAGTGCACGGGCTTTTACACCTCCAAGGCGAAGAGCCAGGCGCACATTGACGCCGGCGCGAAGAAGGTCGTCATTTCCGCTCCCGCGGGCAACGATCTGCCCACCATCGTTTACAGCGTCAACGAGAAGACCCTCACCAAGGACGACACCATCATCTCCGCCGCTTCCTGCACCACCAACTGCCTCGCCCCGATGGCGAAGGCCCTGAACGATTATGCCCCGATCCAGAGCGGCATCATGAGCACCATCCACGCCTACACCGGAGATCAGATGATCCTTGACGGCCCGCACAGAAAGGGCGATCTCCGCCGTGCCCGTGCCGGCGCTGCCAACATTGTCCCGAACTCCACCGGCGCTGCGAAGGCCATCGGCCTCGTCATCCCCGAGCTCAACGGCAAGCTCATCGGTTCCGCCCAGCGTGTTCCGGTCCCGACCGGTTCCACCACCATCCTCACCGCGGTCGTGAAGGGCGAGAACATCACGAAGGAAGGCATCAACGCCGCCATGAAGGCCGCCGCCTCCGAGTCCTATGGCTACAACGAGGATCCGATCGTTTCCTCCGACGTCATCGGCATGAAGTACGGCTCCCTCTTCGACGCCACCCAGACGATGGTCGCGAAGATCGCCGACGACCTCTATGAGGTCCAGGTCGTCTCCTGGTACGACAACGAGAACTCCTACACGAGCCAGATGGTCCGCACCATCAAGTACTTCGCGGAGATCTAAGCGTCGCTTTCCGGAGCATACCGAAGCAGCACAAAAGCGGGTGGGAGACCACCCGCTTTTTGCGTCTCGCAGGAAAAAAGGCGCGTGCGCCTGCGGAGAAAGGAGAGACGGACATGGATCTGGAAACGATGCGGCTTTTCCTCCGGCCGCCAAGGGAATCGGACGCCGCGCCGATGACCGCGATCCGCAACAGCGCGTTCGTGATGCGCTTCAACGGGATGACGATTTGGAGCGAGGCGCAGGTGCGGGAGAGCCTGTTCCGAGCGGGCGGCGCGACGCTGCTGGTGCTCGAACGGAAAGCCGACGGCGCGGTGCTCGGGCAGATTTCGTATGAGGAGGACAGTCTGCGCTACCGCGTGCGCGCGCTGAATCTCGGCTACTATCTCGGAGAAGAGTACGCGCGGCAGGGGTACATGAAAGAGGCGCTCGGTGCGGTGATCGACGCGCTGTTCGAGGGGGACGCGTCGATGGAGCTCGTTTCGGCGCGCGTGTTTGTGGGAAATGTCGCGTCGGAGCGGCTGCTGGAGTCCCTCGGGTTTTCCAAGGAGGGCGTGTTTCGGCGCTGTGTGCGCGATTATTCGGGAAATGTATTCGACGATCAGGCATTCTCGCTGCTGCGTGAGGAATGGCGGACGCGGGAAGGCTGACGGTTCGACGGAGAAAGGAGTTTTGTGATGGCAAAGCTGGAAATGACGGTCCGTGCGGGGTTTGACGATACGCTCCGGCGGATCACGGACGGCATCATGGGCGGGAGCATCTCGGCCTCGCTCGAGGATTCGAGCGATTTCAGGGAGGGCGGCGCGCGGTGCAGTGTGCGCGTGTTCGAGCGGTACAGCTACATCGGCGGGAACCGCGTGAGCCTTTCGGTGACGCTGTTTCAGGCCGAGCCCAACGGCCCGATCTGCCTTTCGGCGATCACGGCAGGCGGCAGCCAGGCGGTGTTCTTCAAGATCAACACGTTCGGGGAAGAAGCATTCCTCGATAAGCTCAGAGAGATCCTCTAAACGGATACGCCCTTCCGCGCGGCTGCGTGCCGAACGGAAGGGCGTTTTGTCTCCTGAGAATGGAAAAAGACGGCAGGGCTTTTACAGCGGGAGAACCGGCATGACCAGCTCGCAGACGAGCACGACCACGCTCGCGCAGACCGCGACGGTCATAAGGCTCCGGCCGGAAAACGCGAGGATCAGCGCGGCGGCAAAGCCGAGCGCCGCGCTCACGGTGCTTCCCGTCGCGGTGAGGATCGCGGGGAAGGTCATCGCGGCCAGCGTCGCGTAGGGAACATAGTAGAGGAACGAGCGGAGGAACCGGCTCTCGATCCGGCGGCGGATCAGCGTCAAGGGGAGCAGCCGGATGAGGTAGGTGACGGCGGCCATCACGAGGATGTACAGAAGGATCTCAGGGCGCATCTGCATCCGCCTCCTCAGAAATGGGTTTCAGCGCGGCGGCAGCGCCCGACACGAGCAGCGTGATCAGGATGATGCGGAAGCCCGAAGAGATCCCGGAGAGCGCCGGCGCCCAGGTCATCACAGCGGAAAGCGCCATCGAGACGAGGACGACGACGGCGACCGCACGGTTTTCCTTTGCGGGCGGAACGAGGATTGCAATGAACATGCCGTAGATCGCGACGCCCAGCGCATTGGTGAGGAGCGGGGGAAAGAGGCGGCCCGCCGCCGCGCCGAGCGCCGTGCCGGCCACCCAGCCGGGAACCGCGCAGGCGATGAGCCCGTAGCTGTACGCGGGCGGGAGCGGCGCGGGGTGCGTGACGGAAAGCGCGAAGATCTCGTCGGTCACGCCGTAAGCGATGCCGAACCGGTGTGCGAAGGGCATCTTTGGCGAAAGGCGCTGCGAGAGCGCGCAGGACATCAGGAAATAACGCAGGTTGATGACGACCTGTGTGAACGCGAGCTCTATGTATGACGCGCCGGCAGCGATGACGGAGAGCGCGGCGAACTGGCCCGCCGAGGTGACGTTCAGCGCGGACATCGCGGCGGATTCGAACACGGTGAGGCCGATCCCCGCGGCCTGAATGCCGAACGCGAACGAGACCGCGAAATACCCGAGGCAGACCGGCAGCCCGTCCCGGAGCCCCTGCACGAAGCTGTTCTTTTTCACAGGCGGACACCGCCTCCTTGCTTTCCGGTTATTTTTATGCGTGCGCCGCGCGGGACGCGGCGCACGCATAAAAATAACCCACCCGACCGTAATGTGCAGCTCCATAACCTGCTACCAAAAAGCAGGTGGGTGCCCTCCCTCCGGGTTCTCGCTCCCTTCGTCCAACGCAGTCGATGCTGCGCCGGGAGGTCTGCAGTCCGCCGGCGGAGTGGGGCTCCCGATGAGAAGAGTGTAGGGTTATTTGTGCACGGTCCGCGAATCGGGCAGGTTGTTTTTAGTTTTGTCGGGGCGCGGAAGGCTTATTCGCCTTCGTCCTCGTCCACGAGATTGGCGTAACGGGTCTCGAAGATCTCGGAGAGCTTATCCAGCAGGGCTTCGTCCTCCACCTCGCAGAGCTGTTCCTCGCCGTCGATGTTCACCAGTTCAAAGATATAGTATTCATCGACATCCGAGACCTCTTCGCTTTCTTCCGGCTCGGTGGGGATCAGAGCCATGAAATAGCCGTCGTCGTTTTCGATCTCGTCAATGATCTCAAATTCGTGCTCATTGCCGTCGTCGTCCAGAAGGACGATCAGGTCCGCCTCGTAGGCGTCGTTATCCTTCGGCATGGGAGACACCGTCCTTTCCAAAGCGGTCTGGCTGTTTCTGCTTTCATTGTACATGGAATCTCGCGAAAAGTCAAGGCTTTTTCGCAGATAGTTTTTCCCTTCCGGAACGCTTTTCGCCCGGCGGCGCGGGAGAACGGAGCGTTTTTGATGGAGCGTATAGAAAACCTGCATAATTTGACGAAAGGGATCGCACGGGACGACGGACATACCCGCCAAGAAAAGCGGATTGTATTGGATTCCCACTTGATTTTTGGAACAAAATATGGTATGCTAATACAGCTTGCAAAAATGACGGAGGCCGAGCGGTTTCCTGCAAAGAGGGTGCGCGAATATGAAAAACGGGACCATCACGGTCGTCACCGGGCACTACGGCACGGGAAAGACGAATCTCGCGCTGAACCTCGCCGTGGAAAGCGCGAAGCGCGGGCGGGGAAGCATTCTCGTGGACATGGACATCGTGAACCCGTATTTCCGCTCTTCGGAATACGGGGAGCTTCTGGAAAAGTACGGCGTGAGGCTCATCAAGCCGGTCTTCGCGAACACGACGCTCGACACGCCCGTCCTTCCGGCGGAGCTGTATTCCATTTTTTCTGCGGAGGACACCGACGTCTTTCTTGACGCCGGCGGCGACGATGTCGGCGCGACGGCGCTCGGGACGATCAGCCGGGAGATCCGGGAGGCGGGGTACGAGATGCTCTATGTCGTGAACCGCTACCGCGTGCTCTCCACGACGCCGGAGGAGACCGTCCCGCTGCTGCGGGAGATCGAGGCGGCGTCCCATCTGCGCGCGACGGCGGTGGTGAACAACTCCCATCTCGGCCCGCAGACGAAAGCGGAGGACGTTTTTGCGGCGGACGGTTTCGGAAAGGAAGCGGCCTCGCTCTGCGGACTGCCGCTGCTTTACAGCACGATCCCGGACTTTGCCGTTTCGGGAACGCTTCCCGAAGGGTATAAGCCCGTGAAGCGATATGTCCGGTTCGTCTGGGAAGACGCGCCGGAGATCAGTTAGGAGGGAAAGGAATGGCCAGGATCATTGTGGACGAGAAGGTGTGCAAGGGCTGCTCCATGTGCATCCACGCGTGCCCCAAGAAGATCATTGCGCTCGCAAAGGACAGGCTGAACGAAAAGGGCTACCACCCCGCGCAGCTCATCGACGAAGAAGCCTGCATCGGCTGCGCCGCCTGCGCGACGATGTGCCCCGACACGGCGATCACTGTCGAGAGATAACGCGGTTTTGAGAAATGGCACGGTGGAACGTGCGAAAGGGTGAAAGGTACAATGGCAGAAAAAGTTCTGATGAAGGGAAATGAAGCGCTGGCGGAAGCCGCCATTCAGGCGGGCTGCCGTCATTTCTTCGGATATCCCATCACGCCCCAGACAGAGCTCGCGGCCTACATGGCGAAGCGCATGCCGAAGCTGGGCGGTACATATTTGCAGGCGGAGAGCGAGCTCGCCGCCGTCAACATGGTCCTCGGCGCCGCCGCGGCGGGCGTGCGGGCCATGACGTCCTCCAGCTCCCCGGGCGTCAGCCTCAAGGGCGAGGGCATCAGCTATATGGCGGGTTCCGATCTGCCCGCCGTCATCATCAACGTGCAGCGCGGCGGCCCGGGCCTCGGCGGGATCCAGCCCTCCCAGGCGGATTACTGGCAGGCCACGAAGGCGCTCGGCCACGGCGATTTCCAGATCCTCGTCTTCGCGCCGTCCACCGTGCAGGAGATGGTCGATCTCGTGGCGCTCGCGTTCGACCGCGCCGACGAGTACCGTATGCCCGCGATGATCCTTGCGGACGGCATGCTCGGCCAGATGATGGAGCCGGTCGTTTTGCCGGAGGCGCACGACGCCGCGGCGCATGAGAAGCCGTGGGCAGCCTCGGGCCACAAGAACGAGAGAAAGCACAACATCGTCAATTCCCTCTACCTCACGCCGAACGCGCTGGAAAGCCTCGTTGTGGAGCGCTATCAGCGGTATGAAAAGGTCAAGCAGAACGAGCAGCGCGCCGAGGAATACCTCGTGGAGGACGCGGACGTCGTCGTCGTGGCTTACGGCGCGTCGAGCCGTGTCGCGCGCAGCGCCGTCAACAAGGCGCGCGAGAAGGGCATCAAGGCGGGGCTCATCCGCCCGATCACGCTCTGGCCGTTCCCGACGGATACGCTGAAGAAGGCCGCCGGACATGTAAAGCAGTTCCTCACGGTCGAGATGAGCATGGGCCAGATGGTGGACGACGTGCGGCTCGCGGTCGAGTGCAAGGTCCCGGTCAGCTTTTTCGGCCGGACCGGCGGCGTGATCCCGACGCCGAAAGAAGTGCTCGGCGAGATCGAGAAGCTCGTTTGATTGAGATGGAAAGGACTGAAACGATATGGCAGTTGTATTTCAAAAGCCGTCCACTTTGACGGACGCGCCGCTGCACTATTGCCCC
>CANRMW010000070.1 GCA_947631835.1 uncultured Clostridia bacterium | reverse complement strand
GAAAGGACTGAAACGATATGGCAGTTGTATTTCAAAAGCCGTCCACTTTGACGGACGCGCCGCTGCACTATTGCCCCGGCTGCACGCACGGCATCATCCACCGCCTTGTGGCGCAGGCGATCGAGGAGCTCGGCATCGAGGGGAAAACCGTCGGCGTCGCGTCGGTGGGCTGCTCCGTTATGTGCTATGACTATTTCTCCTGCGACATGGTGCAGGCGCCGCACGGCCGCGCGCAGGCCGTCGCGACGGGCCTCAAGCGCGCCCGCCCGGAGAACGTGATCTTCACCTATCAGGGCGACGGCGACCTCGCCGCCATCGGCACGGCCGAGACCGTACACGCGGCGACGAGAGGCGAGAACATCACCGTGATCTTCGTCAACAACGCGATCTACGGCATGACCGGCGGCCAGATGGCCCCGACCTCCCTGCCGGACCAGATCACCCAGACGACCCCCTACGGCCGCGACGTGAACACGGCCGGATATCCGGTGCGCGTCTGCGAGATGCTCTCCACGCTTGACGGCGTGGCGCTCGCACAGCGCGTGACTGTGGACAGCGTGAAGAACGTCAACATCGCGCGCAAGGCCATCAAAAAGGCGTTCCAGAACCAGATCGAGGGGAAGGGGTATTCCATCATCGAAGTGCTCTCCACCTGCCCGACGAACTGGGGCCTCTCTCCGGTGGACGCGCTGAAATGGCTCGATGAGAACATGATCCCGTATTATCCGCTCGGCGTGTATAAAGACGGCGTAAAGGGGGACAGACTGAAATGAAGGATCTGAATATGCTCCTCGCGGGCTTCGGCGGGCAGGGCGTCCTGTTTGCCGGAAAGGTCGCGGCTTATGCCGGCCTGATCGAAGGGAGAGAGCTTTCGTGGCTCCCGTCCTACGGCCCCGAAATGCGCGGCGGCACGGCGAACTGCTCCGTCTGCCTCTCCGATGAGCCGATCGGCTCGCCGCTCGTCACGAACCCGAACGTCCTGATCGCCATGAACCGGCCGTCGCTCGAAAAATTCGTGAACGACGTGGAGCCGGGCGGCGTGATCCTGCTGGACAGCAGCCTGATCGAGATCCCCGTCGAACGCGAGGACGTGACGGTCTGCCGCGTGCCGGCCTCGAAGATCGCGGAGGAGAACGGCCTTGCCGGTCTCGCGAACATGGTCCTGATGGGGAAGCTCTTTGAGGTCGTCGGCTTCTGCAAGGAAGAGACGCTCGATGCGGCGCTGCAGAAATGCATCCCCGCGCGCAAGGCCGCCATGCTCGATCTCAACCGCAAGGCGATCGCGCTCGGCCGCGCTTCCTGAGAGAATCAACCGAAAAAGGCGCGTTTCCGTTGGGACGCGCCTTTTCCCACCTTTTTTGCCCACCTTTTTGAAAAAAGGTGGGGCCAAAAACTTTTGATGTCGCTCGACCGGGGGCGAGCGGCTGGTCCGGGAGCGCTGCCCCTTTTCGGTGCCTCCCGCGTGGAGTGGGTGCGGCGGTTCGAAGCGGTCGGGTCAAAACTTTTGACGTTACTCGATCGGAAGATCGTTCCAATCATAAGTGCGCTGCTCTTTTCCTGCCTTTCTGTGTAGAATGGGGCGGCTTGCTTCAAAGGGGTCGGGCCAAAAACTTTTGGCGTCACTCGACCAGAAGAAAGTTCAGGTTTAAGCCACTCGGTTTTTTTCCGACCCTTTCTGTGTAGAATGGGGCGACATGCTTCAAAGTAGCGGAACCAAAAACTTTTGGCGTTACTCGATTGGGAGCGAGCGGCTGGTCCGGGAGTGCTGCGCCTTTTCGGTGCATCCCGCACGGAGCGGGGCGCGACGGTTCCAAGCGATGGGGCCAAAAACTTTGGACGCTGTGCAGTTTACATCTTGCTCACACTTTATTCACAGCGCTCTTGTTTTGCCGGTCTATAATTCTTTGTGATAAATTCATTTTGGCGGTGAAGGTTGATCCATGCTTCAAGTGAAGGGCATTTCCAAACAGTACAGGACGGGGGAGCTGGTGCAGAATGCGCTCTCCGATGTGTCCCTCAGCTTTCGGGACAGCGAATTTGTCGCGATCCTCGGGCCGAGCGGGTCCGGAAAGACGACGCTCCTCAATATTATCGGCGGGCTCGACCGCTATGACAGCGGCGATCTCGTGGTCAACGGGATCTCCACGAAGCAGTACCGCGACCGGGATTGGGACGCGTACCGCAACCACACGATCGGGTTCGTCTTCCAGAGCTACAATCTGATCCCGCACCAGTCGGTCCTCGCGAACGTGGAGCTCGCGCTGACCATTTCCGGCGTTTCCCGGGCGGAGCGCCGCAAGCGCGCGAAGCGTGCCCTCGAACAGGTCGGCCTTGCCGAGCACGGGCACAAGAAGCCGAACCAGCTTTCCGGAGGGCAGATGCAGCGCGTCGCCATTGCGCGGGCGCTCGTCAATAACCCCGACGTGCTCCTCGCGGACGAGCCCACCGGCGCGCTCGATTCCGAGACGAGCGTGCAGATCATGGAGCTCCTGAAGGAAGTCGCGCGAGACCGCCTTGTGGTAATGGTGACGCACAACCCGGAGCTCGCGGAGAGCTACGCGACGCGCACCGTGAAGCTGCGCGACGGGAGGATCACCGGGGATTCGGACCCCTTTGCGCCGGAGATCGGGGAGGCGGAGCACCGCTCGATGGGACGGGCGAAGATGTCGTTCCTAACCTCGCTCTCCCTTTCCTTCAACAATTTGAAAACAAAAAAGGGCCGCACGCTCCTCACGGCCTTCGCCGGGTCGATCGGCATCATTGGCATCGCGCTGATCCTGTCGCTTTCCGCCGGCGTGAACCAATACATCGAGGACGTGCAGCGCGAGACCATGACTTCCTACCCGGTGCAGATCGAGGCGGAGACGCTCGACCTTTCCGGCTTCATGCTCCAGATGAGCGGGATGCGCGGCGGGCTTGTCGAGGAGAACGCCGAGGAGCCTGAAAGCGGCGTGCACGCCGATCACACGGAGCTGGAAGCCGTGGAGATGCTCGAGAGCAGCATCACGGAGAACGACCTGACGGGCTTCAAGCGCTATCTGGACGACCCGGAGAGCGAGATCCGGCAGTATCTCGGCGACAACGGCGTGGTCTACACCTACCGGACGCAGTTCGAGGTGCTGACGGAGGACGGGAACGGCAAGGTGCTGGACACCAACAGCGACCCGGCAGACCTCGAGGAGAACGCCGGGGAACAGAGCGCCTTTGACGAGATGATGGCCCAGCGCAGCCGCAGCATGGAGCTGATGCTCGGCAGCGGCGGGGCGCGGAATTTCGAGGAGATGATGGTCGGCAAGGACACCGCCGTCAGCCCTGTGATCACGGACAGCTACGACCTGCTCTACGGAAAATGGCCCGAGGCGTATGACGAGGTCGTCCTCATCGTGAACCGCCGCAACGGCATCGACACCGAGGTGCTTTATCAGCTCGGGTTCATCACGGGAGAGGAATATCTCGACCTCAAAGCGCAGGTGGAAGAGGACGGCACGGCCGACCCGATCACATGGAGCTATGCGGACGTTCTGGATCACGCGTTTACGCTCGTGCCCTCGTGCGACCTGTTCACGGAAAACGGGGACGGGACGTTCTCCGAAATGGAAGAGAACGACGCGAATTTGGAGTCGCTTGCCGAAAACGGCCTGAAGCTCAAGGTCGTGGGCGTGATCCGGCCGATCTCCGGCGCGGCGAACGCGACGCTCCGCGCGGCGGTGGGATATACCTCGATGCTGACGGACTGGGTCATTCGGCACACGGACGAGAGCGCGGTCATCCGCGCGCAGGAGGCCGACCCGGAAACAAACGTCCTCAACGGCATGGCGTTTGAGGCGATGGACGACGAAATGAAAGCGCAGGAGGCCGCCGACTATGTCCGCGGGCTCGGCACGACGGAAAAAGCCCAGCTCTACTCGATGATCCTCTATTACGCGCAGACGAGCGCTGCGGAAGAGGAGGAGACGGCGGAACCGACCGCATCGCCCGCGCCGGAAGACACGGCCGAGGGCGGTCTTCCCGAGGGTATGGCGGGCATCCCCGGCATGGGGGGCCTGCCGGAAGGCATGGATCCCTCGGCCATGACGCCGGAACAGCTCGCGGCGCTGCAGCAGGGAGAAGCCCCGAAAATGCCGACGACCGAACCGGAGATGGCGGAGGCGCTCGACGCGTGGCTCGACAGCGATCCGGACGAGGAGATCCTGCTTTCGTTCTATGACCGGTATATCGCCGGGGCGACGCTGGAAAACAACCTGGAGAAGTTCGGAAAGGTCAGCTACGATGCGCCGGACGGCATCAGCATTTACGCCGACACGTTCGAGGATAAGGAGAACATCTCCGACTGCATCACGCGGTACAACGAGGGCATGGACGAAGACAAGCGCATCACCTATACCGATTATGTGGCGCTGCTCACCTCCTCGCTGACGCAGATCGTGGACGTTATCTCTTATGTGCTGATCGCGTTCGTGGCGGTGTCGCTCGTCGTCTCCTGCATCATGATCGGCATCATCACGCACATCTCCGTGCTCGAGCGCACGAAGGAGATCGGCATCCTGCGGGCGCTCGGCGCGTCCAAGCGGAACATCTCGCAGGTTTTCAACGCGGAGACGGTCATCATCGGCTTTGTCGCTGGGCTGCTCGGCGTCGGCGTTTCCGTCGGGCTGACGTTCCCGATCAATGCGATCATCGCGCATTTGACGGGCATGGCGAATGTCCGGGCGTTCCTTCCCCCGGTGGCGGCGGGGATCCTCGTGGTGCTGAGCGTCGTCATTACGGTGATCGGCGGGCTGCTGCCGGCGAAATCCGCGGCGAAGAAAGACCCGGTCACGGCGCTGCGGACGGAATAAAAAGCGGGAGGGCCCGCTTTTCGGGGAAAAAGAAAGGGTGGAACAGGCATGAAAATTCTGGCGTTTACGGGCGCGGGCATCAGCAAGCAGAGCGGCATCTCCACGTTTATGGAGCGGCCCGACGTGCGCGACCGGCTGTACCGTTCGTTCGCGGAGACGCATCACGAAGCGTATAACGAAACGGTCCGCGCCTTAAAGGAGAGCATGGTCGGCGCGGAGCCGAACGACGCCCATCTCGCGCTCGCGGAGTACGGCGTGGAGGTCATCACGATGAACATCGACGGGCTCCACAAAAAAGCGGGCACAAACGCGCTCGAGCTCCACGGCGGACTGCCGGAGGACAACGAGATGGACCGCGCGTGGATGCTCTACAACAAGCCCGTGCTCTATGGGGATCCCGCCCCGAACTACTCGAAAGCCTATGAGCGGGTGTTCCGGCTTTCGCCCGGGGACGTGTTCCTCGTGATCGGCTGCTCGTACAGCACGGCCATCGCCTGCGAGCTGCGCGACGTCGCAAAGGCGCGGGGCGCAAGGGTGATCGAGATCCAGTCCGACGCGGCGCACAAGGTGCGCGAGACGCTCGAATCGCTGCTCGGGAAAAAGTAAAGAGACGCGGAAACGCTCCCGGGGACGGTGAAAGTCCCGGGAGCGTTTTGATGTTTGCGGTGATGCGGAAACCGTTTATTCTTTAGAGCGCGTGAATGCGGATGCGCCCGAGGTCCACGGAGCCTTCCACCGCTTCCAGCGTGAGGACGCCTTCGCCCTCGGTCTCGGCGAGCGGGAAGACGGCGAGGCGGTTCGGCGCGGCCTCGTCCGGGAAAAGCGGGTGCTTCTCGCCGGGAAGCGGCGTCTCCGCGGCGGCGGGAAGCGTTCCGCAGAACAGCTCCGCGCCGTCCTTCAAAAGGCGGAGCTTCGCCGGGGCTTTCGCGCAGTAGGAGACGAAGACCGCGTATTTCCCGGGTTCTAGGACCGTGTAGGACGCGCGTTCGCCCGCCGAAAGTCGCAGGTGCATGTGGTCGCGCACATGGCCGGGCGCGGGGGAACCGGGCATCGAGACCGGCATCGCGAAGCCTTCCTCAAAGACGATCTCAAAGCCGTCGGCCGAGCGGTAACCTGCGGGGCTCGGGAGCGCCGCCTTGCCGCAGCGGTCCTCCTTCGGGAGATCGTTGAAGCCGATCGCGGGGATCTCAAAATCGCCCTCGCGCTGGAGGTACGGCCGGTAGCTCGCATCGATCCTGCAGTTTTCCACCTTCGCAGCGTCCAGATACGCGTCAAAAATGCGCTGCGCCTCCTTGTAGGACGGCTTCGGTCCGCCGTGGAGCGCGTAATCCACGATGCGGTCCCAGCCCTTCGGCGCTTCGAAGCTGACGACCTTCGCCGCTCCGGATTCGCCGCAGGTCTTGAAGCACCAGAGATTGTACCCGGCGTGGCGCTCGCGGAGCATCTCGTAGACCGTCGTCTGCCAGTCATATTCGAAGCTGGTGCCCGTCTCGCCCATCCAGAGCGGGACGTTCCACTCCGCGCACTTCTGGAACGCTTCGGAGAAGGAGACGAGCTCGGGCGGCACCATCGCATAGGCGTGGATGGCGATGCCCCAGTTGTGGCATTCGGGGTCGTAATCCCGGTCGAAGACGTCCATTCGGGAGGAAAACTGCGTGCCGTTCAAGAGGAACATGTGGTTCTTGTCGATGACGCGGAACCGGCGGATCATCTCCGCGTAAAATTCCTTGAGCTTCGGCAGGAGCTCGAACATCCGGGGCGTGACGGAGAGCGGCTCGTTGATGCAGTCATAGCCGCCGATGATCCAGCGGTCGCGGTAGCGCTTTGCAAATTCCTCCATCAGGATGTACATCCGGTCCATGGCCTCGTCGTCCGTGAAGAAATGCGGCGCGTTGTCCACGCCGTCGTCGCACGGCAGACAGCTCTGGGCGGCGGTCGCGGCGTGCAGGTCGATCAGCGCGTAGACCCTGTATTTTTCACACCAGTCGAGCACGTCGGTGAGCATGGCAAAGCTCTCCTCGTTCCACTCGATCTCCGGCTCTTCCTTCAAAAAAGAGCACGCGCGGATCGGCAGACGCACCGAGTTGTACCCCTGCTCCGCGAGGAGACGGATGTCGCCCTCGCTGAGCCACGCGCGGTGCCAGCGGTCCCAGAAGGTCTCGAGGTACTTTGTGCCGCAGGTCTCCCGGACGATCTGCTCGAGCGCGCGGCCGCGGTCGATCCTGCCCATCGGCGCGTAGCCGAAGGAGAGGCCGAACTCCGCCGCCGCGCCGATCATGAAGCCCTCCGGGTTGTCCCAGTTGCCCATGCCCCAGCCGCGCAGGATGACCTCTTCACCGCGTCCGTTCGCCATTTTCTGTCCGTCCGCGTGCAGAAAGCCGCAGACCCGTTCCCGATCGAATACTTCTCTCATGATAGTTCCTTTCCGCACCCGCCCAAAGGGCAGGCGCAGATAATAAATTACGCTTTCTGGCGGGCACGTCCCCGAGGCGCGGACAGGCGCTCCCGGAACGCGCCGAGGGCGGCTTTGCCCTTGTCCGTGACGGGTTTGATCCACTTGCCGCTGTAAAGGTGGATCTGCATCAGGATATACCGGATCGGCTCGTCGATGTAGCAGCAGAGGAAGATCGCCCAGTAGGGGAGGTGGAGCGCGAAGCCGGAGACGAGCACGGCGGGCAGCACCATCACATACATGAAGACGATCTCGAGCACGGTCCCGTAGACCGCGTCGCCGGACGCGCGGTAGGTGTCGTTTTGGATCCAGTTGCCCATGCGGATGATCGAGACGCAGATGTAAATGGCGAGTAGCCGGACGCCGGCTTCAAAGCTCTCGCCGGAGAGGCTCATCGCCGTGAGGATCGGCTGATGCAGCGCGAGGACAACGGCGCCGGTGGCAAAGATCACGCCGCTGCAGAGATATACAAGGCGCTTCGCGCGTTCGTAGGCGGTATCCAGTTCGCCCGCGCCGACGCACTTGCCGACGAGGATCGAGGAGGCGCTGGAAAAGCCCGCAAAGAATCCGATGATGAGCCCTTCGAGCACGCGAAAGACCGCGATGGCTGCGATGACCGGCTCGCTTTGACGGCCGAGCGTGATGTTGATGACCATGTTCCCGACGCCGATGAGGACCTCGTTGCATATAATCGGGAAGCACTTCGAGAGGAAGATCCTGAGGTGTTTGCCGCTCCAGCGGAAATGCCCCCGGATATGAAAGAGGTAAGGGTACTTTGTCGCGCGGGCCATGATATAGATCGAGAGAACGTTCACGGCGGCGGCGAGCGTCGTCGCGAGCGCCGCACCGCGGATACCCATCTTCGGCGCGCCGAGGTTGCCGTAGATGCGCACGTGCTCCGTGGAGCGCAGCAGCGTGCTCATCGCCATGGAGAGCACCTGCAGGATATACGCGAAGCCGACGATCCTGAGATACTGCACGCCGATCTCCTGGATCTGGACCTTGTCGGTGTATACGCGCATGACAAACTCCGGCGCGAAGATCGCTGTGCAGCCGAACGTGACAGCGACGATCATCATGCAGGTGAGCGTCATGCCGTAGGAGCGCTCGATGCCGTCGTCTTCTTTAGAGCCCCAATATTGCGAGAAAAACAGGCCGCCGCCCCCGACGAAGCCCCAGTACCCGGAGAACATCAGGGAGGAGAACTGGGCGCACAGTCCCAGCGCGCCGACGGAAAGCTCCCCGAGCGGCGCGACCATCATGGTATCGACCATGCTGGCGGTGGTGGTGAGCAGGTTTTGCAGGGCGACGGGGATGCCGATCGCGAGGAGGCCCTTCAGAAAAGGCTTCCACAAAAAAGGATGTTTTGTCGATTGTACGCGGTCCAACGGAGCTTCCCTCCCGAATTTGTTTTTTATAATTTTAGCAGGATTCAGGGTGAATGTCAATCCGCAGCCAAAAAGGAGAAACGCATCCGAAGGTTTTGAGAATTGCACAGAAGGACGCTTTGTGCTATAATATACGTTGACCGGGATCTTCGCGTTGGCCGCGCGGTTTCGCCGTGAAGGGCGGGAGCCGCGCGCCGGGGATGGACCGGACGGCCGCGGTCCCGCGGCGGTTGTTTTCAGTTGGGAGAAATGAAAATATGTATTGCAGAAACATTTTGGAAGCGGTGGGGAACACGCCGCTGATCCGGCTCAACCGGATGACAGGCCCCGAGGACGCCAGTGTTTTCGTCAAATACGAGGCGGTCAACATCGGCGGTTCCGTGAAGACGCGAACCGCCCTCAACATGATCGAAGCCGCCGAGCGGGCCGGAAAGCTGCGCCCGGATTCCATTATCTGCGAGCCGACGAGCGGCAATCAGGGGATCGGGCTGGCGCTGGTCGGCGCCGTGAAGGGGTATCAGGTGAAGATCGTGATGCCGGACTCCGTCAGCATGGAGCGGCGGATGCTCGTGAAGCAGTACGGGGCAGAAGTCGTGCTGATCCACGACGACGGCGACATCGGGGAAGCGGTGCAGGCGTGCCTGCGGTACGCCGAAGGGCTCGCGGCGGAGGATCCGCGCGTCTATGTGCCGCAGCAGTTTGAAAATCCGGATAACCCGGCGGTCCATTTTGAAAAGACGGGGCAGGAGATCCTGCGGCAGATGGAGGGCCTTACCGTGGACGGCTTCTGCTCGGGCTACGGAAGCGGCGGGACGATCACGGGCGTCGGAAGAGCGCTCAGGGCAAAAAATCCGAATGTCCATATCGCGGTGCTGGAGGT
>CANRMW010000069.1 GCA_947631835.1 uncultured Clostridia bacterium | reverse complement strand
CCCTGCGCGGAGCCCTCCTCCACGGTGTGCTGGAGCTTTTTCACGAACGGACAGGTGGCGTCCACCACATCGACGCCCGCTTTTTCCAGCGCGTCCATGACCTGCGGCGGCACCCCGTGCGCCCGGATCACGACCGTCTCTCCCGGGGCGACCTCCTCCGCCGCGCCGATGATGCGCGCGCCCTGCTGCCGCAGCTCTTCCACGAGCTGCGTGTTGTGGATGATCGGCCCGAGCGTCGCCACGCGCTTGCCCTCGGCGAGCAGTCCGCGCAGCAGCGTCACCGCGCGGTCCACGCCGAAGCAGAACCCTGCCGTCTTCGCGACACGGATCATGCGGCGTCCCCCTTTCCGCCCATCCGGGCGATCGCGTCCTCGCGCATTTCGCGCACGCTCTCCTGGATCTTTCGGATCGCCGTCCTGTATCCGGCGGGGGAGCTGCCGTTCAGCCCCAGCTCCTCATACGAAATGGGCGCGCCCACACAGATCATCATCCGGCGGAACAGCTTCGGCGGCGTGCCGCCCCTGCCGACGATCGCCACAGGCAGCACGGTGCAGCGGGTCTTCTCCGCCAGCATCGAAGCGCCGGTCTTCATATTGAGCAGTTCGCCGGTCTTGGAGCGCGTCCCCTCCGGGAACATACAGACGACCTCTCCGCCTTCAAGGAGCCGCATCGCGCTCTGGATGCCCTCGGCGCCTCCCGTTCCCCGGGAGATCGGGAACGCCCCGAGCGAGCGCAGGAACCACCCGGCGATGGGGTTCCTGAAAAGCTCCGCCTTCGCCATAAAGTGCATCTGCCGCCCCGGGATCGCGCACGCGACGTAAATCGGGTCGCCGTAGGTGACATGGTTCGAGCACACCAGCGTTCCTCCGCTGCGCGGCACGTTTTCCTTTCCGACGATCTTATACGGGTGCAGCACTTTAAAGAGCAGGAGCATCACGCCCCGTGCGAGAAAATACCACCACGAAGGGTGCTTCCGCTTTTTATCCATGCGGCGCCATCCTTTCCCGCGCCAGCGCGACCAGCGCGTCCGTCACCTCGCCGAGGGTCATGCTGTCCGTCTCGAGCAGCACGCTGTCTTCGGCGGGCTTCAGCGGGGCAGCGGCGCGTTCCGTATCCTGCCTGTCGCGCCGGATCACGTCGGCGAGCGTTTCCGCGTAATCCACCGGCGTGCCGCGCTCCTTAAGCTCCCTGCACCGGCGCTCCGCCCGCGCTTCGGGAGAGGCCGTGAGGAAGATCTTGAGCCCGGCGTTCGGAAGGACGACAGTTCCGATGTCCCGCCCGTCCATGACCACATTGTACCGCTCGGCCATGCCGGTCTGCAGCGAAAAGAGGAGCGACCGCACCGCCGGGATCGCGGAACACGCGGAGGCCGCCATAGACACCTCCGGCGTGCGGATCCCGTCCGTCACGTCCTCTCCGCACAGAAAGACGTGCTGGCCGTCCTCCCGGTGCGCGAGGTCCACCGTGATGCGGGGCAGGACCGCCCGCACGGCGCTTTCGTCCCGGGGATCGACCCCGTTTCGGAGCAGATACAGCCCCACGGCACGGTAAAGCGCCCCCGTATCCACATAGACGAAGCCCAGCGCCTTCGCGACCGCTTTCGCGGCGCTGCTTTTTCCGGCGCCCGCCGGGCCGTCGATGGCGATCGCAAACATAAGATTCCTCCGCTGCTTCCTTGTTTTTTATAAATGACTTCCGGCGCAAAAGCCGGTCGAAAACGCGATCTGTAAATTGAACCCCCCGGTGTAGGCGTCCACATCGAGGATCTCCCCCGCGAAGAACAGCCCCGGGATCTTTTTCGAGGCCATGGTCCTCGGGTCCACCTCGCGCACGTCCACGCCGCCCGCCGTGACGATCGCCCCGGCGATGGGCGCGAAGCCCGAAACGGAAACGGAAAACGATTTCAGCACGCGGAGCAGATCTTGCCGCTGCTCCCGCGTGATCCCGTTGCACTTGCATTCGGGCGGGATCCCGCTCCGGCGCACCACCGGCCCGATCAGGCTTTGCGGGAGGAGCGCGCCGAGCGCGTTGGAAAAATTGCGGTTCCGGTTCTCTGCGAGGTCCCGCAGCAGCCGCTTGTCGAGCTGTTCCGGAGAAAGCGCGGGCTTGAGATCGATCAGCACCGTGTATCGCCCCGGCTCCATCTGCCGCAGGTGCGCGCTCGCGCTGAGGACCGTCGGCCCGGAAAGCCCCTCGTGCGTAAAGAGCAGCTCTCCGAAATCCTCGTAGATCACCCTGCCGTTCCTTTCGTCCCGCACCCGCACCCCGCAGTTCACAAGGGAAAGCCCCTGCGCGGCCGGACAGTCCGGGTCGTCGGAAAGGAGTCCCACGAGCGAGGGCCTCAGCGGCGTCACCGTGTGCCCGAGCGCAGACGCGAGCCGCGCCCCGTCGCCGTTCGAGCCGGTCCCCGGGTAGGACGCCCCGCCCATGGCAAGGAGCACATGCGGCGCGGAAAAGTCCCCGCGCTCCGTGCGCACGCCCGTCACTTCGCCGGTTTCCACGCGGACCGACCGCACGCGCGCCTTTTCCACCGCGACCCCGAGCGCTTCGAGCCGCCCGGCAAGGGCGTCGGCGATGTCGTCCGCCCGGTCGGAGACGGGAAAGACCCGCCTGCCCCGCTCGGTCTTGAGCGGAACGCCGAGCGATTCGAAAAGCCGCATCGTCGCCTCCGGCGGGAACGCGTGGACCGCGCTGAAAAGGAACCGCCCGTTTCCCGGCGCGGCGCGGATCACTTCCTCGGGCGCGCAGTCGTTCGTCACGTTGCACCGCCCTTTGCCCGTGATGCGCAGCTTTTTCCCGAGCCGGTCGTTCTTATCGAGCAGCAGGACGCGCCTGCCCCGCTTCGCCGCCGTGATCGCGGCGAGCATCCCGGCGGGACCGCCGCCGACGACGATGGCGTCAAATGTTCTGTTCACTGTGCCCGTTGGGGTCCACGGTCTCGAAAACGCCGTATTCGCCCCAGATACTTTCAAGATCGCTCAGGGTCTTCTTGACCTCGTCCTTTTTCTTGATGGCGATCGTCACGATCAGCGCGTTGATGAGCGCCATCGGCGCGACGATGGAATCGACGAACGAAACCATGTCGCTCTTCGCGAGCAGCACATGCTCGGCGTGCTTCGCGATGGGAGAGAACTCGCTGTCCGTGATCGCCACGACGGACGCGCCGGTATTGGAGGCGTGCCGCAGCGCCGTGACGACCTTCTTGGAGTAGCGCGGGAAGCTGATAGCAATGAGCGCATCCTGCGGCCCGATATGCACGAGCTGCTGGAGAATCTGTGCCTCGCTCGTCGCATCGAGCTGCCGCACGGACTCATAGATCAGCGAGAGGTAGTGCGTCAGGAACGCGGCAAGCGCGGCGGAGCTCCCCGCGCCGACCACATAGACCCGCCGCGCCTTTGTGAGCGCGTCGGCCGCGCTGTAAAACGCTTCGTGCGAGACCGTCTCCGCCGTGCGGCGGATCAGGTCCACGTCCTGCTCGAGCACCGCGTCGAGCAGGCGGTCGAGCGGCACGTTCCGGGACGTGTTCTCAAGGCGCTGCACCGTCGTCAGGCGGTTTCGGATCATCTCCTGGATCGCCTGCTGCAGCGCAGGATAACCGGAATACCCGATCTCCGTCGCGAAACGGACCACCGTCGATTCGGAAACGCCCACCGTGACGCCCAGCTTCGAGGCCGTCATGAAGGCCACCGAGTCGTAATGCTCCTCGATGTATTTCGCGATCCGCCGCTGTCCCTTGGAGAACGAACGCTCATTCTGCCGGATACGCTCGATCAACTGCATATTCATAGGAAAACGACCTCCCCGTGCGCCGGACGGTTCCGTGTGGGCACGGCGCCCCGCGCGCACAAACACCAATTAGATTCATTTTAACGCATTTAAAACCAAAATGCAAGAGATTTTGCAGAATTTTTCACATTGCCCCGGTTCCGAACTTGATTTTCCGGTGAAAATGTTGTATCCTTATTTCATGTAGAAAAATCTGCCAAGCGCCCGCACTTCGGCGCACAGGAGGATCCGCATGGAAACAAAAGAACTGGTTCAGAAAATCCGGGAAAATATCGGGCGCGTGATGATCGGCTCCGAGGAAGTCGTGACCCTGCTGCTCACGTCCATGATCGCGGACGGCCACGTTTTGATCGAGGACGTGCCGGGCATGGGCAAAACGGTGCTGGCAAAGTCCCTCGCGAAGTCCGTCAGCGCGAAATTCAGCCGCATCCAGTTCACGCCCGACCTGCTGCCCAGCGACGTGACCGGCCTCAACTTCTTCAACCAGAAGGAAAACGATTTCGTGTTCAGTCCCGGCCCGGCGTTCTGCAATCTGCTCCTCGCCGACGAGATCAACCGCGCCACCCCGCGCACGCAGTCCAGCCTGCTCGAGTGCATGGGCGAGCGGCAGATCACCGTGGACGGCGTGACCATGAAGCTCGAAGCGCCGTTTTTCGTCATCGCGACGCAGAACCCCATCGAGACGCTCGGTACATACCCGCTCCCGGAGGCGCAGCTCGACCGTTTCCTGATGCGCATCTCCATGCAGGCGCCGACGCCCGAGCAAGAGAAGGCGATCCTCCTGCGCTTCATGAAGGAGGAGCCGCTGGAAACGCTCGAGAGCGTCTGCACCGGCGAAGACATCCTCTCCCTGCAGCGCGAGGCGCGGGAGATCTATGTGCATCCCGTCCTGCTCGACTACACGGTCGCCCTCTGCCAGGCGACGCGTTCGCGCAGCGACATTGAAATGGGCGTCAGCCCGCGCGGCACGCTCGCGCTGCTGCGCGCGGTCCGGGCGTATGCGCTCCTTCGCGGCGGCAGCTATGTGGTCCCGGAGGACATCAAGGCGCTCGCCGTGCCGGTCCTCGCCCACCGGCTTCAGCTCTCCGGCGCGGCCGGCGTCACGGAAGCCCAGAAGGCCGCCATGCAGGCGGTGCTGGACAGCGTCCCGCTCCCCACAGAGGACTGGTCGCGATGAAGGTCTTTCTGCTGCTCGCGCTCGTCCTCGCCCTCCTGTTTTTCGTGCAGCGGGGCGTGTTCCGCCGCAGATGGAACCGGAACCTCACCGTGAAGATCGCCTTTGAGCGCGACTATGTGTTCTGCGGGGAAAAGGCGAACCTTGTGGAGACCATCGTCAACGACAAATATCTGCCCCTCCCGGTCCTTGAGGTCGGGTTCGACATGAGCCGCTTCCTCGCGTTTTCGAGCGACGAGAACGCGATGGTCAGCGATATGACGTACCGCCGGGACATCTTCACCGCCTCGGTGCGCCAGCGCATCACGCGCGTGCTGCCCTTCGAGGCAAAAAAGCGCGGCTATTACACGATCCGTTCCACCACGGTCTCCTCTCAGGATCTCCTGATGCACGAAAAGTATGTGGAGCACGCGGCGCAGGATACGGAGCTTTACGTCCTTCCCGCGCGCCTCGGCGCGGACGACGTGCGCATCCCGTTCAGCAAGATCATGGGCATGGTGGTGAGCCGCCGCCGCGTCTACGACGACCCCTTCGAGTTCGCCGGCATCCGGGACTACCGCCGCACCGACCCGATGAAGCACATCAACTGGAAGGCGTCCGCGCACAACGGCACGCTCCTCGTGAACCTGCACGAATCGACGCTCTCCCAAAAGGTCGTCCTGTTCCTCGATTCGGAGGGCGTCGGCGCCGCCATGACGGACACGCTCAACGAGATCTCCTTCTCGATCGCCGCGGCGCTCGCCGAGCGCATGCTGGCGGACGGCATCTCTGTGCGGATCGTGGGGAACGGCGTGGACGTCCTCACCGGGAAGACGCTGGACACCGGCGAGCTGACGGGCCACAACACCGGGCTCTATATGCGCCGCCTGCTCGCGCGCATCGAGTGCCGGAACGGCCTCGTCCCCATGACCGAAGTGATGGGGGCGGAAAAGGACCGCGGAGACACGGGAAACAACCTCTATGTGCTGATCTCCAAAGAGCAGAAGCTCCGCCTGCTGCCCTCGATCGAATCGCTCGCCGGCGCGCACGAGGCCGTGTGGATCCTCCCCTACGACCGCAATATGCCCGAGCGCAACAAAATGACGGACACATCGAAACGCGTGGATATTGTGAGGTGGCGTGTATGAGTCGGCATGGAAGACGGTTGCGCGTGCGCAGCGCGCTGTACGTCGTTTTCGGGTGGATGCACTGCGCGCTGCTCTTCGCGCCGTATTACGCGCTGCTCCTCAAAAACTTCATCCTCCAAACCGCTTCGTGGGATGAGATGGCGTTTTACCAGCTTCAGGGCCTCCTCTTCATCGTCCCCGTCGCGCTGAGCTGGGTCGCGGAGCGTTATCTGAAGCACATCCTTTTGTATCTCCCGGCGTGCGCCGCCATTTTCGGGATCACATGGGCGCTGTTCGGCTCGTTCATCCCCGGGATCCCCGCGCTGTACGTCTGCTTTCTCCGGATGTACGGGCGGATCAACGGGGAAAAGCATTCCCTGCTCGATCACGCCGGCTGGCCGGGCATCCCGGTCGTCCTCCTTCCGGCGGTGATCTCCGTCTTTGTCGATCAGGTCAACGAGTCCTTCCAATACGTCGGGCTGCTTTTCGCGGCCGTCTATTTCCTCGTCCTCTGCGGGCAGAGCGGCATCCGGCGCATCGACGCCTACCTCGACACGAACCGCGCCCTCGCGAATTTCCCGGAGCGCCGCATCGTGCGGCTGCTCTCGGCGGTGCTTGCGCTCATGGTCCTTGTGGCCGGGCTCATCGCCGTACCCCCGCTCGTCGTGAACCGCGCGCCCCTGCACATCGATCTGCCCACCCGGGAAACGACCGCCGCTCCCTCGGAGCCGGAGCCGGAATCGCGCCCCGCGCCGGACACGGATATGTCGCAGGCGCTCGAAGCGCTGGGCGGCGGCGCCGAGCCGAACCCGTTCTTCGAAGCCTTTTTCCGGATCCTCGAATACCTCCTGATCGCCGGCGTCACCGTCGGCGCGGTTGTCGGCGTCGTCATCGGGGCACTGCACATCTCCCGCTCGTTCCGCACCTCCTACCGGGACCGCGGCGATTATGTGGAAAATCTCCAGGACGACGAGGTGGAGGCGCTGCGGATCCGCCGCGCGAAGCGCGACCGCCCCGGCCTGCTGGACCGTTCCCCGAACGCGGTCCTGCGCCGCAGGTGGCGGAGAGCGATCCTGCGCGCGAAGAAGGAGCCGCCGCTCCCCTCCATGTCCCCCGCCGAGGCCGAGGCCCACGCGGGACTTACCGGGGAACCCGCCGCGCTCCTCCACCGGCTCTACGAAAAAGCCCGGTACAGCGAGCTCGGCGCCGACCGGGAGGACCTCAAAGCATAAGGAACAAAACACGGCAGCGTGCCTGCGCCTTTCGGGGCGGACACGCTGCTTTTTTCTGTCATTTCAGATATTTCCCCACAAACGGGTGGACGCGCCGGACATAAAACACGATCAGGCCGTTCATGCAGGAATCGTAGAGCACGAAAACGGCATTCGCGAGCGCGAGCAGGATCACGGCGAAAACCGTCCCGCCCGGCAGCGTCTCCGACCACGGGATGCCCAGCAGGTACACGCAGAGCAGCGTTTCCGTGACCGCCGCCGCGTTAAAGATCACCAGCTTCACCGCATACCGCAGCACCCTGTTCCGGATCCTTCCCAGCACGGCGTAGAGCGCCGGATAATACCCGAAGAAAAGGATGTAAATGAGCGCCGCCTCCTTGTCCGGGACAAGCACGGCGGAGAGCACGCTCACCGCCGCGTAGACGACGAAGCCGTGGCGCACGTCCGCCTCCGCGACAACGGCGATCAGAAAGCAGCCCGAAAGCGCGGGCAGCGCGATCGTCGCGGCGGGAACGACGCCGGAAAGGAACATCACCGCCGTGGAGAGCGCCGCGATCACACCGCACAGCGCAAGACGCGCGGTCTTTCTTCTCATGGCGCGCCTCCCGTCAGCAGCACGGGATGAGATCCCCGCCCATGCACTCGCAGCAGCAGTCCGCGCAGATCATGCCTTGGCAGAGGTCGCAGGTGTTGCACCCGCTCGCGCCGTTCATCCCCATGTTGGGGTTGTAGCCGCCGTAAACGCCGCTGCGCTGGTTCATCGCCTGGTTGAGCGCCGCCTGATATTCCGGGTTTCCCGGGTCGATCTGGCAAGCTCTGGTGAAATGCTCCTTCGCCTCTTCCAGCCAGCCGCGCCTGTACAGCACGGAGCCCTTGAGGAAATACCACTCCGCGTTCCGGTTCTCCACGGGGACGCCGTTGAGGATCTGCTCCGCGTCGGCGATGCGCCCGGAGGCGATATAGCTGCGCACGTCGCTGAAGCCCGAGCCGCCGCGCGCGCCGGAAGCGCCGCCGGAGTACCCGGCATAGGTGTAGCCTCCCCCGTCCTGGCGGCCGCGCCGCTGCGAGACGATGGTATCATACGCCTCGTTGATCTCCTTCATCTTTTCATCCGCGAGGTCTTTGAGCGGGCTGTCCGCATACTGGTCCGGGTGGTATTTTTTCGCCAGCTTCCGGTATGCGTCCTTGACCTCCTCATCGGTGGCCGTGCTGGAAACGCCCAGCACCTTATACGGATCTGCCATTCCTCTTCTCCTTTGCGTGCAAAAACAGGATCTCCCTTTGCATCTCGGGAAGTCCGAGCTTTAAAATATTCTCCAGGATGCCGGTAAACTGCCCCTCGGGGAGCAGCGACGCCGCCGGGTTCATCCGGGCAAGCGTCGCGTTCAGCACCGCGTTGCATTCTTCGTCCGCCGCGCCGCGGACCTCCTTCGGCAGCTCCCCGTCGGCAAACGCCGAGAGCCGGAGCTTTTCCGCAAACGGGTTGAACCGCTTCTGCGCGACGTCCTCCGCGAGGTCGTCCGCCGCGTCCATCAGATAGACCCATCGCCCGAGGAAATACCCGAGCTGCCCGAGCACGCGCCGCTGCGCTTCGTCCTCGGAAAGCCCCGCGAACAGCGTCTCCAAAAGCTCCGCCGTCGGCGCGGCGCACCGGTCGAGGGAAACGGTCTCCGCCGCTTCCGCCGCGCGCTGGTCCTCCGTCATTTTGCGGACCGCTTCGTCCATCTCCGGGAAATCGCGCCGGGCCTTCTTCATCGCGCCGTTTGTCAGGCCGTGCAGGAACCGCGCGCCCATGCGCTTCAGGAAGCCCTCATCCTCCAAGTTGTCGCGCAGCTTGTAGACCGTCATGACGACGCAGAGCGCGGCCGCCTTTTGGTAGCACCCTGCGGCGTTCTCATCGTCTGCGGCGGGACAGATATAGGTACACTTTTTCAGGGGGTTGCAGGTGCAGCATTTTTTCTCCGCGCGCAGACTGGAAGAAGAGACCTGCAGCGCGAGAAGCGCGTAGAACGTGCAGTCATAGCTCAGGGAGAGCCGCGCAAGGCGGCCGTAATGCTGCCCGAGCGCCTTGCAGAGTCCGCAGTACACGCCCTTATACGCCTCGTACTCCTTGACGAGCATTTCGCCCCGAAACGGGCGGACATAGCCAAACATCGCGCGAAACGCCCCTTCCTGAGAATATTATACTCGATTTGCCCGCGTATGTCTTGAACAATATGTAAAAGTTCCGCCTTCCCCCCGCCGAAATCCGTGCAGAACGCGAAGGCGGCGCGCCCTTTTCCGGGTACGCCGCCAGA
>CANRMW010000068.1 GCA_947631835.1 uncultured Clostridia bacterium | reverse complement strand
GGGCCTTTTTGAGGGTAGCAAGTTCCACTAAGTTCATCCAAAGGACGGTTGCTTCGGTGCGGACTGTAAAACTTAAAATCCCTCGGTGGCGACACCGTACCGGTTCAAGTCCGGTCGCCAGCACCAAGCCCGAAGGTCCCCGATGTCCGGGAGCCTTCGGGCTTCGCTTTTCCGAAAAAACGCCCGCCGGGCCTTCCGCCTGCCTTCAATGGGGCGCGGAGGCGCCGGGCTGTGCGCGGAGCGCGCCGTCCAGGAACGGGAGCAGCAGCGCCCAATAATTCTCCAGCACGTCGTTCGTCGAGCGATAGATCTCGTGCTTCGCCCCGGCGATCCGCTCGAGACGCCCGTCCTGCACCCTGCGGATGAACGCGTCCTGCGCCTCGGCCGTGACCAGCGTATCGTTTTCCGCTTGCAAAAGCAGCACCGGCACGCAGATCTTTCCCGCATCGCGAACGGCCTTTTTGCCCGCAAGGATCGCTTCTCTCGTCCAGCCGTAGCTCGCCGCCGAGGTCTGGAGCGCTTTTTCCTCCCGGCGGAGCGCCTGATAGTAGTCGAACCGGGACCGCGAAGTCGCGCAGTCCTCCTCAAAGACAGGGTCCGGCTGAAAATCCGAGTGAAAATAGAGCCGCTCTTTTCCCTTTCGCGCGAGGCGCATCAGGTCGCAGACAATAACGCCGAGCCACGGCGGCATCCCGCCGGAGTTCAGCCCGAGCATCGGCGCGTTGAGGACCGCGCGGGAAAACTCCCCGGGATATTCCTCCAGCACCCGCGCCGCGATACACCCGCCCATGGAATGCCCAAAGAGAAGAAACGGGGCAGGCGCGGCGGGCTTCACGACGTCCTCGAAAAAGCCGTGGAACTCCTCCACATACCGCTGGAACGCGTCGATATGCACCACGTTCGGGTCTCCTCCGCTGCGCGCGGAAAACCCATGCCCGCGGTGGTCGAGCACGGCGCAGCTCCACCCTTCCTGCAGCAGGTAATAGATCATCTCATGAAACTTCAAAGACGCTTCGGTAAACCCGTGGCTGATGACGACGGTCCCCTTCGCCGAGGGGAGCAAAAACAGCTCGTAATAGAGCGCGTCCTTCCATACGCCCTTCCTGCAAAGGCCGGCGAGATACGGCTCCACCTCCTCCCGCATGACGCTTTCCAGCGCCTCTTCCGGGATCAGCTTCATACGGTCTTCCCCCTCAGCCCGCGCTCCACGCGCTTTTCATTGTAAAACGCCAGCAGGACGCCGCCGAGCACCGCGAGCGCGCTGGACACCGCCGCCACGACACGGTAGCCCGTGCTGCCGGTGCCGACCGTGGCGAGCGCGGTAAAGAGCAGCATCGCGACGCTCTGCCCGAGCTTGAAGGCAAAGGTCCGCGCCGCGTAGAACATGCCCTCCCGGTTCTCGCCGGTCTTCACGGCCTCGCATTCCGCCACGTCCGCGACGATCGCCTGCGGGAGGATCCCAAAGATCGCCATCGGGAACGCCGCGACCACAACGAGGATGAAGCCCTGCGCGACCGGAGGAATGCCGAGCCCGTTCCCCATCAGGGCGGTGAACAGGAACGCCGCGGCGAACATGCCGAACGCAAGGAGCACCAGCTTTTTCTTGCCGAGCCGCTTGGTCAAGAGGTTCACGGGCAGATAGAACACGAGCGAGAGCGCCGTCATGGCCACAAAGAAAACCGTGGACATGCTCTCATCCAGCTCGAGAAGCGACGTCACAAAGAAAGGCAGACCCGTCTGGAACATGGTGAGCCCGACACAGTAGAAAATATCCGAAGCCACGAACACGCAGAAATCCCTGTTTTTAAACGTCTTCACAAGCGAAGAGACTGCGCTGCCTTCGGTGGGCTTTGTCTCCACATAATCCTTTTCGCGGATCGACCAGACCGGCACCTGCATGCAGACAAAGGCGATCACCGCGAAGATCAGGAACGTGACGCGGATCGCCATGACGTGCCCGAGGCTGCCCTCCATCGCGCCCCAGATGACCGGCGCGGCATAAGCGAACGCCGTGCCGACGATGAACGTGAGGGAGATGGCCGTGGAGATATTGAGCCTTTGCTTCTGGTCGTGGCCGAGCTCCGGGATCAGCGCGTTGAACGGCGTGCAGTACGCGGTGATCGCGAGGTAATAGGCCATCACGAAGACGAACATCCACACCACGTTCACCGTGCTCTCCCCGCCCACGGGCGCCCAGAAAACAAGGACCGTGGAGACCGCGAGCGGCAGCGAGGCCCATTTCATGAACGGGATGCGCCGCCCGTTTTTCGACCGGCACCGGTCGGAGAGCGAGGCGATCCACGGGTCCGTCACCGCGTCGAAAATGCGGCCGAGCGCGGTGATCGCGCCGATCACCGTGAACACCCCGAGGAAGACGCGCCCCTGCGGCACAAAGATCGTCTGGCCAGCCGCCTGAGACGCCGCATCCGGCTGATAAAAGTAGACGAGCCAGTTGGAGATGAGCCCGGACATCATGGCCCAGCCAAGCTGCCCCACCGCAAACGCGGCGATCTTGCTCTTCGGTAAGGATTTCATAAGCTTGCCCCCTAAAACAGTGAATCGTTCCAAAAAGTTCAAGGAAATTATACCATTTCATTTTTCAAATGTCAATAAAAAGAGGTAACATCACGGCTTTTTTGTGTAGATTTATCTTTCTTCCCTTTATGTCTTTCCGTTCCATGCGACAAGGGCAGATATAACCCCATATTTGACAAGTTCCGTGCAAAGCTGGGCCCTTTTTGAGCAAAAAGCTTAAACGACTTTCCTCCCTGATAAGCAAACTGATTTTATGGAACTTAATGCCTCATTTTATTCTATTTCGTCACTTTTTCCCATGTTGCATTGTTCGCATAATGTTCTAAGGTTATCTGGAGTAGTTTTCCCGCCTTTTGAAACTGGTATTATATGGTCAACATGAAGTTTAACTCCATCTTCCGCAGATCTCCCGCATATCTTACATCGAAAGCCGTCTCGCTTTAAAATGCTGTATCGAAGTTTATCTGTCATTTGAGATCTAGCTAATTGTTTCTGTCTTTCAGACGACCTTTCCCGTTCTATATATTTGTTCATAATATTCCTTTGCCTAAAAGCTTCCTCCGCCGAGTAGATACACCATTTCGCGTAATGATTTCTACCTTTAGGACTTGAATAAGTAACGTCGCACCGTATAGAACAATCAAGAACTGGTTTTAATTGCTTTTTTAAAAATAACTTCTCTTCTATTGTTTGGTATTGCTTGAAAGAAATATGCGTTTTTCTTGCCTTCTCCCTCGTCACACTTGATTCAATACTTTTAATTTCATCACAGTAAGAACCGTATTTTTCTCTGTTTTCAGATAGCGCCTCCAACGTTTTAACTACATTTTCATCAAACAAGACTGCATAATTCAAAAGCTGCACCACCTGATATTTATCATACTGTGATTTCGTATTCAGTGAATGTGTTAGCTGCATATTTTTTATATCTGCGTGAAACGAGTATTTTGCATTTACTTCATACAATTTTTTTATTTTTTCACTTGTTTTTTTCACTATCATTTTTCTACGGAAATAGTTGAATACTAAGACAGAAAAAGTGACTCCGAAAAGCAGTGAAATGAGCAAAACCAATGGTTCCATTTTTCTCCTCCATAAATGTTTAGTAAGCGAAAGGTAGAAAGCCTATTTCCAAAAGCTATTTGAACAAACAGGTAATGAACGTTAGGTAAGGCCGAGAATCGACTTTGATAAGTAGCTTCGTTTGTAAAACACCAAAAAAACTCCCGGGAGCTCAACAGCTTAAGCTCCCGGGACGTGGCGGAGAAGATGGGATTTGAACCCATGCGCCGGTAACCCGACCTACTCCCTTAGCAGGGGAGCCCCTTCACCACTTGGGTACTTCTCCACGGTGAATCTATCAAAAACGCTTATACTCGTTGGCGGAGAGGAAGAGATTCGAACTCTTGGTCCCTTGCGGGATCACTGGTTTTCAAGACCAGCTCCATAATCCACTCGGACACCTCTCCGAATCGCAAGTGGTATTATATCACAGCCTAAGAGGAAAGTCAAGACAAACGGAAAAAGAATCCCGCCGTTATTATACCCGTTTAGTATACCCGAATTTCAGAAAAAAGTCAAGCCCTTTTGGAAAAGAACGCGTCTTCCTCTTCTCCCCGGCCGATCCCGAGCACGCGGCGCGTGCATTCGAACATCAACCGCTGCATCGCGTCGGCGGGGTGCAGCCCGTCGTTCCGGCAGCCCTCCCCCAGCACGATGTCCTCGATGCAAAGCCCGTTTTCCGCGAGGTACGCCGTGATGAAGCGGTGCAGGTCCACCAGCGGCACATCCTTCTCCGCCGCAGTATCCCGCAGGATCGCGACGATCTCCTCCGTGCGGTGCAGCCGGTTTTCAAAGTGCTCGTTCTCGTAGGTGGACGGCGTCGGCGTGAACAGCACGACCTCCTTCCCCATCCCGCGCAGCAGGTCGATCAGACGCGCCGTGTTTTCCCGGCACTCGAAAAGGCCGTTCACGCGTTTGCGGTCGTTGAGGCCCATCAAGACGAAAACGATCTCGTCCCCGTCTTCGATCAGCTCCGGCAGGTGGCGCAGGATCTGCGTTGTGTTCGCGCCGCCGCAGCCGAGGTTCCGCACCGTGCAGCCAAAGCCGTTCTCCTCGAAATACCGCGCCAAAAGTCCCCACCAACTGTTCGGCGCTTCATGCCGGTGAAAATCCTTGCCGTCGGTGAAAACGACCTCCTCCGTCTTCCTGCAGCCGGAGCTCCCGATCCCCGCGGCGATGCTGTCGCCGATGATCTTCACGCGTTTTCCCGTGAAGGAGATCTTCCGGTCAGTCATGCTGCTGCACCTCCCAGCGGTTCATGTTGCGCTCGTGTTTTTCGCGGTACACCGCGACGAGCTCCTCGGGCGTGATATCATAACAGAGGCAGACGTCGTTGAAATACATCAGCACGTCGGTCAGCTCCTCGATGAAATGACGCCGCGTCTTGGGGTCCCGGAGGATGGCCTGCTCCCCCTCTTTTTTGAGGATATCCGCAGCCTCCGCGATCTCGCCGTACATCCAAAGGAAGGATCGGACCCCCTTCTCCGAAGCGAGCCCGCCCCACAGCGCTTTGTATTTTTCCTGCAGCTCCCTTTGGAAGTGCTGCATCTCCGCAAATCCGAACGGTTCCATGATGCGCCTCTCCTTTCAATGCAAGAGCCTCCGCACCGGGCTGTTTTCATTGTACCGGACGCGGGCGGGAAAGTCAACACAAAAAGCCCCTTCGCGCTAAGACAAAAGGGCTTTCCGCATTTTTTATTTCAGGGATCACACATATCCTTCCGGATTCACACGGCTGCCGTTCACATAGACCTCAAAGTGCAGATGGTTGCCGTCGGAATAGCCGGTGGAACCGACATAGCCGATGACCTGCCCCTTCGAGACATAGGTGCCGGCGGAGACCGCCATGGAGCTCATGTGCGCGTACCGCGTGGAGTAGGTGCCGTTGTGCCAGATCAACACGTTGTTGCCCCACGAGTCGTGGTACTCCGCAGAAACGACCTTGCCCGCTTCCGCCGCCACGATCGGCGTGCCGTAGGGAGCGCCGATGTCGAGACCGTTGTGGGCCTCGCCGCCGTAATACTCTCCGAAGTGCTGCGTGATAGCCTCTCTGCCGTATCCGGGCAGCGGCCACATGAAGCTGAGTTCGCCCGTGTTCAACATACTGGCGTCCCCGCTCCCGGTCTCACCGTTCTCCCCGGTCAAGCCGGCCTCTTCCTGCCGGCGGCGCTCCTCTTCCTGCCGCATGAGCTCGTTCTGCTCGGCGATCAGTTCTTGGATATACGCGTCATACGCGGCCTTCTCCGCCGCCTTCTCGGCGAGGGCGTCCTCTGTTTCCTTGGTCTTGAGATTCAGTTCCTCGATGAGCGCGGCGTTTTCCTTTTCGAGCGCCTGCAGCTCCTTCTGGGTGGCCTCAAGGCCCTTCTTCTGCTCTCCGACCTCGTCTTTCTGCTTGCTGACGGCCTCACGCTTGTCCTGCGTGATCCGCATATATTCCTTGATCTCGTCCATCAGCTCGCTGTCGTGGCGGGAAACGCTCTTCACCGCCTCCGAACGCAGCGCGTAATCGTAAAGGCTCGTGGAATCGAGAAGGATCTGCAGGGTGGTCAGCTCGCCGCCGGATATGTACAGCGCGCGCAGACGCTCCTTGAGCTTTTCCAGCGTGTCCGCATAGTCGAGGTCCGCCTGACGGATCTCCTTTTCGAGCTCGAGGATGTTGCCGTTCAGTTCGGCGATGCGCTCCCGCGCGAGATCGATCCGCGTCTCGTAATTCTCGATCTTCTCTTCCAGAAGGCGCTGGTATTCCTCCGCCTCCTCTTTTTCGCCCCGCAGACGGTCCAGGTCGGCGTTCAGCCTGTCCGCCTCGGCGGCGTTCTCTTCCTGCTGCTGCTCGATCTCGCTGATCTCCTGGTCGATCCCATCCATCTGTGCCTCGTAATCCTCGGCGCTGCTCGCGAAAGCGGGAAGCGTCTGGCAAAGCAGGACCGCAGCCAAACCGGCGGCCGCGCAGCGTTTCCAATTTTGAATCATAGAACTCCCCCTTTGTGTTCCATCGGGTAGAAGCCACTCTATTCTGTGGTTTTCTCTATTATATTACACACCTGTAATTTTTTCAAGGGCTTTTCGTAACTTTTCTGAAATTTTTTTCGCGTTTCCGGACAAAAGCCCATCATCGGCCCGCATCCTCCCGGATCCGCGCCGCTCCGCCGCTTTCCGTGCTTATTTATTTTCTTAAAGCGCCAACCGCTTTATCTTCCGGAGAAAGGCGGTATTAATGGGCCCGTTTCCCCCTTAAAGGAGGGCGGCGCTCCCGAAAACCCGGAAGCCCGCCCCGTTCTTTGAGATCAGACCTTCGCGAGCGCTTGTTCGAGGTCGGCGAGGATGTCTTCCACATCCTCGAGCCCCACGGAGAACCGGACCATCCCCGCCTCGATGCCCGCCGCGACGAGCTGCTCGTCGGTGAGCTGGCGGTGCGTCTCGCTCGCGGGGTGCAGCACACAGGTGCGGATGTCCGCGACGTGGACCTCGTTGGAGGCGAGCTCCAGCGCGTTCATGAAGCGCATCGCGGCCGCCTTGCCGCCCTTCACCACGAACGAGATCACGCCGCTCGCGCCCTTGAGGTATTTCTGCGCGAGGGCATGGCACGCGTCCCCAGGCAGGCCGGGATAGATCACGCGCTCCACCTTGTCGCTCGCCGCGAGATAGTTCGCGACGACCATCGCGTTCTCGCAGTACTGCTTCATGCGCACGCTCAGCGTCTCGAGGCCGAGGTTCAGCAGAAACGCCGAGTGCGCCGCCGGATAGACGCCGAAGTCGCGCATGAGCTGCATCCGCGCCTTGAGAATGTACGCCATCTTCCCGTACTGCTTCGTGTAGCAGAGGCCGTGATACGATTCATCCGGCTCCGTGATGCCTGGGAAGTTCCCGCTCTCCCAGTCGAAGTTGCCGCTGTCCACGATCACGCCGCCGACCTGCACCGCATGGCCGTCCATGTATTTCGAGGTGGAATGCACGACGATGTCCGCGCCGAAGTCGATCGGCTTGCAGAGGATCGGCGTCGCGAAGGTGTTGTCCACGATCAGCGGCACATGGTGCGCGTGGGCGATCGCGGCGAAACGAGAGATGTCCAGCACGGTGAGCGCCGGGTTCGCAATGGTCTCCCCGAAGACGAGCTTCGTGTTCGGCTTGAACGCCGCGTGGATCTCCTCGTCGCTCGCGTTCCGGTCGATGAAGATGCACTCAATGCCCATCTTCTTGAGCGTGAACGAGAAGAGGTTCACCGTCCCGCCGTAGATCTCCGTCGTGCTGATGATGCTGTCCCCCGCCTCGCAGATGTTCAGCACGGAGAGCAGCGTCGCCGCCTGCCCGGAGGTCGTGCACATCGCGCCGACGCCGCCCTCGAGCGCGGCGATCTTCTCCTCCACGGCCATGACGGTCGGGTTCGCGAAGCGCGAATAGATCAGGGACTTCGTCGGGTCGTCAAAGACCGCGGCGACCTCCTCGGTGTTGTCGTAGACATACGTCGTGCTCTGCACGATCGGCACCACGCGCGGCTCGGAGTTTTTCGGCGTATACCCCGCGTGGAGACATTTTGTTGCGTCTTTCATGAAACAGCCTCCTGGTTTTTTCATTTATCTCAAAATGCGTTTGCTGTTGGCGGACTGGGATGCGACCGGTTTTCGACGCTTTCCTTCCCGTTCCCCGCCCCGGACTCAAAATCCGCTGTCTATTATAGCACATCTTAGCACACATTTCCACCGTTTTTCGCAAAAAAGGGCGGCGGCCGTGCCCAACTGTCGGAAAAGCCCCTCCGAACATCTCTAAACTTCAATGGCTATTGCGTCGCGGCACCCACTCGAGGAACATCGCAGAACGCCTCCGGCAAACGCCGGCAAAGAAAAAAAACATCCCGCACCACTCCAAATTTCCCTTTGAAATCCCCCAAAATCTATGATATAATAGACACAGAGCATCGTTGCTTGGAGAGCGTATTTCAGCGCGATATGCCGACGGCAGCCGCTATATTTGGATCTTTCTTCCCGCTCGGTCGCCTCTCCGGATCATCGGCCCGCCGCTTCTGCCGTAACGCATCGGGCCAAAGGGACCGCCGCCGTGGAGCGGGCCGGAAACGCGCACGTTTCCGGCTTTCCCGCAAGCCCCGCCCCACGGGACCTTCCTTTCGCACCACATGCCGCATTCCCCCTGCACAAGGGCGGCGGCAAGGCCGCAGTCAACATTCTCATCCGCGCCGCAGGACACGTTCCCGCGGCGGACCACCTGACCGGGAGGGTTTTATGACATCTTTAGACGCAGTGAAAAACGAGCTCAGCCGCCTGTTTCGGACGGACCCGAGGGTCCACGTCAACGTCTCGCTTTCGCACCCAAAGGTATGCGTGCAGAACGAAGCCGTCGTGATCAAGGGGATCTATCCGCACATCTTTCAGATCGAGGAATACAGCAGCGGCGCCCCCAAATGCCACACCGTCCAGTATTCCGACCTTTTGACAAAAAACGTCGAGATCCTCGAACTCGGCAGTTTTTGACGCAAAAGCCTGGCCGCGTTCCCGATCGCCCCGCAAAACCGGACAGCAGAACCCCGTCATGACAGCCAGACCGCTGCTGTCTTGACGGGGTTTTCCTGCAAAAGGAGCAGCGCTGGACCGCAAAGTGCGTCTTCTCCATGCAAAGGTAGAGCGCAGCGGCACATCTGTCTTCAGCCGTCGGCATATTCTCTCAAGTTGGGACTCTTCGCAAAGCCGAGAGCTTTTTGCCGGCAACGCCAAAAGCCCTCAGCCGTGAATCTCACAGCTAAGGGCTTTTTAGACTTATACAATCATTCCAGCTCCACCGATGGTAAACAATTCCGATTCAGGATCATTCGCTGTCGCATCCAGCAAAAGAATCCGCCCCTTGCTTGCGGGACAACTGTTTATAGGTGGAAGCAATCACAACTGCCGAGACGACGGCGGTCAAAATATCGGAAACCGGCATGGAATACAATACGCCGTCAAGCCCGAAAAACAGCGGCAGCAGGAGCGCAAAACCAACGCCGAATATGATTTCACGAATCATGGAAAGTATGGTCGAG
>CANRMW010000067.1 GCA_947631835.1 uncultured Clostridia bacterium | reverse complement strand
TGCGATTCCGACGGGCTCGAGTTTGGCGAGCGCGTCGTCGGCGGTTCCGTGCCGAAGGGCTTCTTCCCCGCCGTTGAAAAGGGCCTGAGAGAGTGCATCCAGAAGGGCGTCCTCGCGGGGTATCCGGTGGTCGGCCTGAAGGCCGTTCTGTACGACGGCTCCTACCACCCCGTGGACTCCAGCGAAATGGCGTTCAAGACCGCCGCGTCCCTCGCCTACAAGGCCGGTATGCCGCAGGCGAACCCGGTGCTCCTCGAACCCATCGGCACGCTGCGCTCCACCGTCCCGGACGCCAACATGGGCGACGTGATGGGCGAGGTCAATAAGCGCCGCGGCCGCGTGCTGGGCATGCACCCGGCGACCCCGGGGTACCAGACCGTCGAGGCCGAAGTCCCCATGGCCGAAATGCACGATTTCTCCACGTTCCTCCGCCAGGTGACGCAGGGCCGCGGGAGCTTCACGTTCGAGTTCGTCCGCTATGAAGAGACGCCTTCGAACGTCGCGCAGAAGGTCATCGAGGCCGCGAAGGCCGCGGGTGAGGTCGAATAACGCTCCCCTGAACAGAAAATTGCCGTCCGCCGGCCCCCCGGCGGACGGTTTTTCGTCCCGTCCTTTTTTCGACACGCTTCTTGACAGTGCGGCGGGAAGCGTGTATAATGGGACATTAGAAAATGGAGGTGTTCCTTTATGGTCTTTAATGTGATCAGCATCGTATTCGGCGTCGCCGCGGTCGTCCTTCCCCTCGTGAAGATTGCCTTCAAAAAAGGCGGTTCGTTCTCGCTCTGGCTCTCCTACGCGTTTGCGTTCTGCGCGATGATCTTCCAGTTCTTCGAGATCCTCTCTCTCGTCATGGCGGGGCATTTTGCCTCCCTCGCGGATACCGCGTTCCTGCGCAGCATTTGCGCGGTGCTCGGCAGCTTTTTGGTCCTCCTGCTGCAGCTCTTCGCCGCCCCGCGCGGCAGCGGAAAATAAAAGATCCGGCATAAAAAGCCGGAAAACCTGTCGTCTTCAAACGGGAGCAGCGCGGCTTCGGCCGCGCCGCTCCTTTGTTTTGCCCGCAGGCGCCGGGCAAAACAAAAGCGAACTTCTCCCCAAGAAGAAAAACGTCTCGGCGGCCTGCAAAGACGCGACTCTCAGCCGTCCGCCGCAAACGCCGCTTTTCGGATGCCCTGCGGCCTATCTCCCCGCCGCGAGGTCGGAGACGATCATCCGGACGGTCTCGTCCAGTGTCATCCCGCCCGTGATCCTTTTCTCCGGGATCAGCCCGATCAGGTCCTGTTCGACCCACCAGCGCCGCATCTCCGCCTCGCCGAACTCGGCCCGGTTCGGCTTCGTCTCATGGCGCTTCAGCGTCTCCTCAAAGGGCAGATCGTAATAGTATGCGTAGATCTCCGCGCCGAAAAATTCGAGCGCCTTCTCGAACAGCGGCCTGTACCACCGCGCGTTCAGGATCCCCTCCAGGATCACGACGCCGTGGTGCTCCGCCCCATAGCGCAACAGTTCCGTGAGCAGCGGAACCGCCGCCGTGCCGTACCCGTCCTTCGCGTAGAGCATCTCTCTGCGCACGGTGTCCTGCGAGAGGACCAGCGTGTTCCTTCCGAAATGCCTCTGCAGCGCTTTCGCCGCAGAGGTCTTGCCGCTCCCCGAATTTCCCCGCAGGATCACCAGCTTGCTCGTTCCTTCGCCCAAAGCTCCGTTCCTCCCCGTTTTCCGACCGTTGCCAAACCGCCGCACCTCATCGATGCGGCGGTCTTTTTCGTTTTCTCTCAGATCGCTTCCAGCGCGACTTCTCCGTCCTTCTCCACCACGGCGACGGCGGCGATGTTCCCCTCACCGCGCTCGACCAGCAGCGCGGTCAGCCGATCCTCCACCGTCCTGCGGATGGTGTTGCGCAGGTCGCGCGCGCCGCTCTTTCCCCCGAAGGAGCGTTTTGCGATCTGCGCCACGGCCTCCTTCGTCCACGTCAGGCGGATGCCCCGCTCCCCGAGCGTCGTCACATACTCCGAGAGCATCAGCTCCGCGATCGCACGGTAATCCTCCTCGGTGAACGCCCGGAACACGATCACCTCATCCACACGGCTCAAAAACTCCGGCCGCAGGAACTCGGAAAGCGCCTTCATGGCCTTCTCCCGGTTGATCTCGTTTGCGGTGCGGTTGAATCCCACCAGAGACTCCCGGTTGTTGCTCCCCGCGTTCGAGGTCATGACGATGACGGTGTTCTCGAAGTTCACCGTCCGCCCGTGCGCGTCCGTGATCCGCCCCTCGTCCAAAATCTGCAGGAGGATGTTCATCACATCGGGATGCGCCTTTTCGATCTCATCGAACAGCAGCACCGAATACGGGCGGCGGCGCACCTTCTCCGTGAGCTGCCCGGCCTCGTCGTAGCCGACATAGCCCGGCGGCGAACCGATGATCTTCGAGACGGAGTGCTTCTCCATGAACTCCGACATATCCAGCCGGATCATCGTCTCCGGGGAATCGAAGAGCTCGTTCGCGAGGACCCGCACCAGCTCGGTCTTGCCCGTCCCGGTCGGGCCGACAAAGATGAAGGACGCGGGACGGCGGCGCGGGCTGATCTGCACCCGGCTGCGCCGAATGGCGGCGGACACGGCGGAGATCGCCTCGTCCTGCCCGATGATCTTCTCCTTCAGCTTCTCTTCGATATGCGCGAGCTTTCCCAGCTCCGACTGTTCGATCTTCGACGCGGGGATCCCGGTCCAAAGCTCGATCACATAGGCGAGGTCGCCCTCCGTCACGCTGGGCGCGATGTCCTCCTCGGTGAACGCGGAGAGCGTCTGCTCCATCGCCGCGACCTTCTGCCGCGCGTTCGCGAGCGCCTCGTAATCGACGTTCTCCACGGCGGCAAGCTCGGTCTCCCGCTTCTTTTCCGCGTCCAGCCTCGCGGATACGTCCTCGTACTCGGCGCGCCGCTTGTTGCGCAGGGCGCAGCAGGCGCACGCCTCGTCCAGCAGGTCGATCGCCTTGTCGGGCAGGTACCGGTCGCTGATATACCGCTCCGCGAGGACGGCGATGCGCTCCACGATCCCGTCCGAAACGCGGACGCTGTGAAAGTTCTCATAATATGTTTTGATGCCGCGCAGGATCTCGGCGGTATCCCGGATGGAAGGCTCCGTCACCGTGACGGGCTGGAACCGGCGCTCGAGCGCCGCATCCTTTTCGATATATTTCCGGTATTCGGAGAAGGTGGTCGCGCCGATCACCTGGATCTCGCCCCGGGAAAGCGCGGGCTTGAGGATATTCGCGGCGTTCATGCTCCCCTCCGCGTCCCCCGTGCCGACGAGATTGTGCACCTCATCGATAAAGAGGATGATGTTCCCCTCCTGCTTGACCTCGTCCACGAGCCCCTTGATCCTGCTCTCGAACTGCCCGCGGAACTGCGTGCCGGCGACAAGCGCCGTCAGATCGAGGAGCTGCACCTCCCGATCCCGCAGCTTCGCGGGGACATTGCCCTCGGCAATCCGCAGTGCCAGCCCTTCGGCAACAGCCGTCTTGCCGACGCCCGGCTCGCCGATCAGGCGGGGGTTGTTTTTCGTCCGGCGCGAGAGGATCTGCACCACGCGCTCGATCTCCCGCTGCCGCCCGACGATGCGGTCGAGCCTGCCGGTGCGCGCTTTCTCTGTCAGATCGGTGCAGTAGGCGGGGATATGCTTGCGCTTCGGCTTTTTCTGCTCGTTTCCCGGAGCGGGCCGCTGGCCGCGCGGGGCGCCGCCCGGCGAGGTCCCGTCTCCGTGCGCGTTCATCCCGAACTGCCCCAAAATCTCCGCCGGGAACGGCACCGCGCCGCCCGGCTCAAAGCCTTCTTCCTCGGGCAGATTCATCAGGCCGCTCATGCTCTCGCTCATAGCCTCGAGCTGGTCCTCCGTGATGCCCATCTTCTCCATGATATCGTTGACCGGCTTGATGCCGAGCTCTTTCGCGCAGACCAGACAGTATCCCTGCGTGTGGCGCATATCATTCGACTGCGAGACGTAGACGACCGCCGGGCGCTTCTTACACCGCGAACACATCATCACCATGCCGCAAAACTCCTTTCCGTGCAGGGGTCATTCCCTGCTTTTTTTCGCCCGTATCTCGGCGGACAGGTCGATCTTATGCACGCTGTCGTTCGACCGGAGGATCTCCAGAAACAGCAGAAAATATCGGATAAACGAATAGATCATGAACACCGCTGTGATCCCCAAAGCGGAGAGGGAGACGGCCTGGAAGACCTCCTCCGAAACCTGCAGGCACTCCATGAGGATCACCAGACCGATGGAGAAGTAAAAGAGCGTCGTGGAGAGCTTCCCGAACCACTTCGCCGCGCAGGGGCGCTTTCCCTTTTTCAGGAGGAACACGCCGCCGCAGAGCATCAGCACCTCTTTGACGACGAGCAGCGCCAGAAACAGACGCAGCACCGGAAACGTCACGGCGGCGCAGATCGCAATGGTCGCCTGCGTCATTTTGTCCGCGAGGGGATCGAGCATCTTGCCGAGCTCCGTCACCTGGTTGAAGCGCCGCGCGATCATCCCGTCCAGTACATCGGAGAGGCCGGAAAGCCCCAGCGTCACGATCGCCTGGATCAGATCGTTCCGCAGCAGAAACACCGCAAGGAGCGGCACAAGGAGAATGCGGAACACGCTCAGCGCATTCGGGATCGTGAGATTTTGATTGATCGGTTTTTTTGTCCTTCGCGTTTCTGACGACATTCCCTTTTCCCCTTTTCACGCCGTGATCACGGCCAATATTTGAACGAGCTTCAGCCCAGCAGCCAATACGCGGGGTTCATCTCATAGATCATTCCGGCAAACAGCGAGTGGTTCAGCAGGATCTGCACCTGCGCCTGCATATCCTCCGCAAGGAGCGGCGTGAAGGTGCGGATGCACGCGAACGCCACCCACAGCACCGGCAGAGAAACGAGCGCCCCGAGGACCGCGCCCGCCGCGGTGTTGAGCCCGTGGAGGATGGGCAGATCGAAAAGCCCGGTGAGCAGCGCCGCCGCCGCCCGGATCACCACGACCAGCAGCACGAACAGCACCACCATCGTCATGGCGGACATCAGCCCCACGAGCATCGGCGCGAGCGCTTCCGTGATCCCCACGGCCACGGCGTCGGTGCTGTCCTGAAGCTGCGCCACGACGCTCCCCTGCGTGATCTGGACCGCCGCCAGCGCACGCTGGATCAGCTCCGGAAACGCCGAAAAGACGGACTGCACCGCTTCTCCCACGGAAAGCCCCTCCACCGCCGCGGCAATCTTCTCCTGCAGCGGCTCGCGGAAAAACGTGTCAAAGACCCACTGCGCCGCCGGCATGCTCAGCAGCGCCGCGCCGATCATCGCAAGGATCGAACCGAGAAAATCGGCGCACGCTTTGACGAGTCCCTTTTTGGCTCCCACCGCGGCAAAGATAATAAAGACGACGACCGCCGCGATGTCCAGCGCATAATACATAGTATCCCCTCTTTTCAATGCGGATAAACACCGCTGAAAACAAGTATATCACGAAATGAAGTCATACGCAAGACTCATTCCTCTCCGTTCGCGTTTTGCCGGATCACGGAGAGATTCTCCCGGCGCAGTTCGCGCACGCCGAGAAGATAGACGGAGCCCTCGTCTCCCATTGCGATGGCCTTGGTATCATTCTGCGCCGCGCAGGAGGACTCCGCCCGCCCGGTGGTCAGGTCCACCGAGATCACTTCACCCGGAAGGAGCGCCGCGACCTTCCCGCCCGCGCTCGACAGCCACGAGGCGCGCTGCTCCAGCGGCACCGCGAGCGGCTCCGCGCTGTCCCGGAAGATCAGCAGCGTGCTGTCTCCCCCATACGCGTAATTCGAGACGGAGACGACCGCCCGGTTCTCGGTGAGGCAGTACGCGGTGACCGTGCTCCCGCCGTAATCGTATGCGTCAAGACCGCGTTCGTTTCCCACAAGCACGGCGGCGTCACCCACAGCGAGGAGCCTGCCGCTGCGCGCCCAGAGCAGCCCGAAGATCAGGTTGCCGCGCGTCTCCAGCACGGAGATCGGCTCCGGCGAAGAAAAGTCGAGGAACGTGATCTCCGTCACCAGCTCGCCGCTGCGGCTCGTCACGGCGGCGACCGCGCCCTTCGTCCCTTCGCCGTTCAGCGCGACGGCCGTGATGTGCGTATCCGCGAAATCATATCTGTATTGCAGCGTCCCGTCGCTCTTAAACACCAGAAGCCGCGAGGCGTAGTCCGTCGGCTGGATGCACAGCGCGAATTTCCCGGAGGCGCAGATCGTCCCGACGGTGATGTCGGCCTCGGCGACGCCGGACACCTGCGTCCCGGAGGCGTTCTCCACGCGGTACCCGCTGCCGCCCATGTTGTAGAGCAGAAAGCGGCCGTTCGCCGCCGCGACCGCCGGCGCGTTGTAGCTGTGCCGCGCGCTGAAAAGCTCCTTCGCCGTGGAATTGAGCACGGTGAGCGCCGTATCGCTCACCACATAGACATTCCCGTCGTCCGCGCCGAAATTCCCCGGCTCCGCTCCGCTGCCGGGGATGCCCGCCGGGTACCCTTCCCCGTAGCCGAAGCCGACCACGCGCGTGCGCACCCAGTTGGCGAGATTCTGCGGCGTGAGGTGATCCCGGTTCTCAAAAACGGCGAGCGCCAGCGCCGCGATCAAAAGCACGAACGTGACGCGGTAGATGATCCGCGCGGTGCGCGGCACGGCTTTCCTCCTCGCGCGCCTGCGCTGCCTCTCCGACGGGACGACCCGAAGCCCGCCTTCCTCGGCGGACGCTTCTTCCCCGTCGGGCTCCGCCGCAGCGTCGTCTTCCTCCACGAGACGCAGCGGCGGGTCCTCCACGGATTCCGCTTCCCTTGCCGCGCGGCGGACCCGGCGTCGCTCCTCCTCTTTGGTTTTCCACTTCCTTTTTCCCGCCATATCAAACCTCATCGGGCAGATCGTAAAAGACCCTGTCCAGATACAGCCCGCACGCCGGAGCGGTGGGGCCGGCAAATTTCCTGTCTCTCTTTTCCAAGATCCCGGGGATGTCCTCCGGGGCGATCCTCCCGCGATGCACGGCGAGGAGCGTTCCCGTCATGATGCGGACCATGTTGTAAAGGAAACCGTCCGCCGCGACGGAAAACCGGACAAAGTCCCCTTCCCGCCGCACGCGGCTCTCCGTGACCGTCCGCGTGAGGTCTCCCGCGTCCCGCCGGTCCGCCGTGCAGAACGAGGTGAAATCGTGCGCGCCGAGAAAATGCGACGCCGCCCGGTCCAGCAGCGCTTCGTCGATCCGCCGGTATTCGTGCAGCGCGCGCCCGGAGAGGAACGCGCTGCGCACCGGACGGTTCCAGATCTCATAGACATACCGCTTTCCCCGGCAGCAGTAGCGCGCGTGGAAATCCTCCGGCACCCGCCGCACGGAAAGCACCGCGATGTCCTTCGGCAAAAAATGGTTCAGCGCGGCAAGCAGCCGTTCGGGCGGGATCTCCCGCGCCGGCCGGAGGGAAAGGCAGAACTCCCGCGCGTGCACGCCGGTATCGGTGCGGCTGCACGCTTTCAGGTCCGGGCGTTCCCCCAGCACGCGGAAAAGCGCGTCCTGGAAAACGCTCTGCACCGAGACGGCGTTTTCCTGTACCTGCCATCCATGATACCCCGAGCCGTCAAACTGCATGGTGACGAGCAGATTCAAACCGCCGCCTCCTCTCTCAAAAGGTCAAACCGCCGCCGGGACCGCGACGCACAAAACGATGAACACCGCGAGATAGGTGAGGCAGATCCCCACGGCGAAAAAGTCCACGCGGCCCATTTTCAGGATCTTCATCCGCGTCCGGCCCGCCCCGCCGTGGTAGCACCGGCTCTCCATGGCCGTCGCAAGGTCAAACGCCCGGCGGAACGCCGAGACGAACAGCGGGATGAGCACCGGGATCAGCGCGCGGATCCGCTGGCCGAGGCCACCGCTCTCCATATCCGCGCCCCTCGCCTTCTGCGCGGACATGATCTTGTCCGTCTCTTCCAGAAGCGTCGGCACGAAGCGGAGCGCGATCGTCATCATCATCGCAAACTCATGCACCGGAACGTGCAGCAGCGCGAGCGGCTTCAAAACACGCTCGATGGCGTCGGTGAGCTGCGTCGGCGAGGTGGTGAACGTCAGCACGGAGCTGATGAGGATCAGCACGACGAGCCGCACGGAGATCATCACCGCGTTCACGATGCCGGCGCGCGTGATCTTCAGCACCCAGAACGACCAGACGGGCTCCCCCGAGCCGTAAAACAGGTTCAGGATCCCTGTGAACGCCACGAGGAACCAGATGGGCTTCAGGCTTTTCAGATATTGCTTTGCCGGCACCTTCGAGAGCAGCACGCCCGAAAGCGCCATCAGCACCGTCAGCGCCAGAACGACCCAGTTGTGCGCGCAGAAGATCAGCACGATGTAATACACCGTCATACAGAGCTTCACGCGGGGGTCGAGCCTGTGCATGACGGAATCCCCGGGGAAAAACTGCCCCAATGTAATGTCGGAGATCACGCGCGCTCCCCCCTTCCGCCGTTCCGCTTCAAAAGCGGCAAAAGCTGAAAAAATGCCTCGTCCACGCTCAGCACGGTCTCCCCAACCGGCATTCCCATCTCGGAGAGCCGCCGGAGGATCGCCGTGATCTGCGGGAGCCGCAGCCCCACCTCGGAAAGCTCCCGCCCCTCGGAGAAAACGGCGCGCGTCTCGCCGAGGAACTCCGCATGCCCGCCGTTCATCACGAGCACACGGTCCGCCGTGCGCCCGATGTCCTCCATGGAATGCGAGACAAGGATCACGGTGTTGTTCCGCTCCCTGTGATAATTCGAGATCTGCGCGAGGATCATGTCCCGGCCCTTCGGGTCGAGCCCGGCCGCCGGCTCATCGAGGATCAGCACATCCGGGTCCATGGCGATGACCCCCGCGATGGCCGCCCGGCGCTTCTCTCCGCCCGAAAGCTCAAAGGGGGACTTCGCGAGGAGGTCCTCCCTCAGCTCCGTGAAGCGCGCCGCTTCCCGCGCCTTTTCCTCGGCCTGCGCGTCGGTGAGGCCCATATTTTTCGGGCCGAACATGATATCCTTGAGGACCGTCTCCTCAAAGAGCTGATATTCCGGGTACTGGAAGACCATGCCGACCTTAAACCGCACGCGGCGGATCTCCTTCGGCTTTGCCCAGATGTCCTCGCCGTTCAGGAGCACCTGGCCCGAGGTCGGCCGGATGAGGCCGTTGAGCATTTGGATCAGCGTGGACTTGCCGCTGCCGGTGTGTCCGATCACGCCGAGGAACTCCCCCGCCTCCACGGAAACGGAGACGCGGTCCACCGCCGTGATCTCAAACGGTGTCCCGATGCCGTAGGTATAGGTCAGGTCCTTTGTCTCGAGCACGCTCATACGGACGCCCCCTTCCCCGCCGCAAAGCACGCGTAGACCGCCTGAACGCACTCTTCTTCGGTGAGCGGCGTGCCGGGGAGATCGCATCCCGCCGCACGCAGCCGGTAGGCAAGCTCCGTCGCCTGCGGCACGTCGAGCTGGTGGCGCTTCAAAAGCTCCACCTGCGCGAAGACCTCTCTCGGCGCGCCCTCCAGGAGGATCCTTCCCCCGTCCATGACGACGACCCTTCCCGCCCGGACGGCTTCGTCCATATAATGGGTGATGAGCACGATCGTGATCCCCTGCTCCCGGTTCAGCCGCTCGATGGTCTCCATGACCTCCGCGCGGCCGCGCGGGTCGAGCATCGCCGT
>CANRMW010000066.1 GCA_947631835.1 uncultured Clostridia bacterium | reverse complement strand
TTGCGGCGAACGGCGTGAAGAATCCGCTGCGCCACACCACCGGCGTGCTCTCCATGGCGCGCAGCCAGCGCCCGAACAGCGCCGGGAGCCAGTTCTTCATCATGGTCGCGGACGCGCCGCACCTCGACGGCCAGTACGCCGCGTTCGGCAAGGTCATCGCCGGGCAGGACGTCGCGGACAAGATCGTCTCCGCGCCGCGCAACTGGTCCGACCGGCCGAATGAGGAGCAGGTCATGGAAAAGGTGACGGTCGAGACGTTCGGCGTCGAGTACGAAGAGCCGGAAAAGGTCTGAGCCGTCAAAAAACATAGACCGTGAGGGAGGGCGCCGCCCTCCCTTTTTCTTTTCCGGGACTTTATTCGATCCGCGCGAGGATCAACGGCTGTTCGGCGGGCTTTTCCGGCCCGATCCGAAACGCAGTGCGCACACGCTCTTCCGCCGCATCGAGCCGCTTTCTCTCGGAGGTGAAGAGCGTCGCGAGCGGCTCCCCGGCCTCGACATAGTCGCCCCGGTTTTTGTGGAGCAGGATGCCCGCGCCGAAGTCGATCGCCTCGCCGACGGTCTCCCTTCCCGCGCCGAGCCCGACGCTCGCAAGGCCGATCTCCTCCGCCGCCGCGCGCGTCACAAAGCCGGGTATGGGCGCCTCGACCGTTTTGCGCACCGCGCCGAGCGCGAACTTCCCCGGCTCGCGCAGATAGGAGACGTCGCCGCCCTGCGCGGCGATCATCTCGCAGAATTTTTCGAACGCCGCGCCGTTTTGAAGCGCCTGACGCACCGTTTCGCGGGCGGCCTCCACGCCCGATGCCCTGCCGCCGAGGACGACCATGTTCGCGGCGAGCTCCACACACTCCGCCGTCAGGTCCGCCGGCCCGCGCCCCTGCAGCGTCTCGCAGACCTCGATGATCTCGAGCGCGTTCCCGACGGCGCGTCCGAGCGGCCGGTCCATATCCGTGATAAGCGCTACCGTCCGCCGCCCGACGTTTTTCCCGATCCGCACCATCTCGCGCGCAAGCGTCTCCGCTTCGGGGAGCGTCTTCATAAAAGCACCCCCGCCGGTTTTCACGTCGAGCAGGATGCAGTCGCTCCCGGCGGCGATCTTTTTGCTCATGATGCTCGAGGCGATCAGCGGCACGCTCTCGACCGTCGCGGTCACGTCGCGCAGGGCATAGAGCTTTTTGTCCGCCGGACAGAGGTCCCCGGACTGCCCGATCACCGCGCAGCCCGTTTTCCGCACGACCTCCAAAAATTCCTCCCTCGAAAGATCCGTCCGCGTGCCGGGGATGCTCTCGAGCTTATCGACCGTGCCGCCCGTATGCCCGAGGCCGCGCCCGCTCATCTTCGCAATCTTCACGCCGCACGCGGCCGCCGCCGGCACGATCACAAGGCTCGTCTTGTCGCCCACGCCGCCCGTCGAGTGCTTGTCCACGGTCACGCCGCCGAGCGCCGAAAGATCGACCGTCTCCCCGGAAGCCGCCATGGAGAGCGTCAGCTTTGCCGTTTCCCGTGCCGTCATACCCTGAAAACAGATCGCCATCAGGAGCGCGGAGAGCTGATAATCCGGGATGGAGCCGTCCACCGCGCCGGAGACCACAAAGTCGATCTCCCCGTCGGTGAGCGCTTCGCCGAGCCGTTTTTTTCGGATGATGTCCGTCGTATGAAGATCGAGCATACAAAACCTCCTAGCGCAGGTCGTCCGGGCCGAAGCTCTCCGGCAGCAGCTCGGAAAGGGTGTACCGCTTCACGGAACCGGGCCCCGCGAGCAGGATCTCAAAATCCGGCCCACAAAACTCGCGCATCACCTGGCGGCAGACGCCGCAGGGCGCGCAGAAATCGGAGACGGGCTCCCCCGTTTTTCCGCCGGCGACGGCGATCGCCTCAAATTCCCGCTCGCCCGCAAAGACCGCGCTGAAAAACGCCGTGCGCTCGGCGCAGTTCGTCGGCCCGAAGGCGGCGTTTTCGATGTTCGCGCCGCCGTAGATCTTCCCGCTTTTCGCGAGCAGCGCCGCGCCCACCGCAAACCCGGAATACGGGACGTAGGCTTTCTCTCTGTTTTGCATCGCCTCCCGCGCGAGGCGGTTCCGCATCGTCTCATCCAACATGGCCGCCGCTTCCCTTCAGGAGCTTCACAAGGCGCGAGGTCCCGAGGCGGTCCGCGCCAAGGCGCAGGAACTTCTCCGCGTCCTCAAAATCCGAGATGCCGCCCGCCGCTTTCACCTTGAGCGTTTCGGGGGAATACTCCCGCAGCAGGCGCACGTCGTCAAACGTCGCGCCGCCCGTCGAAAAGCCCGTGGAGGTCTTGATGTAGTCCGCGCCGGATGCGGCGACGACCTCGCAGAGGCGCTTTTTCTCGTCGTCGTTGAGCAGGCAGGTCTCGATGATGACCTTGAGGATCTTTTCCCCCGCCGCATCCCGCAGGCGCTTCAGTTCTTCGAGCACGGATACAAAGTCCCCGGCCTTTACCGCGCCGATCGGGATCACGGTGTCGAGCTCGTCCGCGCCGTTTCGGACCGCGTCTTCGATCTCCGCGGCCTTCGCCCGCGCCGTGCTGTACCCGTTCGGGAACCCGATCACCGTGCAGATGGCAGCGCGCCCGGCGCTCTTCTCCGCGGCGGCGCGCACAAAGCGCGGCGGGATGCAGACGCTCGCCGTTTGAAAACGGATCCCGTCCTCGACGGTCTCCAAAATGTCCCGCTCCGTGGCGGCCACGCCAAGGAGCGTATGGTCCACATGAGACAAGATTTCTTCGCGTGTCATGCTTTCTCCTTTTACGCGAGCCGCAGCGCGATCTCGATCATTTCGGTGAACGTCGTCTGGCGTTCCTCGGCGGTCGTCTCCTCGCCGGTGAAGATGAGGTCGGAGACCGTCGCGATGACGAGCGCCTTCTTCCCGGCGCGCGCGGCGTTCATGTAAAGCCCGGCCGCCTCCATCTCGACGGCGAGCGCGCCCATCTTTTTCCACGCGGCCGTCCCGTTCGGGTCGTCGCCGTAAAACAGGTCGGAGGAGACGAGGTTTCCGACGTGGAACGGCACGTTCCGCGCCCGCGCGAGGGAGACGGCCTTTTCGAGCAGGCCGAAATCCGCGATCGGCGCGAAGGTCCCCGGGAGGCCGAACTGCTTCGCGTAGTTCGAATCGGTGCACGCGCCCTGCCCGATCACGAGGTCGCGCAGCTGCACGCCGTCGCCGATGCCGCCCGCCGAGCCGACGCGGATGATCGCCTCCACGTCGTAGAAGTGAAACAGCTCGTAGCTGTAAATGCCGATGGACGGGATGCCCATCCCGCTGCCCATGACGGAGACGGGCCTGCCCTCGAACGTGCCGGTGAAGCCCAGCATCCCCCGGACCGTGTTGAAGCAGACGGGGTTTTCAAGATACGTTTCGGCGATGAATTTCGCCCGGAGCGGGTCGCCGGGCATCAGGACGGTCTTTGCGATGTCGCCCCTGTTCGCAGCGTTGTGCGGTGTCATAGAGGTTCCCCTTTCCTGTTTTCTTTCTGTGCGCGGCTCATTTTCCCGCGCGGATCTTTTTTTCGGCGTCGGCCTGTTTTTTCGCCTCGCGCCAGTTCATGAGGAGCGCGGAGAAGAACATCCCGATCAGCCCGAGCACCAGATACAGCCCGCCGTAATAGAGGAACGCCGGTTCCCCAAAGCTGAACACGCACCACGCCCCGAGCACATAGACCGCGCCGACGGTGAGCGGCACGAACCACCGCTCGCGCAGCGCGCGCCCGGCGTATGCGCCGAAGACCACCGCAAAGAGCGGGTCGATGATGAAAAAGAGGATATACGTCACGCCGAAGCCCGCGTCCCCGGGGACGGTCAGCGTCACCGCGAGGGGAACGAGCACCTCCACCAGCGCGCAGACGACGAGCGTCTGGAAGAATCGAACCAGCGTCCTCATATCGCTTTTCCTTTCCGCGCCGCAGCGCTTTGCCTCAAATGTCCCATCGGAAGACGCAGACCCGCGTCTTCCCGTCGTTCACGCGCATATCGTTGTCCTCCGGCAGCTCGGCGGCCTCGAGATACCGCCCGCCTGCCCAGACGCACGTCTGGTACGAAGCGGCGTTCTCCGGCACGCAGGTGATGAACAGGTGGTCCATCCCGTGGCGCTTCGCGAGCGCGAGCAGGAGCTTCACGGCTTTTCCGGCGTAGTGACGCCCGCGAAACGGCGGATCGACGGTGTAGCCGATGTGCCCGCCATAATAGAGATTCTCTGTGTACCCGAGCCGCAGGTCGCACACGCCCGCTTTTCCGCCCGCGGGCGAAAGGATCTCGAAATGATATGCCGGGACGAAGCCCTTTGCGGGGTCGGCGGGTCTTTTCTCCGCGCACCGCAGGGTAATCTCGCCGTCGGTGAGGCGGTCAATGTCCAAAAAGTCCGTCCTCAAAGCAGCCTGCACTCGCCTTCTTCGGGATAGAACGCCTCGGAGAGCGTCCCGCTCTCCATCACCCGCACGATGTCGCCGAGCGATTCGACGGTGTTCCGCTCGAACAGCTCGGCGCGCGGGAGCCAAAACGCCTCGCCCTCGCTGCTGCCGCGCAGCTCGCCGTGGAATTTCGTGGCTTTAAAGAGCAGGACGATGTAGCGCCCGCCCCAGTCGAGATGAAACTGCTTGATGCCGCAGAGCGTCGGATCCTCCACGGTAAGCCCCGTCTCCTCATAGACCTCCCGCACGACGCTCTCGACGAACGGCTCGCCCGGCTCGACGTGCCCGCCGGGGAAGACGATCCCCGGCCAGCCGGGGTCGTTCCGGTCCTGCACCAATACGTTTCCTTTGCCGTCCGTGACCATGCACATATTCGTCAGGACGACGGTTTCCGGCTCTGCCATGACGCGCCTCCTCAGACGTGCCCCGCCTGCAGGACGGCCTCGAGCCGTTCCCGCGTGGGCAGGCCCTCGTTGTCGCTCTCGCTCGTGAGCTGGATCGCGCCGATCGCCGCGCCGCGCACCGCCGCCTCCCGAAGGGACAGCCCCTCCGCGACGGCGCTGATCACGCCCGCCGCAAAGCCGTCGCCCGCGCCGACGGTGTCCACGATGTGCCCGACGCGAAACGCCGGAACATAGCCGTTTTCCCCGTCGGAGGAGGACCAGAACGCGCCCTTGTCGCCGAGCTTCACGACGACGCTCCCGACGCCGCGTTCATGGTAGTACGCGGCGATCTCCTCGGGCGTCTCGCCCTTCGTGAGGAGCTTTCCCTCGGAGATGCCGGGGAGCACGAGGTCCGCGTCCAGCGCGAGGGCGTTGAGCGTGCGGCGCATCTCGGCCTCGCTCTCCCAGAGCTGCGGGCGCAGGTTCGGATCGAACGAGATAAACATATCGAGCGCACGCGCGCGGGAGATCAAACGCTTCGCCGCCTCCAGCGCGTTTTTCGAGACCGCCGGGAAGATGCCCGTCACATGGAGGAAATCGCAGCCGAAGAGGTCGAGCTTGTCCACGTCGTGCGTCGTGATCCGCGACGCCGCGCTGCCCTTTCGAAAGTAGGCGATGTCCGGGTCGCCGTTTTCCGTCTTGCTCTTGAACATGATGCCTGTCGGCGCCTCGTTCGTGACCTGCACGAGGTCCGTCGCGATGCCGTTTTTCTCCATCATCTTCGTAATGCGGCGGCCAACCGGGTCGTCGCCGAGGCGCGTGCAGTAGAGCGCGCGGTGCCCGAGGCGTGCGAGCCCCACCGCGACGTTCAGCTCCGCGCCGGCGGTGGACATCGAAAAGCGCGTCACCTCGTCGAGCGCGCCGGTCTCCTCCGCGATGAAAAGACCCATCGGCTCGCCGAGCAGCACGATCCCCCCGCGCACCATATCCTCTTCTTCGAGCTCTTCGCCGTTCTCCGGCGTGTAATCCGCTTCACTCATGGCAAACCCTCCTGAACCCATTCAGACCGCCGTCACGACGGCCGTGCATTTTCCTGTGATCTTCACGGTCCCCGTCCCGGCGGGGACGAAAACGCTCTCCGCCGCCTTCATCGGCACCGTGTTTTCCGGCCCTGCGACCTCCGCCTCGCCCTCGGTGAGCACGACGGAGAGGAAGGACCGCTCCCCCGCCTCGAGGAAAACCGTGCCGTCGATCTCGATCTTTTCCGTCGTGAAATACGGGCAAGAGGCGAGTAGCGTCTTCTGCCCGCCGGGGATCTTCTCCGGCGCGCGCACTGCAGCCGACGTGTCGCTCGGCGTGAGCTTCGAGACCGCGACCGCCTTTTCGATGTGCAGCTCGCGCGGCTTGCCGTCCGCCCCGACGCGGCCGTAATCGTAGACGCGGTAGGTCGTGTTGGAGTTCTGCTGGATCTCGCAGACGAGGATCCCCGCGCCGATCGCATGGACCGTCCCGGATTCGATGAAGAACACGTCGCCGCGCTGAACCGGCGCTTTGTGCAGCGCTTCGGTCAGCGTGTTTTCGGCGATCCGCCGGCGGAACTCGTCCTGCGTCATCTCTTTTTCCACGCCGAAGTAGAGCGACGCGCCCGGCTCCGCGTCCACGACGTACCACATCTCGGTCTTCCCGTACTCGCCCTCGTGTTCGAGCGCGTAAGCGTCGCTCGGGTGTACCTGCACGGAGAGCGGGTCCTTCGCGTCTATGAACTTGATGAGCACCGGGAACTGTTCGAATTTCTTCCCGTTCTCCCCGAGGATGTCGCGCCCGAGCGTTTCGATGTACGCCCCGAGCGTCAGACCGTCGAACGGCCCGCCGGCGATGCGGCTCTGCCCCGCCGGGTGCGTCGAGAGCTCCCAGCTCTCCGCGATCTTTTCGAAATCGCAGTCCTTCCCGTATACGTCGCGCAGCTTTGTCCCGCCCCAAAGGTAGTCCTTGAACGCGGGCGACAGCTTTTCGATCCGCATAAAAAACGCCTCCCAGAACAAGATGTTTCCATGTTTTTATTATAGGTGAAAACCGCAGACTTTGCAAGGGCGAAACGGCAAAAGTTTGGCGGAGCGTCCAAAAGGGCGCCCCGCCTGTGTCGGTTTCGGTTTTTTGCTCAGCCGAGGGTCTTCCCCGGCTCGCCCCAAGCGCCGAGCGGTCTGCCGTCCCAGCCGTAATACGTCTCGTTCGTCGTGGAAACGGGGCGGATCGCCGCGAGCCGCGCATCCGGACTCTGCGCCGCGTCCGCGAGGGCTTCGTCGCGCAGCACGTTTCGGATGCGGCAAAGGAACAGCACGCTCCCCTCCCCGAGCTCCACGGTCTCGAACACCTCGAGCTCGAAGCTCACCGGGCTCTCGGCAAGGATCGGCCACGTCGAGCACGCGCCCCTTTTCGACCGCCGCGCCCGCGTCCCGCTTCCCGCCGTTTCGCCCGGAGAGGTTCCCCATCCGGTCGGCAAACGGGAGGAGCGCCTCCGTCACGAGGTTCGCCGAAAAGACGCCGTTCGCGCGGATGCGGTCCTGCGTGTTCTTCGACTCGCCGATCGCCGCCATGAAGCAGAGCTGCCCTTCGTGCCAACACCACGACGCCCAGCAGAAGAGGCCGAAGCTCGCCTCGCCGTCCGCGCCGTATGTCCCGTAGAGGTAGAGCGTCTGGGGGCAGTAGTCGTTCGAGATCGGTACCGTAATTTTCGTCATTCGGATCCATCCTTTCCGGAGGAACTCGAGAGGGAATCCCGAAAAATTTCATTCGAGATCGAGGTCGAACGCGAAGGTGAACTGCTCCTCTTTGAGCCGCATCTCCTCCGCGAGCTCCGGCCCGCAGCTATTCGAGCCGACGCCGCTCATCCTGTAATCGACACAGAAGACGGAATCCGGCGCTTCGTCGAGCTCGTAGTTGTGGGCCTTCGCGCCGAGCTCCTCCTGCGTATAGCGGGAGAGGTTGAAGGAGAGCCCGTCGCCCGTGAACGTCACGGCGCTCGCGCCGTCGGTGACGGAGATCTCGGAGCAGCCGCAGTGGCTTCCGTTTTCCTGCGGCTTGATATAGTCCTCGTAGAGGTCGTCGATCTTCTGCGCGAACCGCCCGAGGTATGAGGCGCGGTGCTTGTCGAGGTACGATTCATACGGGCCGAAGCCGAAATACTCCGCCATATCAAACGCTTTCGGCAGGAAGAGCCGGACGCCGAAGCGCGGCAGGAACGGCCTTGCAGGGTCGCGCTGCGCCTCGATCCGCGCCGAAATGCGCCCGTTCGCGTCCACCGTGAACCGCGCGTCGAGATGCAGGAACGGCCTGCGCCACACCCCCGCGAGGGAGAGCTTCGCCGTGAGCACCGCGGCACCGTTTTCTGTCTTCGCCTCGGTCTCGTAGACCTTCGCCATCGGGCGGTCGTACCCCGCCGCCTCCCATTTCACGCGCACGCCCCGGTCGTTGTCGGTCGGCGCGCGCCAGACGTTCCACGCCATCGGCCGGGTGAGGAACGGCACGTTGCGCTTCGTCATGGAGGAGAACAGCCCCGTGCCCTTGTCGAACACATAGCGGAACGCGTCCGAAGAAACGACGACGGTCCGCGCGTCCTCCTCGAGACACACTTCGCCGGGAACGGGAGCCTCGGGGACATACTTCCCCTCGGAGACGACGAGCTGGTCGAAGCCGAGCGCGTGCCCCTTCGGGAAGAACGCGCCGTCCTCCTTCTTCGCGCTGTAATTCAAAAGCACCGTGACCGTGCCGTCCGCCGGCGCGGAGACGGGCAGCTCGAGCACGCCTGTTTCATGCGGGGCGATGTCGATCTCCTCCTCCACGCCGCACGCGACGGTGTCGCCGTCCTGCTGCACCTCCCACGAGAGGATCAGGTACTCCGAGGTCGAGGTGAAGTCGCGCCAGTTTTTGAGCTCCACGCGCACCGGGTCGGCGGAGAGCAGCTTCGCGCGCACGGGGCGGATCACGTTTTTGTATTCGAGCAGGCCGGTGTGCGGCGTGCGGTCCGGCCAGACGAGGCCGTCCATGCAGAAATTGCCGTCGTGCGGGAACTCTCCGAAGTCCCCGCCGTAGCGGAAGATGTCGCGGTTGTCCGGCGTCGTGCCGCCGTAGACCGCGTGGTCGCACCACTCCCAGACGAAGCCGCCCATGAAGCGGTCGTATTTCATGATCTGCTGTTGGTACGCCTCGGCGTCCCCGGGGCCGTTGCCCATCGCATGGATATATTCGCAGAGCACGAGCGGCCTTGTATTGTTCGGATCGGCAAAGTAGCTGTCGATCCACTCGGTCGGCGGGTACATCCGGCTCGTGACGTCCATGTCGGAGAGGTCGTTCTGATGCCCGCAGGCGTTGTAGTAGGTGTTCTCGTAATGCGTGAGGCGCGCGGGGTCGTAGCTGTGGACCCACTTGCCCGCCCGCTCAAAGCACGGCCCCCAGCCGGTCTCGTTGCCGTAGGACCACATCAGCACGCAGGCGTTGTTCTTGTCGCGGATGACGCTACGCTGCACGCGATCGACGATGGCTTCGTCAAAGATCGGGTTCAGCGCGTTCGCGGCGTACTCGTCCATATCGTACCCGCCGCTCTGGGTCGCCGCGCCGTGGCCCTCGACGTCCGCCTCGGCGATGAGGTAGAACCCGTACTCGCTGCAAAGCTGCGGGAACCACGGGGCGTTCGGATAGTGGCTCGTGCGGATCGCATTGATGTTGTGCTGCTTCATCAGGAACAGGTCGCGCTTCGCCTGCTCGCGGCTGATCGTATAGCCGGTGACCGGGTCGCTGTCGTGGCGGTTGACGCCGCGCAGCTTGATCGGCACACCGTTGAAAAGCAGCACGCCGTCTTGGATCTCGATCTTGGTGAAGCCCACCTTCTGCTCGATGACTTCGCCCTCCGTGAGGAGACGCAGGGTGTACTGCTCGGGGTGCTCCGCGTTCCAGAGCACCGGCGCGTCCAC